>CAYGVJ010000087.1:0-22733 GCA_964353255.1 uncultured Solibacteraceae bacterium | reverse complement strand
GCGCGCTTGCTTGGGGTGCAAGAGGTCCGGGGTTCAAATCCCCGCGGCCCGACCAAAGCCTTCAAAGACTTGCCGCCAGCACTCGCCGAGAACAGCGCCCTCTGTGGATCGTGTTCCTCTCCTTCCCGCCGGGCGTCAAGGCCCACAACGGGAGGATGGAGATCCAGCTCCGGATTGTTTCCGCGCCGGGCAGGAAGATCAAGCTTGCCGCGCCCCGGACGCTCGTGCGGTTCTGCGGGGGCCAGGGCACGATCAACGTGAACTCCTGGTCGCCGGACTCCCAGCAGTTCGCCTACGTGGTCTACGAACCGCTGCCGTAGAGCGGTGCTGAAAAGGGCCTTGGCGAAGTTCAGTACTCAAGTCGGAGAGCGAATTGCAAAATTCTCGGGTCGGACGCCGAGGTGATCCGCATGAAGTTGCTGCTGGTTACCGTGCCGCTCGGATTGCTGAGGTTCACGTTGTTCAACAGGTTGAAGGCTTCAAAACGGAACTGCCATCTCAGACGCTCCCCCATCGGGAAGTCCTTGTGGAGCCCGAAGTCCGCATTGAACGAACCGGGACCGCGGAAGGTGTTGCGGCCCAGAGTCCCATAGGTGCCTAGTTCGTTGACTTTGAATGCCGCCTTGTTCAGGTACTGCGCGGCCAAAGCGCCGTGGTCACGGTTGCCCGCGATGTACGGATCACCAATCATGTCGGCGCGCTGGCCCCCCTGGCCGGTGCGGGCGTTGTCCTGCCCGCTTGCCACCGTGAATGGGAAACCGCTGCGCCAGGCAACAATCGAGGTCATCGACCAGCCGCCCATCAGGAGCTGCGCGGGCCGGCTCTGGAACTTGACCGGCAGCTCCCAGACGCCGGAGAAATTGAACACGTGGCGCAGGTCGAAGTCGGCCGGACCGCGGTCAAACCGCTGGTTGCGCGGGTCGGTGACGCTGGTCGCGTTGCCCTTGTTGCCGGAGCCCTGATTGTTATCGATGGTCTTGGCAAAGGTGTAATTGGCCAGCACCGTGAAGCCCTGGCTGAAGCGCTTCTCGGCGGTCAACTGCATCGCGTGGTAGGCGGACAACCCCGCTGGCTCGACCATCACGATGGAGGAGTAGTTCGGGTACAGGGGACGGCGTTGATTGGTGGTGGCTGTGGTCGCCTTTGCATCCGGCGAGGGGGCATTGAAGTCCCGGCCGCTCACCAGGGCCGTGCCCTTCGATCCGGCGTAAGAGGTCCTCCCGACCCACCCCGCGCCGAGTTGCCGCTCCAGTGTAAGGTTCCACGACTGGATGTACGGGTTGCGCAGATCCGGGGCGTACAGGAAGGCCGCCATCGGCAGCACGAACTTGGTGTCTTTTCCGGGGTTCAGCGCCTCGGTGCCGACCGCATCGAAGCCGATCACCCGGAACGGATTCCCGCCGGGGAAGCTGCCATACGGGTTCGCCAGATTGTCGTTGGGTCCCTCATATAACTCGACCAGCGTTCCAAAAGGCGCCTGGGTGGCCGCGCTGTTCGTCTGGAGGGTGTTGAGCCGGTCGTAGAACATTCCGTAACCCACGCGGAGACTCGTTTTACCATCACCGGTGAAGTCATAGGCCAGGCCGACGCGCGGACCGAAGTTGCTCCACGTGGCCGGATAGCCCGCGTCCGGAATGCCCGGATCGCCAGGATACAGAATGCCCGGAGGCGCATTGACGAACCTCGTGGATTTCGCGTTATACCCGCCCCATGCCGCGAGTCTGCCGAGCGTATCCGTATTGGGCAAGAATGGCTCCCAGCGAACGCCCAGGTTCAAGGTGAACCGCCGGCTGAGCTTCATCGAGTCGTTCGCAAACAGGCTCACGATGGTGAAGCGCGTGGTCTTGAACTCGCCGACGCCTTGGATCAGCCGCTCCAGCTTGCCGACCAGGAAGTCCGCCACGTCATAGCCCGTGTAGCCGGCGTTGTTCTGCCAGCGGAACTGGCCCTGCGCCCGGTAGTTGTTCACCACGTCCCCCAGGGCCCAGTGGTATTCGCCGCCAAACGCTATGCTATGCCGCCCCCTCGTCCACCGGGTGGTATTGCCCGCCTGGTACTCCTTGCGGAAAAAGTTATTAGTGTCACCGGTATCGATGCTGCTGATGGTCTGGAAAGTCATGTGGTACTGGTAATACTTATCCACGGTGATCTTCACCCCCAGATCCGGCCAGCCCTTTTCCGGATATATATGGGACGCCGGCCCGTCCGTCGTGTTGTAGCTGAAGATGGTCTGGTTCAGCAGGGTCGGAGAGATAATCCACTGAGCGTTGCCCACGTAGCTGCTGTTGTGCCAGTCGCGGATCCAGGTGTTCTCACTGTAGTTCTTTGGGTTCAAGCTGCCCGGTTGATGTGCCCGGGACCAGTATCCACGGCCGGAGAGCCGGAGCTTCGAGCCGACTTGCTGGTCAATCTTGGTCAGGTATTGGTTGTCATCGTAGTTCGTCACGTAGGTGTTTGTCACCGACCGGCCTTGCAGCGGCGGCGGAATATGATTGTCGATGAAGGACTTCGAGCCTGCGAAAAACAGCGAGGGCGGCACCTGGTTGTTGGGGAAGACCCCGCCGCCGAAGGGGTTGGTCAGGGCGCGGCTCAACTCGGAGAAATCGCCCGCACGTTCCTTCGCGGTCAGCACATTGACGAACTGGGAGGTGGGGCGCTGGCGCACCCGGGTACCCTGGTAGGACGCGAAGAAGAAGGTCTTGTCGCGGCCGTTGTAAATTCCCGGCAGGAAGACCGGGCCGCCCCCTGTCAGGCCGAACTGGTTCCGTTTCAGGCCGTCATCCTGCTTCTGGTCCGGGCGGCCGGGCTTGGCGGGCGCGAAGAAGTTGGCGGCATTCAGGTTGTTGTTGCGCAGATACCAGAACGCCGCGCCGTGCAATTCGTTGGTGCCGGACTTGGTGACCGCGTTGACGATACCGCCCGAGTTGCGGCCGAACTCCGCGCTGAAATTGTTGGTCTGGACACTGAACTCCTGAAGCGCATCCGGGTTCGGCATGGGGTTCGGGGCGTTGTTGTAGTGATCGTTGTTCTGACCGCCGTCCAGGATATAGTTCGTGGAGTTGCCGCGGTTCCCGCTCACAGAAACCGCCGGCACGCCCGGGTACGTGGTTCCTGAGGTGACACCGGTGCCCTGGTAAAGGGAAACACCGGCCACCAGCCGCATGAGCTGCACCGGGTCGCGGCCGTTCAGAGGCAGGTTTTCCACGCGCCTCTGGTCTACCACCGTGCGCAGCGTGGCGTCCTCGGTGTTCACGGTCACCACGCTGGCCTGGACCTCCACGGATTCGGTAAGCTGGCCGACCTGCATGGTGACGTCCACCCGGGAGACTTCGTTGACCTGGAGCTGGATGCCTGTGGCCTCGAAACGCTTGAAACCCGGCGCCTCCGCCGTCAACCGGTAGACGCCCACAGGCAGGGTTCGGATGTTGTAGGTTCCAAGCTGACTGGTTGCACCGGTGTAGGACGCATTCGTGCCTACATTCTGGACCGTGATTTTCACCTCGGGAATCACCGCTCCCGAGCTGTCGGTGACGACACCCGCGACGGAGCCGGTCGTCTCCTGCCCATAAACCGAGACGGACAGGCCGACCAAGAGACACGCCATCCAAAGGGGCGTCCCGAGACTGCGTATCAGCACCGCGAGCCCGCCTAGCGTCGCCACGCGGCGCGCCGCAGGTCTTCGATTCGATTTCGGTTCACTCGCAGACATCGTCTCCTCCCTCTCGCTGGCAGGGACCGGCCGAATCTCGACGGCGGTCGCCGTCCTCGGGAGGAACCTGCCGCCACGGCTGTTAGAAATTGCTTGACACCCAACTTGTCTTGGGTGTATACTTATTGTATGCCATTGCATTCACCCTGTCAAGAGGATTCCATCCAGGCCCTAGCTTGGCCGCTAGCGCCGCTGGAGTGGCTGCGCGAGTGGAGAGTCTCCTGGGCTGCGGCAGGGGACCAATGAGCCCATCGCAGACTAGAGACGGTTCGCTGCGACGGAAGGCATACGAGTACATCCAGCAGAAGATCATGACGGGGCACCTCCCCGCCGGCTCGGTCATCTCGGAAATCCCCTTGGCGCGGGAAATCGGCAGCAGCCGCACTCCCGTACGAGAGGCTATCGGTCGGCTGGTCGTTGAGGGGCTCCTGGAGCACATCCCCGGGCGAGGCACCATTGTGGTCAAACCGGAGCGGGACGACATTGTAGAGCTGTACGAACTCCGGGAGGCGCTGGAAGTCTACGCAGTTGGCAAGTCGGCTCGACAGGCCCTGCATCCCTCGGATCTGGCCGTGCTGCGCGCGCTGTGTGACGAAGTTCGGGCCATTGCGGACGAACTTCGAAATTCCGGCCGCCAGCGGCTGGACGAAGCCCAGATGCAGCGTTTTCTCTGCGCCGACATGCGGTTCCACATGTTCCTTCTCAGGATGGCGGGCAACCGGCGCATCATGAAGGTGGTGGCCGAAACACGAGTGCTCACCCGCATCTTCTCCTACCGGCGCGAAGGCCACGACGCCCGGCTGCTGGACCGCATCTACCAGTATCACCACGACGTTCTTGAGGCGGTCGAATCCGGCAACGCTCAAAGGGCGATGCAACGACTCGGGGAGCACATCCGAGCCAGTATGCAGGAACGTCTGGAGACATATGACCGCTGGGAGAGGGAAAACGAATTGAACCGGATCATGCCGTTGCCGCCCACGGTTTTCGAACAGTTCCAACCCGAGGGCAGTCCGAACCGGCGGCCCGAAAAGGGGCCGCCCTGCGGCGCCCTTACCAATGGAGGTGGCTCACAATGCTTCTGATCTTTGCGTTGCTGGCGGTCCCTGCTCTGGCTCTGGATCTGACGCGCGCCACGGTGGTCTGCCCGCCGGGCCTTTCGGCGGTGGAGAAAAAAGCCGTCACCGCGCTGGTGGAAGAGGTTGAGAAGCGGACCCAAATCCGCTGGCCGGTATCGCCGACGCGACCGCCAGCGAGCGCGCCAGCGGTGCTGATCGAGAGAGGCTCCGGACCGGCCGAAGGTTTCCGCATCCGCACCGAGGGCCTGACGGTCACCATTTCGGGAAACGACCCCCGGGGCGTGCTGTTCGGCGTAGGCAAGCTGCTCCGGGAACTGCGCATGAGCCGGCAGTCGATCCGGCTGCCGGATGGATACCAGATCAGCACCGCGCCGAAGTACCCGCTGCGCGGCCACCAGCTCGGCTACCGGCCCAAAACCAACGCCTACGACGCCTGGAGCGTTCCGACGTGGGACCAGTACATCCGCGACCTGGCCGTGTTTGGCACCAACGCCATCGAGCTGATTCCGCCGCGCTCGGACGACGCCGATGACAGCCCGCACTTTCCGCTGCCGAAAATGCAGATGAACGCGGAGATGTCGCGCCTCGCCGATGAATACGGCCTGGACGTCTGGGTCTGGTATCCGGCGATGGACAAGGATTACTCGGACCCGAAGACCGTCGAGTTCGCGCTGAACGAATGGGCCGAGTTCTTCAAGAGAATGCCCCGCCTCGACGCCGTGTTCGTTCCGGGCGGCGATCCCGGACACACCCAACCGAAGCACTTGATGGCTTTGCTGGAAAAGCAGACCGAAGTTCTGCGCCGCTATCATCCCAAGGCGCAGATGTGGGTCTCCCCGCAAGGCTTCACCCAGGCGTGGATGGACGAGTTTCTGGAGATTCTGAAGAACCAGCAGCCGGCCTGGCTGAGCGGCGTGGTGTTCGGCCCGCAGATCCGCCCGAGCCTGGCGCAGTTGCGGGAGGCGGTTCCCAAGCGCTACCCGATCCGCCACTATCCGGACATCACCCACAGCCGCCAGTGCCAGTACCCTGTGCCGGACTGGGACACGGCCTACGCCCTCACCGAGGCACGCGAAACCATCAACCCGCGCCCCGTAGACCAAGCCGCCATCTTCCGTCTTCTACAGCCCTACACGATCGGCTTCCTCACTTACTCGGAAGGCGCCAACGACGACGTGAGCAAGTTCATCTGGAGCGGGCTGGGCTGGAACCCGGATCAGCCGGTGATCGAGATCTTGCGGGAGTACAGCCGGTTTTTCATCGGCGAGCAGTACACGGACAGCTTCGCTCAGGGCCTGCTGGCTTTGGAAGGGAACTGGCGCGGGCCGCTGGCCGCCAACGCAGGGGTGTATTCCACGCTGCAACAGTTCCAGGCGATGGAGCGGGCGGCGTCCCCGCAAGTGCTGGCGAACTGGCGCTTCCAGCAGGCGCTCTACCGGGCCTACTACGACGCCTACACGCGCCGCCGGCTGCTGCGCGAAATGGAGCTGGAAGACGGGGCCATCGACGAGCTGCGGAGGGCGAGAACGGCGGGTTCGCTGGCGGCCATGGAGCGCGCCGAACAGCGCCTGGACCGCGCGGTGACCGATCCGGCGGCTCCTTCCTGGCGCGCGCGAATCTTCGAGCTGGCCGAAGCGCTGTTCCAGAGCATTCGGATGCAACTGAGCGTGCCGCGCTACAAAGCCATCGCGGTCGATCGCGGCGCCAACCTCGACACGGTCGATGCGCCGCTCAACAACCGGCTGTGGCTGAAGCAGAAGTTCACGGAGCTGCGGCAGACTCAGGACGAGTTTGGACGGCTCAGCGCGCTGGATGAGATCGTGAACTGGACCAACCCGGGTCCGGGCGGTTTCTATGACGATCTGGGGAACCCCGCACAGCAACCGCACTTGGCTCGAGGCCAGCCTTACGAGAAGGATCCGGCGTTTCTGGAATCCCCGCTGGTCGGTTTCGCCTATCGCCCCGCGTGGCGGAGCTCTTGGTGGAATCATGCGGAGTCGCTGAATGACGCGCCGCTCCGCATGCGTTACGAAAACCTCGACCCGAACGCGCAATACAAGATCCGTGTGGTATACGCGGGCGACAGCCCTGCGCGCAAGATCCGGCTCACGGCGAACGGCCAGATCGAGATCCATCCGCTGATCGACAAACCGGCGCCGATCAAGGCTTTGGAATTCGACATCCCGAAGGAAGCCACCCGGCAAGGAGAGCTGAACCTGAGCTGGCATCGGGAGCCGGGCTTGGGGGGCAGCGGCCGGGGCTGTCAGGTATCTGAGGTATGGCTGATCAAGAAGGAATGAGCGCGGTCGGCTGGAAAAGCCCGGTAAAGAAGGCCTTGCAGGAAGGCCGGCCGGTGGTGGGCATTACTCTGACGGCCGCCAGCGCCGAGATCGCAGCGCACGCCGCCCGGCTGGGTTTTGACTTCCTGTGGATCGACATGGAGCACGCGCCGATCACGCTGGAAACCCTGCGCAACATGGTGCTGGCGACGCGCGGCCTCGCGGCGCTGCCCTTCGCCCGTGTGCCGGTGAACGAATTGTGGACGGCGAAGAGAGTGCTGGACGCCGGGGTCAGCGGCGTCATTTTCCCATTCACCAACACGCCGGAGCTTGCCCGGCAGGCGGTGGCCGCCTGCCGCTACCCGCCGGCCGGGCGGCGCGGGTCGGGGGACAGCCTGGCGCGCTCTTGCTGGCCGGAGCCGGAGCGCTATTACGACTCGGCCGACGAGAATGTCACCGTCATCCTGGTGGTCGAGGAGGCCTGCGCCCTCGAGCGCATCGACGAGATCGCCGCCACGCCGGGCGCCGACGTGATCTTTATCGGCACCAGCGATCTGTCGTTCTCGCTGGGGCTGCGCGGAGAGCAGGAACATCCGAAAGTCCGGCAGGCGGTGGAGAAGATCGTGGCCGCCGGCCAGCGGCACAACAAGTTCCTGGGCCGGCCGGCCGCCGCGCCCGAGCAGATCGAGGAATATCTCCGGCAGGGATTCCTGCTCTTCCAGGCCCCGACGGAACTGGGATTCCTGGCCGCCGGCGCCAGGAGCTTTCTTGAGCCTTTGAACAAATGGCGGGATCAACCACGCGCGCGGGCGCTCTACTGACTTCGATGAGCCCCGACTACAAGTGGCGCGTGGTGGCCATGCTCTGGTGCATCTCCTTCTTCAACTACGCGGACCGGCAGGCGATCTTTTCGGTCTTCCCCCTGCTGGAACGCGAGCTGGGGCTGACGCCGGTGGAGCTGGGGTTGCTGGGATCGTCTTTTGCCTGGGTCTACGGGCTGGGAGCGCCCTGCGCCGGAATGATCGTGGACCGGGTGCGCCGCAAGTCGGCGATCCTGCTCGGCCTGCACGTCTGGAGCATCATCTGCGTGCTGACAGCGCTGTCGCGTAATTTCCGGCACCTGTTCTTCTTCCGCGCCGCCGAGGGCCTGGGCGAGACGTTCTACTATCCCGCCTCCATGTCGATGATCAGCGACTACCACGGCAGAGCCACCCGCTCCCGCGCGATGGGCCTGCACCAGACCAGCGTCTACATCGGGACCATCGGCGGCGGCTTCTTTGCGGGGCTGATCGGCCAGCACTACGGCTGGCGCTGGTCGTTCATCATTTTCGGCGGGCTGGGGATCCTGCTGGGGGTGGTTCTTAACAGGTTCCTGCGCGAACCGCGGCGGGGCGCGGCGGATTTCGCCGACGTCGGCGCAAACTCGCGGGCGATGGCCGCCCGGCTGCCGCTGCGCGAGTTCCTGCGGGTGATCTGGGGCACACCCACGGTTCTGCTGCTGATGAGCGCGTTCATGTGCGCGAACTTTGTCGCCGTGGTGCTGCTGTCGTGGATGCCGAAGTTCCTGTACGACAAGTTTCAGATGAGCCTGGCGATGGCGGGTTTGACGGCGACCATTTTTGCGCAGGTGGCCAGCATGGTGGGGGCGCCGCTGGGAGGCTGGTTAGCCGACACGCTCCGCAAGCGAACCCCTCGGGGTCGGATGATCGTTCAGATGATCGGCGTTCTGTGCGGGGCTCCGTTCGTGGCGCTGTGCGGCCTGACGCAATCGGTGGCCTGGCTGATGCTGGCGCTGGCGGCCTGGGGCCTCTTCAAAGGCCTCTACGATGCCAACATCTTCGCCTCGGTGTACGACGTCATCCGGCCAGAGGCGCGCGGCACGGCGGCGGGGTTCATGAACGCGGTCGGGTGGCTGGCCGGCGGAGGGAGCGCCCCGCTGGTGATCGGCATTATCGCGCAGCGGGAGAGCCTGGGCCTGGCGATTGCGCTGGCCTCGATGGTGTACGTCGCGGCCGGCCTGCTGCTGCTCATTGGAATCATCTTTTTCGTCCGGCGCGACGCCGCCCGAATGGTGGCCCAGGTCGAGTCGGAGGCGCGTGTCGAGGGAACTCTATGATGGCGTCGAGAAGATCCGGGATGAGACGAGCGCTTCTGGCGACGGCGGTGGTTGCCGGCGGCGCGAGCGCGGCGCCTGCCGCCCCGCCGCCGCAACTCATCGAGCACGTTCGCGTCTACGCGGAGACGGGGCGGTTCGGCGGATGGCCGGCCAATCACGGGATCTGGTCGTGGGGCAATGAGATCCTGGCCGGCTTCAGCGCCGCCTATTTCAAGCAGCGCCCGCCAGACCGGCACCAGGTCGATCCCGACCGGCCGGAGGAGCCGCGCCTGGCGCGCAGCCGGGACGGCGGCCACACCTGGCAAATCGAGGCGCCTCCCTCGCTGCTTCCTCCGGAGCAGGGCGGGAAGCCGCCGGTTGACCTCACCGAGGCGATGGACTTCACGCATCCCGGCTTCGCCATGACGCTCCGGTTCACCGACATCCACAAGGGACCCTCACGGCTGTTCTATACGCTGGACCGCGGCAAGACGTGGAAGGGGCCCTTTCGGTTCCCGTTGTTCGGGCAGCAGGGCATCGCCGCGCGGACCGACTACATCATCAATGGCAAGCGCGACGCCCTGGTCTTCGTCACGGCATCGAAGTCCAACGGCCGCGAAGGGCGCCCAATGTGCGCGCGCACGACCAACGGCGGCATCACCTGGCAGTTCGTCTCCTGGATCGCACCCGAGCCGGAAGGCTTCACCATCATGCCGTCCACCGTTCGGCTCTCCAGGAACCGCCTTCTGACGGCGGTGCGCTCGAAGGAGGGCAACACCGACTGGATCGACGCCTACCTGTCGGCCGACAACGGCCGGACCTGGAGCTACCTGAGCCGGCCCGCGCCGTTCACCGGGGGCTTCAGCGGCAACCCGCCCAGCCTGGTGCGCCTGAAGGACGGGCGCCTCGCCATCACGTACGGCTACCGGGGCAAACCGTACGGAATTCGCGCCCGCCTGAGCGGCGATGGAGGCCGGACGTGGAGCGGCGAGATCGTGCTGCGGGAGGACGGCGCGGCCTGGGATCTCGGGTACACCCGCTCCGTCCAGAGGCTCGACGGGAATATGGTTACGGTTTACTACTTCGCCGAATACGCGGACCGGGAGCGCGTGATTCTGGCGACGATCTGGGACCCGGGCGAACCTGGGCGGTGAGCCGGAGGTTTCCGAGTCGTCGTCCTGAATCCCTGTGGTAGACTGGCCCGTCTTGGCGACCCCTCATCTTCGTCCGGCTCTCGAGCGTCCCATCGGCCTGCTCCATGCGACGGCCATGGTGGTCGGCATCATCATCGGCGCGTCGATTTTCGTTCAGCCCGCCGAAATCAACCGGCACGTGCCCGGCCTCGCGGGCGTGCTCTCCGTCTGGGTCGTCGCCGGAATCCTGACGCTCGCCGGCGCGCTGGTCTGCGCCGAACTGTCTTCGGCGTTCCCCCGCACCGGCGGCGTGTACGTGTTTCTGAAGGAAACTCTCTCGCCGACGTGCGGATTCCTGTGGGGCTGGGCCATGTTCTGGAGCGTGCATTCCGGAATCATCGCGGCCACCTCGGTCATCCTGGCGCGCTACGTCGCCTATTTCATCCCGCTCGGCGACCTGGGGATCCGCGCGGTCGCGATCACGGGCATCCTGCTGCTGTCGCTGGTCAACTATTTAGGCGTCCGGCAGGGAAGCCTTCTGCAAACCATCGTCACCACGGCCAAGGTTGTGGCGATTCTTGTCCTCCTGGTGATGGTCTTCGCTTTCGGCTCTGCGGCCGATAGAACGGCCTCCGACGCCAGCGTGCCTCGCGTGTCGTTCGGCGAGTTCGTGCTGGCGGTCAGCGCCGCGTTGTTCACCTTCGGAGGCTGGCACATGGTGACCTACGCGGCCGGGGAGACCCGGAACCCGGAGAAGACCATTCCGAAGGCGCTCCTGATCGGCTCCCTCACGGTGACCGCGATTTATGTCGCTCTGAATGCCGCCTACCTGTACGCGCTTCCTCTGGAGCGGGTGATCTCCTCGACCCGCGTGGCCGCCGACGCCGCCCGCGCGCTGGCCGGAACGCGCGGCGCAGCCGCTATCTCGGCGCTGGTGATTCTCTCTTCGCTCGGCGTTCTCAACGGCGTCATTCTCGCCGGACCGCGGGCCTACTTCGCAATGGCGGAAGAAGGCCTGGCCTTTCGCTGGCTGGGCAGCATTCATCCCCGCTTCCACACGCCGCATCTGGCGATTCTGGCTCAGGCGCTCTGGTCATCCGTGCTGGTGGCGACCGGCACCTATCGCGACCTGTTCACGCGGGTCATCTACACCGAGTGGCTGTTCTTCGCCCTCATGACGATCGGCCTGTTCCGGTTGCGCCGCCGTGCTGGTTATGTGCCTGTCTACCGCGCCTGGGGCTATCCGCTGGCCCCGCTTTCCTTTATCGGAGCCTCCGTGGTCGTCGCCGTCGTTCTTATCGCGGCCGACCCCATCCAGGCCGCGACCGGGCTGCTGGTGGTCGTGATAGGCTGGCCTCTTTGCCATCTTTGGGCGCGGAGAAAGCATGCGCATCATTGACTTCCACAACCACTACTACCCACCGGCCTACCTGGAGGCCCTGCGCGCTGGTCCCAGCGCGGTCAAGGTGACCGTTGACGATGACGGAAATCCGCGCCTGCATTACCCCGGCGACTACAACGTCGCCGTGAGGGGACACCGCGACATTGATTATCGCGAGCGGGTGCTGGCCGAGCACGACGTCGATACGCAGGTGCTCACGCTGACCACGCCGGGCACGCACGTCGAGGCTCCGGCCACCGCCGCGCGGCTCGCCGCCCTGGTGAACGACGCTTTCGCCTTGATTGCCCAGAGCAAACGCGGCCGATTCGCCGCCCTGGCTACCCTGCCACTGAACGATCCGGCCGCATCCGTGAAAGAACTCGAGCGGGCCTCGCGCGATCTCGGCCTGCGCGGCGCCATGCTCTTCAGCAACGTGAACGGAATCGCGCTGAGCGACCAGCGGTTCTGGCCTCTGTATGAGGCCGCCGACGATCTCGGCGCGGTGCTCTACATTCACCCGACCAGTCCGGTGGGCGTCGAGGCCATGACGGACTTCTGGCTCATGCCGCTGGTGGGATTCCTGTTCGACACCACCTTGGCGGCGGCCAAGCTCGCATTCAGCGGCGTCCCGGAGCGTTTCCCGCGAATCCAGTGGGTGCTCTGCCATCTCGGCGGCGCCATCCCCTATCTGGCCGAACGGCTGGACCGGGGCTTCCACGCCTTCCGCGAGTGCCGCGCCCAGATCCCGCGGCCCCCGAGCGACTACCTCAAGCGGTTCTATTACGACGCGGTCAACTTCGACCGGCGGGCCCTCGAGCTGGCCATCGCCTTCGCCGGCGCGGACCACATTCTGGCCGGCAGCGACTACCCCCACCAGATCGGCAGCCTCCCACGCATGCTGGAGACCATTCGTGGCCTGGATGTTTCAGACAAAGATCGAGCCGCCATCCTCGGCGGCAACGCGGCGCGCCTGCTCAGGCTTTAGCGCACTTCCCCCCGGGCCGGGTCAGCCCAGCGCTCAGCCCGGCTTGCCCACTAGGATGAGCCGCACGTCCATCACGTTAGTGCCGGTCGGCCCGGTCACGAGCAGGTCGCCCAATGGCTGGAAGAAGTGGTACGAGTCGTTGTTTGCCAGGAAGCGCCGGGCATCGAGGCCCAAGGCGGCGGCGCGTGCCACCGTCGCGCCATCCGCCATCGCGCCGGCAGCGTCGGTGGGCCCGTCGGTGCCGTCGGTCCCGGCGCTCAAAACCACCACGTGCTGGCAGCTCGCCAGGTCGATCGCCGCCGCCAGGGCGAATTCCTGGTTGCGCCCGCCCAGACCGTCGCCGCGCAAGGTGACCGTGGTTTCCCCGCCCGAAATCAGGCACGCCGACGGCGTCAGGGGCCGGCCCGAGGCGATGATTTCGCGGGCGATGGCGGCGTGCATGCGCGCCACGTCGCGCGTCTCGCCTTCGATGAGGGTTGACAGCACCAGCGTGTGGTAGCCCAGCCTCCGCGCCGCCTGCGCCGCCGCATCCACTGCCAGCCGGTTGCTCCCGATCACCAGGTTCTGGGTGCGGGAGAAAACTTCGTCTCCCGGCTTGGGAGTCTCCGGGATCTCGCCGCGCAGGCCGCTCAAGATGCGTTCCCGCACCGCGGCGGGGACGGCCTCCCAAACCGAGTACTCATCCAACACCCGCTTGGCGTCGGCGAAACTGGAGCGGTCAGGCGCCGTGGGGCCGGAGCCGATCACGTCCAAATCGTCGCCGATCACGTCGGAGAGCAGCAGCGCCAGCACGCCGGCCGGCGCGGCCAGCCGCGCCAGTTGCCCGCCCTTCACCGCCGAGATGTGCTTGCGCACGGCGTTGATCTCGTGAATGCTGGCGCCCGAGGCGAGCAGCAGCTTGGTGACGGTCTGTTTCTCTTCGAGCGTGATCGGCGCCGCCGGCAGCGCCATCAGGGCCGAGGCTCCACCTGAGATCACGCAAATGACGAGGTCCTCTTCCCCGGCCTGGCGCGCAATCTCGACGATGCGCGCGGCGCCACGAACGCCGTTCGAGTCCGGGAACGGATGGCCGCACTCGTTCAGCTCGATGCGCCGAACCCTGGCCAGGTGCCCGTATTTCACGTTGACCACGCCGCCGCGAACCCGCCGTCCCAGCAAGCGCTCGACCGCCGCGGCCATGGCCGCGCTGGCCTTGCCCGCGCCGATGACGTAAATGCTGCGGAAGTCTCCCAGGCGGTACCGGCGTCCGCCGGCCACCAGCGTCCGCCCATCAGCGCTTAGATGCCGCCGCACCGCTTCGATCGGGTCGGCGGCCTTCAACGCCGCCCGGAGAATCGTAAGCGCGTGCTTGCGCAACCCTCTTGATGATCCACGATCCACGTTCGACGTCCCCTAAAAGATCGGCAACGCCAGCAGCGCCTCCACCCAGCACTGCGGGTCGTCCGCGGCAGCTTCTATGCGGTAGTCGGCGCAGGCGTAGCTGGCCCGCCGCGCTTCGTAGAGCGCCGCGAACCGCTGCTGGTCCCGCGCCAGGGGGCGTCCGGAGTCCGCTTCCACGCGCCTCCAGGCCACCCTCACCGGGCAGTCCAGCCACACCGTGACCCCGTTGTTCTCCACCAGCTCGTAGTTCGACGCCTGCGCGAACGCTCCTCCGCCCAGCGCCACCACCATCGGTCTGCCGGTCTGCACCAGGCGCACTCGCCGGCGCAGGGCTTCCGTCTCGAGCTTCCGGAACTGCTCCTCGCCGTGGCGGTCAAAGATCTCCGCGATCGGCATGCCCTGCTCGGTCTCGATCTCGGTGTCCAGATCGACAAAGCTCCAGCCCAGCCTGTCGGCCAGCAGGCGGCCCACGGTGGTCTTGCCGCTGCCCATGAAGCCGACCAGGTAGATGGCCGGCGTGCGTGCCAGCTTGAGGATCATGCCGGCGGCTCCGAACCGTGATACAGGCGCGCCATGGCCGCGTCCACCGCCCAGGGCAGCAGGCGTTCCAAAACCACGAATACCCAGCCGATACGCGGGACCACCACCGTGCGCGCGCCGCGTTCCACCCCGCGCGCGATGGCGTTCGCGCACTCGTCGGCGGAGATCGAGAACCGCCGGGTCCGCTCGATGCGCCCGGGCAAGCGCCCCTCCAGCGCGTGATCGCCAAAGGCCGTCTTCACGAGACCCGGGCACACTGTGGTCACCTGGATGCCGAAGGGTTTCAGCTCGCTTCGCAGGCCGTCGCTGAGGGCGCCCACAGCGTACTTGGAGGCGCCGTACAGCGTCAGCCAGGGCAGCGGCACCTTGCCGGCGATCGAGCCGATGTTGACAATCGCGCCGCGGCGCTGCTGCTGCATGTGGGGCACAACCAGTTGGATCATGTCGAGCAACGCGAACAGATTCAACTCGAACATCTGGCGCACCGTGGGCATGGCCGCCTGCCAGCTCGGCCCATACAAGCCCACGCCGGCGTTGTTGACTAGAATGTCGATCGCGCCGAAGCGCTCCAGCGTCGCCTCGACCACGCGGCGGCGAGCGCCGGCGTCGGTGAGGTCGGCGGCGACGACCAGCGCCTCAGGCCCGCCCACTTGTTCGAGTTTCTGGCGCGACCGCGCCGTCAGGGCCAGGCGCGCGCCGCGACGCGCGAAGGCCGCCGCGCAGGCCGCGCCGATGCCCTCGGAAGCCCCGGTGATGAGCGCCACCTGGCCGTCGATCCGCATGCCAGCGAAGCCATAATGGTAACATGCAGCTACCGGCCGCCGAGACCGGTTCCGGCCCCGCCTTCAGCGGCGTCCGGCAACATCTGATCGTGGACGCCGACGACACCCTGTGGGAGAACAACGTCTACTTCGAGCGCGCCTTCGCGGAGTTCGTCGAATTCCTCGACCACTCCACTTGGAATGCGGACCAGATCCGCGCGGTGCTGGATGAGATCGAGCTCGCCAACCGCCAGACGCACGGCTACGGGGCGGAGAACTTCGCCCGCAATCTGCGCCAGTGCTACGAGCGCCTGGTGGAGCGCGCGATCTCGGGCGCGGACCTGGAGCGCGTGATGTCATTAGCCCGCCGCATTCTCGAGCAGCCCGTGGAGTTGATCGAAGGGGTCGCGGAGACGCTGCGTTATCTTCATCCGCGTCACGACCTGCTGTTGTTCACCAAGGGGCACCCGGAGGAGCAGAAACTGAAGATCGACCGCTCGGGTTTAGCGCCCTACTTCCGGCACACCGCCATCGTCAAGGAGAAGGACGTGGCCTCCTATCGCGGTCTGGTCGAGCGCTGCGGCCTGGAGCCGCGGCGCACCTGGATGATCGGCAACTCACCCCGCTCGGACATCAATCCGGCGCTGGAGCTGGGCCTCAACGCAGTCTACATCCCCCACCCGCGGAGCTGGTCACTCGAGGCCGAAGAGATCCGTCACGGCCCGGGCCGCCTGCTGGTGCTCCAGAAGTTCTCCGCTCTGCGCAGCTACTTCTGATCCCGGCGTTAATATTCTCGCGTTGCAGGCCGAAGAGTTGTTAGGAAGACACATGCTGGTCTTCGATGTCGCATTGGAAGGCCTCAACCGGGCCGAGACTGTGCTGGAGGGGGCAGCGGGCAAACTGGCCCGCCTGCCCCTCGTTCTTGAGGCCGCCGCCCCGGAAGACGTCGTAAACCTGTCGGCCGAGATGGTCGCCCTGATCGAGGCCCGCAACCTGTTCCAGATCAACGCCCGCGTGATCCGCACCGCCGACGAGCTATCACGCAGCCTGCTGGACGTGCTCGCCTGATCGGCCCCCTACTTCAGCGCCGTCAACCAGGTCAGCCCGGAATCGAGCGCCGCCTCCCAGCCGTCGCTCGCCGTTGTGTTGCCCAGAAATGAATAGCTGCGCGCTACGGTCAACAGGGTTGAGGTATTTCCTCACCTTGAACGCCAGGGTGAAGAGAAGGAGTTCCGTCGGAGAGTTCGGCCTTTTGACGAGGCAGCTCCCCGTAGTCCTCGCTGGCGTTCTTCCTGATGGCCAGGTTCATGGCCACGTAGTAGAACGGGTGCCGCAGGTTTGCCGGCAAGCGCCGCAGGATGGACGATAGACGCGAGAACTCCCGCTTGACCCGGGCCTTGCCTTCCTGCAACTCGTACGGGCTCATGTTCCTGGGTCTGAAGACCACCGTGGCATGGTCGTAATGGCTCCAGTCGCGCGTCAGGAGCCGGCCCTCCCGCCTGAACTGCTCATAAACCCTGGTCCCCGGGTAGGGCGTGAGAACGTTGAAGGTGGCCGTGCCGATCTTGTTCCGCGCAAGGAACTCCAGGGTCTCGGGAAAGATCGCCTTCGTATCCTCGTCGAAACCGAAGACGAGAGAGGCGTGAAAGAACATTCCCGCGTCACGGACCCTCTTGATGGCGTCCTCGACCATGGCGATGTCCTTGAACGACTTCCGCATCTTCTGAAGCTGGGCCGCCGACACGCTCTCGACCCCGAAGAACAGTCCGGCGCAGCCGCTGTCGGCCGCGAGTTTCATGAGTTCCGGGTCGCGCACGATCGACACCGAGGCCTGCCCAACCCACTGGATGCCGAGCGGTGTGATGCCCGCGAAAAGCTCGCGGGCGTAGCGCCGGTCGCCGATGATGTTGTCGTCGAGGAAGAGATACCTCTTCCCGCCGGTGTCCTGGATGAAGCGAACAACATTGACCACCGGCAAGTGCCGGATTCTCTTCCCGAACAGGTCAGAGACGCAACAGAAGTCGCAATCAAACGGGCAGCCACGAGTGGTCATCACAGGGAGGATGTTGAAAGGACTCTTGCGGTCGAAGCTCCCCTTGCGCATGGGGATGTACCGGTCCAGATCGCAGTCGGGGCGATGGTAGCGCTGCCTTAGAGTTCCCGACGATGCATCGGCGAGCACCTCATTCCAGACCCCTTCGGCCTCCCCGACGACCACGGCATCGGCGCGCCCCATGGCCTCGTCCGGGAGGATGGAGGGGTGGACCCCGCCAAGGACCACCTTTCTACCCCGCCGCCGAAACTCATCGGCCAGATGATAGGCCCGGGGCGCGTTGGCGGTCATGCAACTGATCCCCACCAGGTCGCAGGGCTCATCTAGGTTGATGTCTTCCACTTCTTCCTCGACGATCTTCACCTCGTGCTCGGGTGGTGTCAAGCCCGCGAGGATGTGAAGCCCAAGCTGGGGAATCATGAGCGCCGACGGGGTCTTCGCCAGCCGTCCCGTCCTGGGCGAGATGAGAAGTATCTTCATGAGTCACCTCAAGTGCGCAATGCCGGGTGAGGGCGGGGTGGCGCCTTGGGCCGAGACCTCTTTGCAGGAACCGGCCGGCTGGCCAGATGCGCGAGCATATCCTGGTCGGTGAGCGCGCGGCGCAATGGCGGCCGCGGGATTGAGTCGGCGCCAGCCAGGCACGCGGCCAGCGTTTGCAGACACAACGCGGGCCCCTCTTGTATCCCTACGCGATGCTTCCTGAACAGGGCCAGGTCGGTGGTCACGATGAATGTCTTCGTCTCTTCGCCCGGCGCAGCGCGCTGAAACCTGTACGCCCGAATGCTCTCTGTTTGGTCGAAGCCCATGTAGCGGAGCGGGAAGGTCTGCTGACGCTTCGCGGGCACGTCCGCGACATGCTGCGGTCGCAGCACGCAGACGTTAGTCGCCCTGAGGCAGTCTCCACCCTCCACGTCAAAGACCACCACTTGACCGACGGAAAGAGACGTGACGTCGTACGCCAACACTTCGGAGGAGTGAAAACAGACGGTCACACCGTCTTCCGCCGTGATAAAGCCGGATGCACTTCCGGCGCTCAAGCTCTTGATCCTGCCGGTCATGGACGAGCACCTCCTCACGGGAAGCATTGCCGCGCGGCGGCGGTCCGGCCCTTTCGCCTCCCTATCGTTCCGGCCAAAGACGCCGACCGCTGCCTGTCACGCCGGAGCTGCACGGGCAACGCCTTCATCATTGCTGTTGCCGGGGCTGGGAGGACGCTTCCCCAATCCGCGTTGCAGCCGCTTGGCGGCCTTCTCGCGCCGCTTCTCGAGGCGGGCGAGTTCTTTCTGGCGTTTCTTGTAGGTCGTGTGCGATCCCGAAGCCATCAGGCTCCTTCGGAATCTTGTTCCGGCCGGCTTTCTGGGGACCGGCCGGTCAAGATCAGAAGCGTTCTACCCGCGAGGCACCCGACGCTCGCGCGGAGCGTCGCCGCGGTCCGCCTTCGGCCGCGCCTCGTCGATGCGGAGCGCCCGGCCATCCAGGTTGCTCCCGTTCAAGGCGGCGATGGCCCGGTCGGCTTGACCGGGATCCGTCATTTCGACGAACGCGAAGCCGCGTGAGCGGCCCGTGTCACGGTCCGTCACCAGGTTGACGCGCTCCACGGCTCCATAGGGTTCGAAGAGTGAGCGGATTGACTCTTCAGTGGCGCCGAAATTCAAGTTGCCAACGAAAATGTTCTTCACGTGATCTCCTTGCCATTTGATAGCGGGCTATACGAGGCAGAATTGAATCTCGGCCAGGGTATGCGGGACCGTCAAATGCCCTGCAAGTATAGCAGCTTTCCGTGACCGCTGCTTGAGGCGCTGCCGGTCGTTCCCCCGGGCCCCCCACCTCTTCCGCCGCCTCAGGCGGCTCGCAGAGCGTCGGGTTTGCGCTCGATGGCCTTGGGACCCCACGCGCCGGGCACGAAGAAGTCCTGCCAGGAGAGTTTAAGCTCTTTGGTCATCCGGATGGAGTACTCGCAGCGCCCGAGGTCGCTGGTCCCGCCGTTGTTGGTGCCGAAGGTGAACTTGCAGCCGGCCTCTTTGGCCAGGCGCAGGAACCTCGCAGAGGGAAGCCGGTAGCGGTTGTTGATCTCGATGGCGACCTGGTTCCGGACGGCAGCGCCGATCACCTTCTTCATGCGCTCCTCGGTCCAGAGAGCGTCGTAGTCCTTGGCGATCGCCTCCGGGAGGAAGGTGGGGTTGACGTAGATATCGACAGGCTCGTGTTCGAGAATCCCCACCGTACGCTCGACCAGGGTCTCCATGAATTCCTGCGGGTCGGCGATACTGCCGACCTCTCCGGGAATCCACAAGCGCATGCGGCGACCGCGATTGTCGGTCCAGGTCATCGAGTCGGTGAAGACGTAGTCAAAAAGCGCGACCACGCGGCGGGAGAACATTTGGGTCCATTCGCGCCCCTCGGCTTGCATGGCCACAAAGACGGGCTGGCCCTTCATGCCCTCGAAGAAGCGCCGGGCCGCGTCGTCGTCCTGGACCGCATTGCCCTTGCCGCAATTGACGGCGATGCCGTATTGGATGCCGTGAAGGCGCGAATGGGCGAGCCCCTGCTCGAGAGTGAGCCCGGGCCTGAGGTGGACATGGTAGTCCACCAGGGGGATATTGCGGTCGCCGAGGGTGATGATGTCGCGAGCCAGCTCGTCGGCCGGGGCGGCGGGGCCTGCCGAGGGAAGATCGTCGGGGAGCGGCCGGACACGGATGCGGCGGAAGCGCGCCTTCGAGCCCGGGTCGTGACATTGAAGGGCGAAGGCGCCGCGGTCGAGGACGCGCCCGCGCGCGCTGCCTTCGGCGAGGAGGGGCGGATCGGGTTCGGTGTAGTCCACCAGCAGGGTCCCGTTGAGCCGCACCTGGATGTTCTTGCCGCGGACCGCGGCGTGGATGGTGAACCACTCGTCGTCGGCCACGAGCTGCTTATAGACGTTGCGAATCCCGTACAGCGAGCCGGTCTTCTTCCGCTCACGGTAGCTGCCCTCGCCGGTCGCCGTGTTGTTGATCTGGATCTCAAAGCCCTTCTGCGGCCAGCCCGGCTCCTGGTAAGCGGTGTGGAAGTAAATGCCGGAGTTGCAGGCCGGCCGCGCCAGCGCCTCCACTTCCAGCTCGAAGTTCTTGAAGCTGGCCTCCCGGACCGGGCCGGTGTAAAAGAGGTGGCATCTGGGGCCGCCGGCAACGAGCTGGCCCTCGACGACCTTCCAGGAATTCGTGCTCTCGTTGGGCTTCCAACCCTGGAGGCTCCGGCCGTCGAACAGATCTATCCAGCCCTCCTCGCCGGGAAGGCCCGCCGCTGCCAAAAGGCCCGTAAAGGCCCGCCGCGTAATCTCAGGTGCGCTCATCCCGCAAATCCTCCACTCCGTTTAAGTATATGACGGGACCCCTAATGTGCTCTTGAGGAGGCAAATGCCTTTCGGCAGGCGGCTCGGGCGAGGTTCGCGATGTCGCGGCGGAACGGGCCGAGATCGTCGCGGGCAAAACTGGAATAGGAGGAGACGCCCCGAAGCGATTTCAGCCAACTCCAGGGCGAGAGCCGCTCGTGGCACAAGCTCCATCGGAAGGAACGGACGTCATACAGCGGGTCCAGCCAGCGCACGCCCGTGCGGTAGTGCAGGTGCGGCTCCGGTCCCTGCCCAGCCAGATCCAGGTATTCCATCAGTGGCAGGTTGGGGCCACAATCAATCGCCAATTGGGCGTAGCTCCCCAAGCGGGGATTGAGCTCCATCAGCCTGTACACCCCGTCCCGCTCATCCCTCTTGAATTCCACCTCGGCAATCCCACGAAACCCGAGGCCGCGGCAGAATCTCAGCGCGAGCTCGGCAACTTCGGGCTGTTCCACGCTCATCACCAAACACCCGACGCCGAAGCGGACCGGCCACTGGCGCAGCTTCTGCACGGTCACCGCGGCCAAGGGCTGGTCCTCCTGATTGATGTAGGTCCACAGCGCGTACACGTGGGTATCCGGCCCCGGCACTACCTCCTGGATCACGGTCTCCAGGCCGGCCCGAAGCGCCTCTTCGAAGCCGTCCACGAGCTCCCGTCGGTTGTGAGCCACTACACCTTTGCACTTGAACGACCTCCTCCAGCGGTGGGAATGGCGGGGCTTGATGAAGGCTGGATAGTCAATCTGATCTCGGATGTCCAAGACCTCCTCCATCGTTTCCGGGAAGAAGGTCGGGGGAAAGGGAACTCCGAGGGCTTCCGCCGCCTCGTACTGCCGCCGTTTGTCAACTGAAGCTTGGGAGGCCAGTTCGGAGAACACAGGGAAGCGGAAGTAAGGCCGCAGGTCCTCTTGGTGGTTCGCCACCAGCTCCACAAAATCGTCACGGGCGAGAATGAGCACACCGGGCTGGCCCAACTGCCGGCCCTGCTCGATCAGGAACCGCAGCACGTCGTCGCTGCGCTCGAACGCGGGGCACTGCCGGAAAATGCCATAGCGGGAGGCGGCGCCGACCTCCCGGTGATCCGCGTCGATGCTCACAACCGGGATGCCGGCCCGACCCAAGCTACGGACGCCGGCCAGCCCCGCATGGGTCAGGCCGAGAACGAATGCAGTCGGTCCGGGCATTGGGCCTCAAGGCGATGGTACTATTTGCCCGCCCCTGCCGCGCGGTGGACGAAGCCCAGAAGGACCGAGGGGAAGATACCCAGCAGGAGCGTGCCGGCCCGCGAGTGTCACAGCAGCCGTTCTTGTGAAATCGGCTACCATGAGAAGGTGGAGATGGGACAAATCAGCCGTCTGCGCGACTCGGAGAAGGCAGCCAAGGCCCTGGCTGGCCTGGGTTACCCGGGGTTCCTGTACCTGCGCCCAGCCGAGCAGCAAAACCCCGTGTCCGTGCTCCTGGCCGCACTGTCGTCCCTTGATCTGGAGGTGCGGGCCATCGAGGCCCTGCCGTGGCTGGTCCTGAAGTTTCCGGAGATGGATTGGGAATGGCTGCTCAAAGAGGCCCGGCAGCGGGAGATCCAGAACCGGCTGGGCTTCGTCGTCAGTCTTGCCCGGCGGCTGGCCGAGCGCCGCCCCACCGAACAGTTAAAGCTCGGCAAACTCGCGGAGGTCGAGGCGGCGCTGGATCGCGCCCGGTTGGTCCGCGAGGACACGTTGTGCCAGCAGTCTCTCTCCGCGGCGGAACGGCGCTGGTTGCGGGAGACACGCCCGCCCGAGGCGCGGCACTGGAACCTGCTGGCGGACCTCACCCCGGAATTGCTGCCCTATGCCGCCTGAAAGACCCCCTGAGCCCTGGGATCCATTCTTCCGCGATTTGGACCGCACCCTCGATCAGCCCGTCCAATGAACCTGGACGTCCTCGAAGCGAGGTATCGCAGTGAACTCAGACCTTACCTCTCCAACCCGG
>CAYGVJ010000086.1:0-24300 GCA_964353255.1 uncultured Solibacteraceae bacterium | reverse complement strand
AAGGGACATTTTTATCGAGCTAAGCAGGGGGACATTTTAATCGAGGCTTGACAGCGGGACGCTGTGTTGTTGACTTCCAGGTCGAGCGGGAGCATCATAAATCGTGCTCCTGTCGCCGGCGCCAGGATTTCGGGGAGGCCAGGCGGAATGGTCACCCTGGGCGTCCCCCCGCGGCCTTGCCGGGAACTCCACGGCGCGATACAATCTTCATAGGTTGGCGTAGGGCAGCGGTTTGGCCTACCTGATTTTCAGCCCACCGGTTGCGGGGCGGAGGCCTCCTGCCGCTCCTGGGGCTCTGCGCGCCGCAACCGGCAGGCTAAAAATCCTCTGAGTTAGACGGCGGGAGGTCGCTTATGGCACTTGAAGCGCTCTTCATCAATGGCGTTTACGAGTCGGTGTTGGAAGAGATCTGCCGAACCCAGTCCGTTCTCCCCGATCAAATCCTCTTTCTCCAACCGTACTCGTCACGACCGATTGTGGACCTTCAGATCTTCCCGCCCACCGTTAACGATCCGATGCGGCTGTTTCTTTCCACGACTACCGACTTACCAACAGTCCGATATGTCGCCGAGATAGTCGGATGGGACGACAAGCGCACGCTGACTCCTGAGAAGCGGGCCCTGATCGAGCAGATCATCAGGCTGCTTCAGCCCGGCGAGCGCGAGCTCTACGATGCCTCAGCCGCGCCCGGTGGTGTAAGCCTCAATCTGCTACACGTCAGACGGCTCAAGAAGCTACACGAGCCGTTTTCGGTCGAACGATTGGTCAAGGTTAGGGACGGAGGCAGGCTGTCTCCGAATAGGTCCATGTCGGGAGGTTGGTCGTACGTGCAGCCGGACCCGGCTCCAGACTCCTAGCTTGGCAAACACAACGCCGCTCTCTAACGAGCGGCTGCACCTGCCGGCGGCCGCGCAGCGACCGAGTTGACTGGAAGCGACGGTGCCGGCCGCCGCGGGTGAGCCGCATGGCGTTAGCTGCTGGAGGATCGCGGCAAGAAGGGCTGTTGCCGAGAGCGATCTGCCGGGTGGCCGTATAACGAGCGTTGAGCTCGCCTTTGAAATGGTCGGGGTTCGCCAGTAATGGAAGTTTCTGAGACGGCAGGAGTTGCCTCGGATATGGCAGATCTGGTGGGCTGGTGTTACCTGATACCGCTGGCGTGTGATGCGGGAGAGCGCAGGCTGAGAGGCGCCTGTCGGAGGGGTCGGCTTTGCCTCAGGGGAATCATGGAGCACGTGTCCTAACGCCAGGAACGTGTGAAAAAATCCTGGGGACACGCCTGCGCTCATCGGCAGGCGGCTGGTTTGACGGACCCAGCCCGGAGTGTCCCCGGATTTTTGCACGCCTGTCAAGCCGGCGGCGCGTTGACGTGTTCGCACAGCCTGCCGGATAATGGCCCTGGGGCTTAACAAAGACGGCCAACCCGATGCGGCGCGCATCCTCGCTCTCGGCGCTGCTCGGCTGCCTGCTGGCGCTTCAAGCCAGCCCGAGTCAGCCGGTGGCGAAGTTGAACATCGTCATCGTCGAGGGCCAAGGCGCCGTCAACAACATCCGCCAGCGCACGGCCGGCGAGCCGGTGGTCGAGATACAGGACGAGAACCGTCGCCCCGTCGCCGGCGCCGCCGTCACCTTCGTTCTGCCCAGTGCCGGGCCCAGCGGGGTCTTCCCCAATGGCAGCGGCGTCTTCACCACCCTGACGGACGAAAACGGCCAGGCCGCCGCCCTCGGCCTGCGGCCCAACAACATGCCCGGCGAATTCCAGATACGGGTGACCGCCTCTTACCGAGGCCAGACCGCCAGCGCATCGATCTCGCAAACCAATGTGGGAACCCCAGCGCGCGCAATCTCCGGAAAGTTGATCACCGTCCTGGCCCTGGCCGGCGGAGCAGCCGTCGGCGGGGCGCTCGTCGCCGGCCGGAGCGCGGGTGGCGCTGGCAGCGACGGCAAGGTGGCCAGGCCCGTCATCACGCCGGGAACGCCGGAAGTGGGGAGCCCGCGGTGATGCGGTCGAGGCCCATCCGAAGGTTGCTCCGGCCGATCGGCCTGACGGCGTTCACGCTGCTGGTCGCCGCGTGGCCCCTCCGCGCGCAGCTAGCTCCGGTGGGCGCTGCGCTCGAATGCCCCGCCACGGCTGAGCCCAAGCAGCAGCCCCGCGTCACCCTGGTCTTGGCGGGACCTTACGCGGGCCAGCTCTCGGGCCGCCTGACCCTGACCTTCGTCCCCAATGCCGCGATCCCCTCTGATGATGCGTCCCTACAGTTCTCGACCGGCGGCAGGAGCCCCACCTTCACGCTGGCCGCAGGAAGCACCCGCGCGGAGTTCTCGCTACAAACCGGCACGGTGGCCGGCGCTATCCGGATCAACGCCACACTCGAGGCCGCCGGCGTCGATGTTACGCCCGTGGCGGCGGTGGCCTGCACCATCACCCTGGCGCGGCGCGTACCGGCCGTCACGGAAGTCGGAATCGGCTATACCGCCACAGGCTTCAACCTCTCAGTCACGGGCTACTCGACGCCCCGGCAAGTGACCGAGGCGCGTTTCCGCTTCCTGCCGCGTCCGGAGTACAACTGGGCGCCCATCGAGATCGTCATCCCCGCCGAGACCATTGCCGGGAAGTTCTCCGACTGGTACCGCAGCAGCGCTTCGGCGCAGTTCGGCAGCCAGTTCACCCTGCTTCAGCCGTTCCGCGTGGACCAGAACTTGCACACCGTCGGCTCAGTCTATGTCAGCTTGCGCAACCAGGAGGGTCTCTCTGCGGAGCAGTCCGCCAGTTTCCCGTAACCTGTCGCGCGGTGAGGAGCGGAGTCACCTCCCCCCCCGGGTTCCTTCCAGCAACCGCTCGCGCTCTACCCCGCTCCGGTAGCACGACGGCCCGTGGAGAAATGGGGCCCGACAGCGACGTGGATATCCTGGTGGTGAAACGGGGGTAGTTTCACCAGGGGCGTCTGACCGGTGACATCTACATCAATGCCTGCTACGCGAGGGCCCGTTTGCAGTACTCCACGCACTTCTTGATCTCGGTCAGCACGTCGGACCCTTGAGGTGTCTGGTACTCGTATTCAATGCTGGCCGGGAACTTGTACTTCTTCGCCTTCATCGACTGCAAAACCTCCTTCAGCGGCGTCTCGCCCTGCCCCCACGGCATGTTCGCGCCGCCGCCGCCTGGGAATCCGCCTTGGGCGCCGCTGGTTTGGGCGTCCTTGCTGGGGCCTTTGCGGTCCTTCAGGTGCAGGCTTGCGATCCGGTCGTGATACTTCTCGACTATTGGGACCGGGGACTCGCCGTTGACCCCAAAGTAGTGGCCCACATCGAAATTGAGCGCGGTGTACTTCGATGCCCCCAGCACTCTGTCGAAACCGGAGGAGCCGCCCTGGCCGTGGGTGTGGAACGCGATCCTCAGTTTGCGCTTCGCGGCGTACTCAGCGACCCGCTGGAGCACTTTGTCGTCGGTCGGCAGCTCCATGGTGAGGTGGTTCGCGCCCAGCGTCTCCGCCACATTCCAGATGTATTCGTACTCCTTGTCCGACATGGCCAGCGTCGGTTCCAGCTTGAACGCGTAGATCTTCACGCCCGCATCGTTGTACATCTTGCGGAAGGCCTTGTACTTGTCCATGGAAACGGAGAGCCGCCACTTGGTCATCGCTTCGGCCGCCTTGCGTCTTGCTTCCTGCTGTTCAGGAGTCATTTGCATGCGGCCGGGGCCGGGCCCCCGACCCTGCGCGCCCGGAGCACCACCTGGAGCACCGCCCGGTGCGCCGCCCGGGCCTGCACCCGGGGGGCCGCCGGGCATAGGGCCGCCCGGGAAGCCGCCACGCCCGGCCTGCGCGGGCGCGCCGGCATAGCTCTCTGCCACGTTGGCCATCAGCTCGATCCCGCTGATCCCGCAATCGAGGCAATACTTGAGAGTCTCCGCGGCGCTACTCGGCAGCCCGCGGAAGCTGTATGTGATGGCGCCGATCTGCACTCCGCCGAAAACCGACTTCGGCTTGGCGGCCCCCATCGATCTGGCCGCCGTCCCTGCGGCCAAAGCGATCTTTCCAACATCTCGTCTCGTATAGAGCATACTGTCTCCTTCCATCTGTTCCCGCGCCCTCTCAGAATAGCAACGCTCAGGCGCTCTTCGTCGGGACGCCCACCGTCTGTGTGTACAGCACCTTCTGCGCCGGTCGCAGGTTCAGAAGCGCGGCCAACGCCGCGCTGTCCAGTGAGGCTCGGAACCAAGCCGCCAGATCTTCCGAGGCCGCGTAGAGGCACACATTTTGCCCGATGAACCCCGCGTGGTTGTTCGACCAGGCTGTGAGCAGCGACTGGTCCGTGATTGCCCGCCCCCGGCCGGAACTGTACTTGTCGAGATCCGCGACGTACACCAAGCCCACCGCGGCCTTGGCCACTGCTGGCTGGCCGCCCGTCTTCGCCCGGTGATCTCCAGCCACAACGGGCTTCAGGACATGCGCGTCGGCATCGTAGAGATACACCCCCTCCGCCAGGAAGACATAGATGCCGATGTCCCTCACGTTCATGGCGGACGGGGCGGTGCGGCGGCCATCGGCGCGGTTCACGCCGAAAGCCGCCCAGAGAAGGTTGGAAAGCTGTTGTTGGGACAGCTTCTCCTCGCCGATGGTGCGGATCGTCTTCCTCTGGCTTAGCGCTTCGAGCAGAGGCTTGCCGCCCTGAGTTTGCGGCTTCGGCAAAGTGATTGCTCGCGACTCCTGTGCGGAGGTTGCGGCGGGGTGTACCAGCGCAGCTACTACCGGCGCCGCCGCGGCGCCCCGCAAGAACGATCTCCGGTTCATGAATCCTCCTCGGTTTCCGCGACCTCTCAGAATACCGCAGCCGGAAGAGCACAGATGAGCACCCTCGGAGCCTTGCCGGAGTCGCCAGCGATGGACAGTACTGCATAGTACCAGACTGGACAGTACTAGAAGAAAAAGTTGCTCGAATGAGGGTGGTTGCGTGTATAACAGGCGTTTGCCAGGACATCAGACTGGGGATCCTGGCAGAAGACGCGTACAAGGTACATAGCAGGAGGTCCGCAATGAAGTCTATGAGAGCCAGTGTCTCGCTGGCCGCTTTGATTCTGTTCTTGGGGGCGCTGACAGCACTTGCCGGCCCAATCAACTGGGACCCATCTCTTCCGGCGCCGGCTCCGGTCCTCAATGCCGGCTGGGCGTACGACCAAATCGATCTGGCGTGGACAGACTCCGTGGATTCCCCCTACGTTTACAATCTGGCGTTGCCGGCCATTTTCAGGATCACCGACGACTTCGTCCAGGGTGACACGTACACGGTTTTTGACTTTGGGGTCTCGATCCTGGTGACCGCCAACTGGGGCGCGATGCCTCCCTTAGGTGGTGACCCCGTCGGGTGGCTCGGTGCTGGCTGGGCCAAGGGGCAGGTTCTATTGGCCCCCGGCGCCCACTCCCTTGCGGTCCAGGGGCCCGGGACAGGCGGGCTGTCCGCTGGCTTCTACACCCGGATTGACAGTGCCGCCGTGCCTGAGCCCTCGACCCTCGCGCTTTTGGGTGCGGGCCTTGGGGCCCTGTGCTTTCTGCGCCGTCGGAAGAGCCACTGACAAGGTCTTCAGAACTTCTTCAGCTCGCCCACCAGCGCCGCTAGACCGCGCCGGCGGTAAAGGTCGCTGAGCCGCTGCTCCTCGGGCGAGGGCCCGAGCACCCGCTCCAGGCGCGGATCGGCCAGCGCGGCGCGGTCGGGAATCCAGATGCTCCCATCGGCGAACTCGACCTGGCTGACGAAGCCGGTCATCCCGTCAATGGCAATCGGCTGGCCGGGCCGGAGAGAGAATCTCCGCGAGGCATCCTCCTGCGCCACGGCCTTCTGCCCCGGCGCCAGCCTCAGACCGGGACCGGGGCCCGGCACCGAGCCCGTCACGAACTCCCGGCCTTGCCGGTCGCGGATGATCCAGCCGATTTCGAAGTAGCTGACCGGGCGGTCGGAGCGGTTCAGCACCTCCAGGCGCGCGGCTCGAGCCTCGCCGCCGCTGGTGCGCGCCAGGCCGCTCAGAAGCTCCAGCGGGGCGCCCGGCACATGCAGAAACGCGAACTGCCGCTCCTGCTCGGCGCCGCCGGCAGCCGTGGTGCGCCCGCCGCGCGTCACCTGAACGTCCAGGCTGGCCCGCTCTCCCTGCCGCGCCAGGCTCGCCAGCACCGCCTTTTGCAGCCCTGCCGGCCCCTGGGCCTCCAGGATCGACTTCCAGTACTGCCGGTCACGCCGGGCCTCCAGCTCCCAGACTGTCATCGCCCGCCGCGAATTCAGCCGGTTGGGGCCGTAGAAGCTCAGGTCCTCAAACAGCACGCCGTCCAGGCCGACTTCCACCTGGGCGCTCCCCGCCCTGACCGGCTGGAGAAGCCGCAGATCGATGCGCAGCGGGAAAGTCTCGCCCGGGCGAACGTCCAGGCTGGGTACGGAGACCGAGGCCTTGCCCCCGGGCGCCACCTCCTGGGTCAGCACCAGCAGCGTGACGCTGCGAATGCGCTGCTGGCTCGAGTTGCGCAACACCAGCGCCGTCCGCAGCTCCACCGCCAGCGCCCCGCCCAACGTGGTCGTGCGCGACTCCCCCCAGTCGGCGCTCACCAGCCCTACCGGCGAATCCGCCGGAAAGCTGATCCTGAATGCGCCGGTGCGGCCGCCGCCCTCCTGGGCGGATGCGGCCAGCAACCCGCCGCACAGCAACACTGCCAACCTATTGCGCATAGACATGGCTGATCGTCACGTAACCGGTCTGAGCGTCCACGTAGCGCGCGCCGGCGCCCTCACCGCTGGCCGAAACCGTCACCTCGGCCGCCTCCGGGTGCAGCAGCGCCAGCGCCCGGCCGTTCTGCTCGACCTCAATCCAACCGAGGTTGGCCCGCACCACCAGGCCCGCTGGCGCAGGAGCACGCACCACCGCAACCTGCGGCGCGCGCCAACTCTGCAACCACCACCCCAGGAATATGACCAGCAGCACGGGCGCCACCAGGGCCGGCCGCCACCACTTCGGCGCTGCGGCCTCCAGCGCTCCGCCCACGCATTCGCCGGCCGCCAGGCCCAGCCGGATGTTGGCTTTCATCTCCGCCGCCAACTGCGGCCACTCGACCTCGGCGGGCAGCCCGCCCTGCTCTCGCGTCCACTGGCGAATCGCCTGGTGCTCTTCCACCAGGCGGCTGCAATCATGGCAACCCTTCAGGTGCCGCGCCACGCGCCACCGCCTCCAGAGGCCGGCTTCGCCTCCGGCGTACAGCGCCAGCTCCGCTTCCTTCGGGTGCGTCATGACTCCCTCTTGGCCAGGTAGCGCCGGAACTTCACCCTGGCGTTGGCGATGTGCGAGCGGACCGTGGCCTTCGAGCATTTCAGGTGCCTGGCCACCTCTTCGGCCGGCAGGTCCTCGACATCCCGCAGCAGGAGCGCCGCCCGCTCCCGCGCGGTCAGCGTTCCGAGGCCCTCTTCCAGCAGCGCCCGCCGCTCGGCGCGCAGCACCAGGTTCTCCGGGTTCTCCGCGGCGGGCGCCCGCACCGGCGCCGGCAGCGCTTCCAGATCGCACAGCGTCACCCGGCCGTGACGGCGCAAGAAATCAATCGCCGCGTTCGTGGCGATCCGCGACAGCCAGTGGGCCGCCTTCTCGGAGTCTTTCAGTTGCTCCCGCCTTTGCAGGGCCTTGATGAAGACCTCCTGCGTCAGATCCTGGGCGTCGGCCACATTGCCTACCATCCGATAGATCAGCAGAAAGATGCGGCGCAGGTTGACGGAGATGAACCGGCTCTGCTCCTCCAGGGCGTCCTCGAGGGTCCGCTCGACCGCTTCGCTCATGATGGCCAGGGCAACGCTGCTCATGCGCCTACAACTCATTGACGAAAAAAGAGCGAGGAACGTGGATAGGCGCTATCTTGATTATATGTGGCTGCTGGCCGGCCCCTGGGAAACCTTATGAAACTCGCCGAGCGAATGCACAGGATCGGAACGGAAACCGCTTTCGACGTCCTGGTGCGAGCCCGCGCCATGGAAGCGCAGGGCCGCAAGATCATCCACCTGGAGATCGGGGAGCCGGATTTCGCCACTCCCCGGCACATCATCGAGGCCGCCCAGCGCGCTCTGGATCAGGGCTGGACCCACTACGGGCCCTCGCTGGGTTACCCCGAATTGCGCGAGGCCGTGGCCGCCGCCGTCCGCTGTAGCCGGGGCATCCCGGTGGAAGTGGAGAACGTAGCCATCGTCCCCGGCGGCAAGCCCATCATCTTCTTCCCCATGTTGGCGTTGCTGGAGGCGGGCGACGAAGTGATTTACCCCAACCCCGGTTTCCCCATCTACGAGTCGATGATCAACTTCCTGGGCGCCGTGCCGGTGGCTATGCCGCTGGTCGAAGAGCACGGCTTCTCGATCGACCTGGACTGGCTGCGGGACCACATCACCGACCGGACCCGGCTGCTCATCCTGAACTCGCCGCAGAACCCCACCGGAGGCGTCATCCCCGGCGAACAGGTTCGGGCCATCGCCGGGATGGTCCGCGAGCGTGACCTGATGGTGCTCGCCGATGAGATCTACTCCCGCATCTACTACGACCGGGCGCCGGTCTCCATCAGCAGTTTTCCCGGGATGCTGGAGAAGACCATCCTCCTGGATGGCTTCTCGAAGACTTATGCCATGACCGGCTGGCGCATGGGCTACGGCGTGATGCCCAAGTGGCTGGTCGAGGCGGTGGGCTTGCTGATCGTGAACTCGAGCTCCTGCACCGCCAGCTTCACCCAGCGCGCCGGGCTGGCCGCGCTGGAGGGACCGCAGGACGCCGTGGACGCCATGGTGGCTGAGTTCCGTCGCCGCCGCGACGCCTTCTGCGACGGCCTGAACTGCTTGCCCGGCTTCCGCTGCGCCCGCCCGGGCGGAGCCTTCTACGCTTTCGCCAACATCCGCGGCACGGGGATCGATTCCCAGCAACTGGCCGAGCGGCTGCTGCAAGAAGCCGGCGTGGCCTGCCTGAGCGGGACGGCTTTCGGGGCCTACGGAGAGGGTTACCTTCGCTTCAGCTACGCCAATTCCTACGAGAACCTGATGGAGGCGGTGGAGCGGATACGGGAAGTCCTGACTCGGTGCCCGGCTCTTGCCAGGGACTCCTAGCCCCGGCGCCTGGCGACGGCGGCTAAGCCCAGGAGCCCGGCGCCAAGCAACAGGAAGGTGGACGGCTCGGGTATTAGCGCGACACCGTTCTGTCGGATCGCCTCAAGCTGCTCGTCAGTCAGGTACTGGTCATAGAAGAAGACACTGTCGATCACGCCCACGAACGGGTAATCCCAGCTCGGATTGCGGCCGATCGTGGTGTTCGTCCAACCGGAACCAGGATAGCCGGACGTGGTGTAGGAGACACCATCCACGGTGAGCGCGATTGCGCCAGTGCTCTGGTTGTAACGAACCGCCAGGAAGGTCCATGTGTCCAGGGCCACAGAAGGACCGCAGAGAACGGTGCTCCCGGTGAAGGCGCACCACTGCCAGCCGCCGCCCCCTCGATTATCGATGTCCAGCGTCCGGTCGAAGTCGCCGTTGTCGTGAGACAGGATGCCCCGGATCGCGTCAGCCGCGCCGGCGTTGACCCACCCGCCCATGGTGAGCGTCGCGTAATTCGAGGGGTTGATGTCGATCGGCACAGTGACAAAGTTCTCCCCGCCGTTGAAAGCGTACGCCAACCCGTCATGTCCGGCGACCACCGACAGCGAACCGGTGATCGCGCCGTGGCGACCATTCCCGCTGGCATCGTTGGCATTGCTTTCGAACGGGTAGTAAGCGATGAGACCTGCCTGTGCTGGAATGGTGGCCAGACCAAGCACCAGCAGTGCCACTGGCAAGATCACAAATGACAGCGCCGCCCTCTTTGTTGGCATAACAGGTAAAGCCTAGCACGAGGATTTCCAGGCGTCAAGAGCCAAAATTCCCCGGAACGTACTACTCCAGAACGTGATAGAAAACAGCGACTTCGGGGAGCAACCGAATTCAGGCCGGCTGCTGGGCGCGATGCCGGTCCATCATCTGCTGCATCTGGTCTTTCAGATGCAGCTTCAGCTTCTTGATCCGCGTTTCTTCCAGTTGTTCCTGCGGAGTCAAGTAGGGACGTGAGGAAAGAGCCTCGAGTTGCTTCTTGTATTCGGCATGTTGCGCGACCAGCCGGCGGAACTCCTCGCTGGTCGCTATCAGGTGCGCTTTGATTTCTTCCGGCGTCATGGTTGTGACATTAGCACGATTACAGCCGCATGACAACCGCGGCCTCACCCGTGTCCTGGTAGTAGCCGGGCCGGCGCGAGACCTCCCGGAACCCGAACTTCCCGTACAGGCTCCGCGCCGCCTGGTTGGACTCGCGCACCTCCAGAAACCACGGTCCACCTGCCGAGGCCAGCACCTCGCCCAGCAGCCAGGCCGCCACGCCGCGGCGGCGCAGCGCCGGCGCCACCGCCAGGTTCAGGATCTCCGACTCCTCTCCCGCCAGCTTCCGCGCCACGATGAAGCCGGCCAGGTCCTCGCCCACCACCGCTACCCGGCAGTCATAAGACAAATAGGAGGCCGGATCCCACGCTGCGGCTTCCGGGCACTGTTCCTGGAGCCTGCGGATCGCCTCCAGATCTCCTTCGACCGCCGGACGCGTGAGCAGCCCCGCCGCCGACAGTTCCCGCCACAACTCCCGCTGCAACTCCCCGAGCATCTTCCAGTCAAAGTGCGCCTCCGCCAGCCGCCGAGCGGCGTGCGCCAGGCGCGAGCGCAGCGCCGGATCCGCCACCAGCAGCGCCACACCTCGCGCGAACTCCTCGGCCGTGTCCGCGATCCAGACGCTTATTCCGTGCTCCAGCCCCAGGCCCGCGCAGCCGCAACTGGTTGACACCACCGCGCGCCCCATGGCCATCGCTTCGAGCACCTTCACGTTCGTCCCGGCCGAGACCAGAGTCGGCACCACCACCAGATTGGCCTCGACATACAACGGGCGCACGTCCTCGACGAACTCCAGCAGGCTGACGCCCGCCGGCGCCGGCGGCGCCCCCGAGTCGCTGTGTAAGCGCCAGTGCAGCCGCGCCTCCGGACCGGCCACCGCCGTGAGCGTCATCGCCGGAAACTGCGCCCGCAAACGCGGCCACACCTGCTCGATCAGGAACCGGTACGCCACCACGTTCGGGAAGTGCCGGAAGGATCCGATGAACAGCAGCCGTTGCCCCGCCTGCTCCGGCTCCGGACGGAACCGCTCCAGGTCCACTCCGTTTCCGATTACGCGCACGTGCGGCAACGCCAGCGTGCCATGCGCCAGACCCAGCAGCCAGGAGTCTTTCTCCGACATGGCCACCACCCGCGCGAACTTCTCGACCGCTCGGGTCTCGAATCTCCGCCAGCGCCACCAGTCCCACCACGCCGACCGTGTGCATTCCCGTTCATAGACCTGTTGGTAGAGATCGAAGGTCACGTCGTGCTCCACCAGGATCTCGCCCCCGTAAGGCGCCAGGTAGGTGTACTCGATCTGCCGGAGATCGATCCGGTACTGCCGCGCCAGGTCCTTCCACAGCCGCTTCATGATTCCGGAGCGGTACTCGCACACCTCCGGAGGCGCCAGCGAGGACCACCGCGGCTCGCGATACCACGGTTTGCCCACCAGGATCACCTTGGCGCAGAACTCGCGCACCGGCGCAGTGTCCTCCTTGCACCCGGTCTCGGAGAAGGCAAACAGGAACACGTCGAATTCCCGCGCGGCCTCGCGCAGGAGGTTGAACAGGCGCACCGCGCCCCCGTGCGAGAGCGGGTAAGGAAAGTAGGGCGACAGCACCGCCACCCGCCGGCGCAACCGGCACAGCGGCCGGCCATCCAGAATCGCGGATGCCGTGGCTCGCCTGGTCCGGTCCCTCTTCCAAGGGGTCAGCCACACCGGACGCAACCAGATCCGGTCCAGCGGCACGCCGCGCACAAACAGCCACGAGGCGATCGGGCAACTCAGTTTGAGGTGATGCCGCTCCAGCTTCGCGTTGAACGCCAGGATCCTCCGCGGCGCCAGCAGGAAGGCCGCCCGGCGCAGTGAACGGTGACTCCGCTGGCCGGTGAGCAGCACCGGCGCCATCCCGACCCGCAACCGGCCGAAGGCGCGGCGCAGTTGCCGGTACAGGCTCCACGCCGAGCCAGGCTCCAGCGTCACCAGCGTGGTCCCGGGAATCCTGGCGCGCGCTCCCACCGTGACCACGTAATGCCGCCGGTTGGGGATCAGCCGCCGCGCCTCCTGGACCATCTCCCGCGCCAGAGACTCCTCGCCCGCGAGGAAGCTGACCACCACCGCTTCCGGATCTTTGCCCAGCAGGCCGAAGATGAGCCGCCTCAGGAGCCTCTTCATCCTGACTCCTGAGTCCTGACTCCCGGCTCCCTCCCCACCGCCCACCTCAGCGCGCCAAAGCCCGCCAACGGCATCACTGCGGCCAGCACACAGACCGGCTGGAATCCCCAGTGGTCGATCAGCGCCCCGGCCAGAGGCGAAAAAACGGCCTGCATGCCGCCATACGCTGCGGTCAGCATCGACACCGTGAAGGCGGCGTGCGCGGCCCCGAAAACATCCAGGGGCAGGGAATACAGGTTCACGCTCATGGCCGCCACCCAGAAAAAGCTCAGGCTGATCGCCGCCACCGCCCATCCCGCCGACGGCATCCACGGCACCAACGCGGTCACCAGCAGGGCCAGCGCGCCCACCAGGCAGGCGCGCATCCTGGCGGAAACCGGGCCCGCACCCCTCCGTACCCATCTCAGCGAAAGCCACCCTCCCAGCAGGCCGCCGAGGTTGGCGAAAAGCGGAGGAATCCAGGCCAGCGACGCGGTTTCAGCTAAGCTCAGCCGCCGCGCCTGCACCAGATACAGCGTGGTCCAGTTCGTCCACAGCGTGTAGACGGTCATGCTCAGGATGTTGGCGATGACGAACCCCCACAGCCTCCGGTCGCGAATCACCTGGCCGGCCCCGGTCAGGCGCCCGTTCGAGTCGCTCTCCTGGCGCGGCGCCAGCCGGGCGACCCAGTTCCACAGCGGGATCCACAGCAGGCCCGCTGCCCCGGGGATCACGAACGCCAGGCGCCAGCCGTAGCCCAAGGCCAGACCTATGGCCAGCGGAGGCGCCAGCATCGCTCCCAGGCTTATGCCGATCTGGCTGGCGGCGCTCCCGAAGGCCCGCTCGTCGATGCGCAGGTAGCTGGCAATGGCCTTCCCGCTGGCCGGTATCCCTCCCGCCTGCGCCAATCCCAGCAGGGCGTAGCAGCCCACCAGCGCGGGTAGCCCGTTCGCCGCGCCGGTGGCGACGGTGATCACCGACCAAATGCCCACCGCCAGGCTGATACCCCGGTTCAGCCCCACCCGGTCGATAAACAGGCCGGCAAACGGCGCGGAGGCCGCGTAGACGATCGAGAAGGCGCTCAGGATGAAGCCGTAGTCCGCGTTGGAAAGCTGGAACTCCGTGCGCAACACCGGCGCCAGGTTGGCCATGATGAGCCGGTCGAGGTAGTTCAGCCCTGACGACAGAATGAAGACCGCGAGCACCAGCCAGCGCAACGGAATGAGCGGCCGCATCTACCGGTACTCGATGGTGGCCACTTCGCCGGCCGTCGCCAGCTTGGCGTCGTTCTGGGGGAAATACTCGATCACCACCGCACGCGGGGCGCGCTGGGGCCCGCAAACCAGCTCCAAGGTGCCGCCGCCGATCACCACTACCCGCTTGGGATCCCGGATCAGCAACCGCGTCAGCTTGCCGCCCTGTCCCTCCACCACCAGGCGCAGCACGCCGCGAAGGCAATCCACTTGCCGCAGGCGGCCCTGCGCCCTGCCGGCGGGAGTCGGTCCTTCCCACCAGGCTTCCACCTTCCTTTCGGCCAGGTCCGCCGGATCACCCCGGTTGGCCCGCGCTTCGGCGGCGCGAATCCCGGCCAGCGCCTCGGCCTTCAGGCGCTCCAGTGATCTCCGCTTCTCTTCTTCGGCGCGCCGGCGCTCGGCGGCCTCGTATTCCAGGTAGGCCACGCGCTGTTCTTCGATCGCGCGCTGATAGGCTGCGTTCCGAGGCTCAAGACTCGCGGCCGCCTTCAACTCCTCCATTTTCTTCCTGGGGTCGGTCTCCTGCCGGGCCATCAGGAAATGCGGTTCCGCCCAGGCAGGGTTGAGCTGGGCGGCCTTCTCGAGAGCCGCACGATCGCCCGCCACCCGGCCGTATGCGAGCCACACGCGCGCATTCGCGCTGCCGGCCTTGACCGCCTCCGCCAGGTACTTGCGCGCTTCCTCCGCGCGGTTTTCCCTCGCCGCCAGCAAGCCCAGGCCCTCCAGCGCTTCCACGTTGCCCGGGAATCTCTTCAGGACGGCTTCGTAGGCCGCGCCATCGAGCGTTAAGTCGGCCAGTGCGATCTCGGGCGCCGGGGAACTGACTGGCCGAGGCGTGAAGTCGCGCTGCGGGTTGAGCGGGCGGCCGGAGATCTCGACCGTCGTGAACTTGCCCGCCGCCAGATACGCGGCGGCCGCGCGGTCAATCTCCGCCGGCTTCCGTCCGACGGAGTTCGCGTAAGCCGGCTCAGCTTCGACGCCGCGCTGGAAATTGTACAGCAGCACGCGCAGCCGGCCGTAGTAGTTCGGGTTCACGCTCAGCAGGTGGATGCGCGCCCAGTCCAGGGTTCTCTCCGCTGCCGGAGGTGGCGCCCCGGCCAGGATCACGGCCCCCCGCAGCTCGATGGTCGAGTAGAAGTCGGCCAGCCCGGACTCGGTCCCGGGCGGCATGGGCCCGGCGTTGGCTTCAATCAGCAAGCGCGCGCACTCGCGCAGCCATTCGCGCGGCATGGGAGCGCCGGCGACCAGGGCGCCGATGTACGCGTCCCTCCGTAGGATAAGACTCCCGTCTTGTCCGGCGCGCCTTTGTACAAGTACCCTGATCGGCCACGTGCTCTTCGGCTCCGGCTTGCTCAAGAGCGCCCCCAGCGCCCAGCGCAGTTGCTCGAGCTGGGCCAGCGCCTCGCGTCCGCTGCGCTCCCCGGCGCTTGAGAGCACCTCAAAGGGCCCGGAGCGGAACCCCACCCAGCGGTCGTCGGCGGCTGCCGGCAGGGCCAGGCAGATGAGGACCACCATGGCGCGCATTCTTCTCTATGATAGCCTCCACGGCACGGCCGGCTTCAGGATGTTCTAGAATCGAGCTGTGAGCGTCCAGCAAGCCATAGTGGATGTCCCCTCAGCCCGCGATGCTGTCCTAGAGGAAGTGGTGCGCCGGCTGGTGGACGCGTATCAGCCACGGGGCGTCTACTTGTTCGGTTCCGCAGCCCGGGGCGATGCTGGGCCGGATAGCGATTACGACCTGATGGTGGTGGTTCCGGATGAAGCGCCGCCAGAGCGCCGGCGGAGCAGGAGGGCTTACGAGGCCCTGCGCGGCCTGGGCATTGCCAAAGACGTTCTCGTCACGACCGCCAGCAGCTTCGACAGCCAACTACACCTGAAGGCCTCGCTGCCGTCCACAGTCGTCCGCGAAGGCAGGCTGCTCTATGGGGCTTGATGCGGTCCTCGCTCACAACACGCGGGCCTGGCTCCAGAAGAGCGTTGCCGATCTGCGTCGCGCCGAGTGAGGCCGAGGTACAGGCAGCCTGCCGGCTGGCTAACGACATAGTGGCCGCCGTTCTCGAACGCCTGCCTCGGGAAGTCCGCCCCGACTGATCCGGGCGCTGCTGCCCGGAGGCCCGGCTCCCTCTAAACCTCGGAGCGGTCAAGCGAGGTGGACCTGCGCTCCACTTGCACGCAGCGGTCGGCGATGCACGAGGTCCTCGACAACCCCTCTGATCCTGTCGGCTGCCTCAGCACGCAAGCGCTCTACGCCGAGCAGACGCGCTACGGCCGGTGGGAGCTCCTCCTGGAAGATCCCGAACTGGTCCTCCACCAAGTGCAGGACCGCCAAGCCGATCTCCTCGTCGGAGATCTGCTCGATCGCGCGGTTGACGCCCTCCGCTGGGACCCGGAACGTTCTCAGCGTCCGCCGTCCGATCCGCAGGAACTCGCCCCCTTGTAACACCTCGACCCCCCGGTAGCCAATAGCGTGCCGAATCGCGGACTCGACATTCGCCTGGACATTCGAGCCAGCCCGCTCAACTCCATGCAACTCCTTGATCCGATCGACCAGCAGTTCCTTGCAGATTGGCCCCTCGGTTGCCACGATTACACAGATGCTGTTGGCGAGCTCGCCGGTCCACCGCGCCTCGAGCAGATACTCCCTGGGCCTCCTAAGGGTAGACTTGACCCTTTGGTATGGTTCTCCGGCCGGATATCGTCGAGTTGGGGCAATTGGCGGGCGGGGACCCACGCCCCCGCCTTGCGGGTCCTCCGGAACCGGCGGAGCGTACACTACTACTGGAGCTGGAGTTTGCTCTGCCAACTCGACACGACGCAGAAGGGACGCCAGCGCTCGCTCCCGGTCGTGAAACCACTCGGTGGACCACACGCGATGGATGCGCCAGCCCCTGTCCCGAAGCACCTGCTCCCGGAGGAGGTCGCGGTCGCGCGCGGTCCGCGAGCTGTGATAGGTGGCGCCATCGCACTCGATCCCGAGGACGTAGCGATTCGGGTCGCCACGGCCGCGCACTGCCAGGTCGATCCGTTTTTTGCCTGCCCCCACTTGAGCATCCACGCGGAACCCGGCTTCGACCAGCGCTTCCTGGACCGCGTCCTCGAAATCGTTTGTCTCGCCACCCGTAATCACCGGCGGCGAAGGAGAAAGGCCGCCGCCTCGTTCCGCGTACTCAATGTAGTTCCGGAGAGCAACCGCCCCGCGGTTGTTTGGGTTGACGCCCGACAGTTCTCCTGCGCGGAGGCTCGTTACCAAGATGCATTCCCACTTGGCGCGGGTGACGAGAACGTTCAGGCGTCGCCAACCGCCGTGTTGATTGATGGGACCGAAGTTGTACGTCAAGCCCCCGTCGGCGTCCTTTCCGTAGCCCACGCTGATGATCATGGTGTCGCGCTCGTCGCCCTGAACGTTTTCCAGCGACTTGACGAAGAACTTCTCGGGGTGTGAACTGTCCATGAGCGGACCGAGGTCAGGGCGCGCTTCCAGCTCCTCGGCGATGGCGTCCTCGATCGCCTCTTTCTGGCTCACGTTGAACGCCACGACACCGAGCGACCGCTCCGGGTAGAGATCAAAGTGCCCGATCACTTGTCCCGCGACCACCCGCGCCTCCCGCCGGTTGGTACGGCTGCGCCCCCGGTCGTAGACGCCATCGGGGACATAGACCAGACGCACGCCTTGCCCGGAAGCTTCCGGGACGGCGGTGGGGAAGGTCAGCAGCCGGTTGCTGTAGTTGTAATGGTTCGAGAACCGGATCAACCGCTCGTCCCGGCTCCGGTAGTGCCAGCGAAGATGGGCCTCCTGGAAGACCGGCACGATGGCCACACAGTCGTCGAGCAGGGAGTCGAGCGGTTGTTGCCCCGCCTGGGGATCTTCATCCTCGTCTTCCTCCTCCGGCAGCAGGGCAGCCTCAAAGAACGACGTAGGTGGTAGCTGGTTGGAGTCACCGGCTACGACTACCCGCTCGGCGCGGAGGATGGATGGCACCCCCTCCGCGGTCGGCAACTGAGACGCTTCGTCGAACACCACCAGGTCGAACCGGAACGTATCGGGCCTCAGGTAGGTGGACACCGAGATCGGGCTCATCAGCAAACAAGGCTTCAGGGCCTGGAGAACATGGGGAATCTCCGCGAAGAGCTTTCGCAGTGGCTTGATGCGCTTCTTTTTTCCCAACTCGTGCTGAAGAATGCCTACCTCGCTGGCCATGCCAACATCGTTCTGAGCAGCTCGCACGCGGTACGCTGCGGAACCCGCCATTGCTTGTGCACGCTCTACGGCGAGCCGACGGACTGTGCCGTCCAGTGCGCGGAAGCGTTCAATGAGGTTCTCCTGTCTGGCTAAGCTGAACTCCCTGAGTTCCTGGTGTCGCTGCTCGGCGGCGCTGACCCAGAGGGTGTAGAACCGCCGCTCGAACGCGGGGCGCGCTTCGCGGGCGCTGATCGAGCCGAGGGCCTCCAAGAATGGACCAAGCCCGCGTTCCTTACACTTCAGCACGATCCTGCGCACCAGAACCCACTCGTGCAGACGCAAGAATGCCTCCAGAAGCTCAGCCGACCGGCTGGCCACGCCGGGAACGGCTGCCCTCCGTGCCGAACGGCTTTCTATGAAACCAGCAGGCCAAACGCTATCGACGAGCGAAAGGGCGGTGTCGAGGGCCGTGTCCTCGGGAGGCAGACCTGCCAGCACACTTTGGGCGGCTGTCTTCACCTCAATGCTGATCGCGGTCGTACCCTCCCGCGGCTGTCGGCCCGCGGCGTCGAGTGCCCTGCGCAGGGCCGCCGCGGCCCAAAACGCCTCAGCGACTTCGAGGAGCGTGGTGTCTGGTCGGGCATAACGCGACAGTTCCGCGCCGTTCGCTTCGAACCACCTGCCGATCTCGCACAGCCGCCGGGTGGTTGCCAGCAATCCGCGCAGTGCGCGCCGGTTGCGAGGTGCGCCCGGTTGCAAGGCCGCCTTTACCTGCCGGCGCCAGACCCAGAAGGCAGGTCGGAAGACTGCATGCCAGTTGCCGAAATATCTCTCGGCAGGCTCGAGCAGTCGATGAAGCTCATCAAGAGGCCAATCCGAAGACTCTCGCAGCTTCCCCATCTCCGACTGCCATTCAGCCTTGAGGCGTGATCCCTCCTCGAAAAGGCGCGCCTTCGCTTCGAGGACTTCGACATCCAGGAACCACCATCCCCCCGGCAGGCTCTTGGTCTTGATGATGGCCCCCAACGCCGCGCGGAAGCCTCCCCACTCATCTACAGACAGCTTGTTCGGATCAGGGATCAGCCACTCGAGGGTTGCCGCGCACCGGGAGATTTCCTGGCACGCTCGCCCGAGCGTCTCCAGCGCGTTCTGGAGCTTCTCTTGCTCAACCATGCCGAAAGTGTCAGGAGGCGTGAAACCTCGCCAGGGATGTTCGTTCCGACCGTCGAACACATCCGCCATTCCCCCAAGTTCATCGAGGAGCTCAATGCACGCCTCGAGCTCAGCGTGGCTCGCGCCGAGGGGATCGGGCCAAGGGAGGTCCGCGCGCACTTCTGGGGCACATCGCAGCTTGGCGAGCCGTCCGATGGCTTGATAGACGCTCAGGCCCAGCGGCTCCCCGAGCCGATGCAGCGCCCGAACATACGAACTCAGCTTCGCGCGCGTCCTGACGAGCGACTCCAACTCCGCTCCGAGACGGCCGGACTGGACCACAACCTCAGCTTCCAGCGTCTTGCGCAGCTCTTCGATGATCTTCGCCTTGCCCGCCTTGGTGCTGTGAGCCTCCAGGCAGAAGTGTTCCAGCCCGAGTTCCTTCAGCCTGTCATGGACGACGTTGAGGGCTGCCATCTTCGCGCTCACGAACAGGACCTTCAAGTTCTTGGAAAGGGCGTCAGCGATAAGGTTTGCGATCGTCTGGCTCTTGCCCGTGCCCGGGGGGCCGTGCACCACAACGTGCCTTCCTCCCGCGGCGTGGATGAGCGCCTCAAGTTGGCTCGAATCCGTCGGCAGCACCGGGATTGGGACAACCGTCGGCGTCGGAAGGGTGTCGAGGTCGTCCGGGAGAGCTTCGGACCGTCCGGTGGGCGGCGCCGCCAGGGCGAGGCCCGCCACGACGGGATTGGAAACAGCAGTCTCGGTGAGCGCACCCAGGTCCTTGTAGATAACCAGGGATTCAAACGAGAAGGTGCTGAGCCACACTTCGTCGGTCACCTGCCAGTGCAGCTCCTCAACTTCCCCCCGCACTTGATCGAGAAAGCGCGACAGTGATTGAGCGTCCGGTTCTTCGGGAACCAAGGGGAGCTTAACCTTATGCCACTCGCGGAGGTAATACTCGAGTGCCGGGTTCAACTGCATTTCCTCGTCAGCCACGGAGAGGCGCAGCGGCGCGTCAGGTCCCTTGCTCGTAAGCTCGCACGGCACCATCCAAAGGGGGCTCAGAGAATCCCCAAATCGGTCGTCTTGCCATCGCAGCGCACCGAGGGTAACGTACAGCGTGGTGACACCCCGCTCCTCAACCGTCGTCCTGGCGTTGTCGTAGATCCGGCGGAGACGACGCATCAGCTCAAGCGGTTCCGCCTCAAAGCTGACCTCGCCAGGTTCAACATGCAGTTCTTCCTGCTGTTGATCGTCGCTGAAGAGTCCCAGCCGATCGGCTGAGGGCTTACGGCGCTTCACCAGCGGCATCCGCAGCTTGGCCTCCTCCAGAACAAGGACGCGGAACAGTTCGTCGGCTGGCGGCGCGGTCACCCGGAGTTTGGCCACGCGGGACCGGTTCAATCCGATGAGCGGGTTAGACTTCGTGATGTCCAGAACGCAGTTCTGCCACCGGCGCATCTGCGCCCGGACCTTACCGGCGTCCACCCTGGATGCACCGCCGGGCCCCAGCCGGTCGGCAGCGGCTTGGTCCTTGTCATGCGCAGGCATGGTCATACATTCAACCCACCCTCACTGGCCACGTGCTCTTCGGCTCCGGCTTGCTCAAGAGCGCCCCCAGCGCCCAGCGCAGTTGCTCGAGCTGGGCCAGCGCCTCGCGTCCGCTGCGCTCCCCGGCGCTCGAGAGCACCTCAAAGGGCCCGGAGCGGAACCCCACCTAGCGGTCGTCGGCGGCAGCCGGCAGGGCCAGGCAGATGAGGACCACCATGGCGCGCATTCGTCTTTATGATAGCCCTCAGGCGACAGGCTGAAGGCCTGTCCCACGATTTCCCACTGCAAAGCTGTCTGCGGGACCGGACGCTAGGCTTCGCTGTCGGGGGGCAGGTAGTCCGGCGGGAGCGCCGCGCCCTGGCTGAAGAAGTATTGCTCCATCAACTGGAGCAGGAACTGCTGCGCCTGGGGAGTGCCCAGGTTCAGCCGGTACTCGTTCATGATCAGCTTCATTTGCTCCAGCCACAGCTTCCAGGCCTGCTCGGAGACGTTCTCATAGATGCGCTGGCCCAGCGGGTGGCCTTCAAAGGGCACTTCCGCCAATCCCGGAAGTTCCCTCTGGAGCTTCACGCAGAAGACCATGCGGGGACCCGGCTGGGACTCCACCTGCGGCGCGCTTCCGCTTTCCGTTGCCATGCCCTCAGAATAGCGCAGGGGCCGGCGCGGGATCTCACTGCCGGGCGCTGAGGTACTCGGACAGCTTCAGGGGCGTGGTGGAGCCTTGCTCGATGCGGCGCTGGACGGCTTTCTGATAACGACGGAGCGTCTCCCGCTTCCTCCGGCTGGGCAGGTTGCAGCCATCCATGTCCAGGAGCAACTCGATCTCCCAAGGCTGGAAGCAATTGCGCCGCACGGAGCCCTGCTCCAGCTCGCGCATCAGCCGGTTGAACTGAATCAAGATCTGCGTGCTGTCTGCCAAGGAGGGCCTCGGCGGCCGCCGCGCGCCCTTGCGGACACCCCGGCCCGCCACTGTGCCTATCGGCAGCAGCCGCGACTCCTAACAGGGGCTACGGCCGCGCCCCGGCTGCTCAGGCGAGCAGTTCCCGGACCAGGCGCCCGCGCGCCACGTTCTGCGGCGGGGCGCCCACGCCCAGGATCTCGTAGACCGTGCGTAGAAGATCCGCCGGGGACACCGGCAGGTCCGCGACTTCCTCCCCGGTCCGGTCCGTGGCGCCCAGGAGGCGTCCCCCCGGCAGGCCTGCCCCAGCCAGCACCACAGACCATGCTTTCGCGTGGTGATCGCGACCGCCCTGCCGGTTGATGCGGGGGGTGCGCCCAAACTCTCCGGCGGCGATCACCAGGGTGGTCGCCAGCAGGCCGCGCTCGTCCAGGTCATCGAGCAGCCGCGCCAAGGCCCGGTCAAACTCGGGCAACAGGAAGTCCTTGAGCCGCCGGAAGTTGTCCGCGTGCGTGTCATAGGCCAACCGGGGCGCTTCCACGGTCACCAGGCGCGCGCCGGCCTCGATCGCCAGGCGTGCTCCCAGGCACCTCCGCTCCAGCGGAGTATCTCCGTAGTATTCCACTGGAGCTGCCCACTCCCCGGCCGGCGTGAGCGCTCGTCCGATTTCCAGGCCCCACCGAGCCCGCTCGTGGTTGGTCTCCGAGGAGCGCATCGAGCGCAGGATGGTCAGCTTGTGAGCTTGCCGGGCGATCCTGGGCAGATGCTCCGAGATCTGGATGCCGGGCACGCTGGTGGGAATGGGGCGGAACTCGCCCCGGATCTCCCGCGGCGCTTCCGGCTTCATGTCGAAGGTGTCCAGATGGCTCAAACCGCCGCTCAATCGGATCAGGATGCAAGCGGCGGCCTTGCTCGGAGGAAACAGCGGGGCGCCCAGCACGCCCAGATGAATGAACCTCCTGCGGTCCAACAGCGGTGTGAGATGATCCATGTTCGTTCCCTGGGAAAGCAACCCTAGAATTCTACACAATCTGGGGCGGCCCAGGTTGGCCCATTTGCGGCCCCTCTATTTCTCCTGCTCCCGCCAACCGATAGCTGAGTGACACCACCCTCGAGGAGGTAGGATGGCTCTCGACGTACTCATCGTGGACGACTCGGCGGCGATTCGGAAGATACTCCAGCGGGTCCTCCGGCAGGCCGACATCCAACTGGGCCAAGTGCATGAAGCCGCGGATGGCGTGGAGGCCCTGGAGAAGCTCAAAACCGCACGGGTCGGTCTGATGCTGGTGGACATCAACATGCCCAATATGGACGGCTTGCAGCTTCTCACCCAGCTCAAGGCCAGTCCGGAACTGAAGGACGTGCCGGTGGTGATGGTGACCACCGAGGGCAGCCACAGCAAGGTGATGGAGGCCGTGCAGCTTGGGGCTGCCGGCTATGTGCGCAAGCCATTCACTGCCGATCAGATCCACGAGACGATCGTTCGACTCGTCGTGTGAAGTGCGTCGCAGCCGGAGGGCGGGGGGAAAGCGAGCGGAATTCCTATGATCGACACCGACACCGTGGCCCAGGCGCTGCGCCAGGCCACTGAGGAGGTTTTTTCCACCATGCTGGAGTTGGAGGTTCAAGCCGGCGAGCCATACCTCCAGCGCGACGTGCCCGGCATGAGCGAGGGCGTGATCGCCCTGATCGGGATGGCGGGAACCTGGATAGGCACCGGCAGCCTCTCCATGAGCGCTACCCTGGCCTGCAAGCTCTCCTCGCGCCTCCTTTTGGCTGAATTCACGGCCACGGGCGAGGCGATCAGCGAGGAGGTTCTGGACGCCGTGGCGGAACTCACCAACATGATTCTGGGCAATGCCAAGAACACCCTCGAGGAGCAGTTGGGGCCGATGGGGCTGAGCATTCCTACGGTGATCTACGGCCGAAACGTCACCACGCGGAGCGTCAGCGATGCCCAATGGGTGGTGGTCCCCTTTCTCTGCGACCAGGAGCGCCTGGAAGTCAGGCTGTGCCTGGCGCTCAGCGGGCAGCCCCAACCGGTCCGGCACGGTTACAGGCCCGCACACTGCCTCCAGTTTTAGGCCCGGCGTGTCGCAAGCCAGCCGCCCCGTACCCCAACTGCTGGGTGAGCGCCCTATTGAGAGTCGCCCCGCCCGCCGATGGTATTTCCGGCAGGACTGTGCCGGGCGGTAGACCATGGAAGACCAGGAAATCATCACAGAGTTCCTAATCGAGAGCTACGAGAACCTGGGGCGCTTGGACCAGGAAATGGTGGAACTGGAGAAGCGACCCCGCGACACAGAGTTGCTGGCGAGCATCTTTCGCACCATCCACACCATCAAGGGCACCTGCGGCTTCTTAGGCTTCACCACGCTGGAGCAAGTCACGCACGTAAGCGAGAGCATCCTGAACCAGTTACGTGCCGGGCAGCGGGAACTGACGCCCAAGCTGGTGTCGCTGATCCTGGAATCCGTGGATGCCGTCAAGAGCATTCTCAAGGCCATCGAAGCCACCGGGGCCGAAGGCGAAGCCAGTTACGCGGCCTTGCGGCAGCGGCTGGAAGCGGCCTGCGCCGCGGCGGCCGAAGCCCCTGAGGTCAAGCCGCCGGGAGAGGCGGCCGAGGGCGAAGCTGCCGCCGAGAGCGCGCCCGGAGCGCCAGCGGCGGCCGAGGGCGAGCCCGAGGCCGCCCAAAAGGGGCCCTCCGTAGCGGAGTCAACCATTCGCGTGGATGTGGGGCTGCTGGACAAGCTCATGAACTTGGTGGGAGAGCTGGTGCTGGCCCGCAATCAGATTCTGCAACACTCCGCCCGCCAGGAAGACGCCACGCTGAACGCCACCTCCCAGCGGCTCAACCTCATCACCACGCAACTGCAAGCGGGCGTCATGAAGACGCGCATGCAGCCCATCCGCATGGTGTGGAACAAGCTGCCCCGGGTGGTGCGGGACCTGG
>CAYGVJ010000085.1:0-24651 GCA_964353255.1 uncultured Solibacteraceae bacterium | reverse complement strand
CAGTTCACGCCGGATCTGATGCCGTCCGACATCACCGGCACGGACATCATCCAGGAGGACCCGGCCACGGGACGCCGCACCTGGACCTTCGTGCCCGGGCCGATCTTCGCCAACGTGCTGCTGGCCGACGAGATCAACCGCACGCCGCCGAAGACCCAATCCGCGTTGTTGGAGGCCATGCAGGAAGTCTCCTGCACGGTGCGCGGCAACCACTACCGCCTGCCCCTGCCCTTTTTCGTGCTGGCCACGCAGAACCCGATCGAGCTGGAGGGCACCTACCCCCTTCCCGAAGCGCAACTGGACCGGTTCCTCTTCAACACCGTGCTGGACTACCTCTCGGCGGAGGAGGAGATGGAGGTGATCGGGCTGACCACCACCACCCACGTCGCCCAGGCCGATGCGGTGACCAATGCGGGCGAGATCCTCGAGTTCCAGCAGCTCGTGCGCATGGTGCCGATCTCGGATTCCGTGGCCCGCTACGCCATCGACCTGATCCGGGCCACGCGGCAGGGGGATCCCGAGGCCCCGGACTTCATCAAGCAGTACGTCAGCTACGGCGCCAGCGTGCGGGCAACGCTGTTCCTGGTGCTGGCCGCCAAGGCCCGCGCGCTGATGAAGGGCCGCTACCACGTCTCCTACGACGACATCCGGGCGCTGGCCATCCCCGTGCTGCGGCACCGGCTCCTGCTCAACTTCCACGCGGAGTCCGACCGGCTGCGCTCGGACGACATTCTGCGCCGGCTGCTGGAGTGGAAGCGGGCGCCGCGTGGGGAATGAGGCCGCATGCTGCAACGCTTCCTGAATCCCGCGGTGCTGGCCGGGATCTCCGGGCTGGAGCTGGTGGCCAAGACCGTGGTGGACGGATTCGTCGCGGGTCTGCACCGCTCGCCGGACTTCGGGTTCAGCCAGGAGTTCGCCGAATACCGGGCCTACTCGACGGGCGACGACCTGCGCCACGTGGATTGGAACGTCTTTGCGCGGACCGAGCGGTGCTACCTGAAGCGCTACCGGGGCGAGACCAACACGCAGCTCACTTTGCTGCTGGACGCCAGCGCCTCGATGGGATTCTCTTCCGGCGGAGTCAGCAAGATCGACTACGCCCGCTTCCTGGCGGCGTCGCTGGCTTACCTGGCCACCCGGCAGCGCGATGCCTCCAGCATCATCGTTTTCGACGATGAAGTGCGCGATTACGTGCGGCCCTCGACGCGCCACGGGCAGCTTCAGCGCATCCTGCACGCCCTCGAGCAGGCCGAGCCGGCCGCCCGCACCGACTTCGCCAAGCCGTTCCTTCACTTTCAGCAGTTCCAGCGGCGGCGGGGCGTCCTGGCCGTGATCTCGGATTTCTACGTCGCGCCGGAGCGCGCCATCCGGACAATGGAGCCGCTCCGGTACCGCGGCAGCGACCTGGTGCTTTTTCACGTGCTGGACCCGCAGGAGCTCCAGCCGGCTTTGAGCCAGCCGGCGCTGCTCGTGGACATGGAGACGGCCGAGAGGCTGGAGGTGTCGCCCGAGTACGCGCGGACGCGGTACCTGGAAAGGATCGGCGCGCACATCGAGGCCCTGCGCACCAAGGCGCGTGGCGCGGGAATGGACTACGTCCTGCTGCGTACCGATCGCCCGCTGGACGAAGCGCTGCGGGAGTACCTCACCGTCCGGCAGGGGAGGATGTGATGGGGTTTCTGGCGCCGTGGTTTCTGGCCGGACTGGTTGCGGCGGGCTTGCCCCTGTGGCTCCATCTGCTGCGGCGGCACCGCGCCGAGCCGCGGCGCTTCAGCTCGCTGATGTTCTTCGAGCGCCGCGCGTCGAAATCCATCCGCCACCGCCGCCTGCGTTATCTGCTGCTGCTTTCGCTCCGGCTGGCGCTGCTGGCGCTGCTGGCGCTCGCGTTTGCGAACCCGTATGTCACGCGCGCCGTGGCGCCGGGCGCGGGCGGCCGGAAGCTGGCGCTGCTGGTGATCGACGATTCCTTCAGCATGCGGCACGGCGGGGCGCTCGAGCGGGCCAAGCGCGAGGCGCTGGCGGTGGTCGCCTCCCTGCCCGCCGGCAGCCAGGGACAGGTGGCGACTCTGGACTCGCAGGTGCATTTCCTTTCGCCGGCCGTCGAGGACCGGCAGCAGCTTCGCGCGGCCCTCGAGTCCGTTTCGGCGACCGACGCGCGCAGCTCCTACGGCGAGCTGGCACGCGCCGCGCGTTCCGTCGCGCAGCCCGCGCGGGCCCCGGTCGAGGTGCACCTGTTCAGCGACATGCAGAAATCTTCGCTGCCGGCGGCGCTGGCCGACTTCGTGCTGCCCGGCCAGGCGCAGCTCGTGCTCCACGCGACGGCGGAGGCGCGCCGGCCCAATTGGGCGGTCGAAAGCGTGAATGCGCCGCGACGACTGTTCGGTTCCAGAAAAGCCCGCGTGCAGGCGACCATCGCCGGCTTCGGCGCCCCGGCGGCGCGCCGCACCGTGTCGCTGGCGGTCAACAGCAGGGTGGTCGAGACCAGGACGGTGGAGGTCCCCGAAAACGGACGCGCCGCAGTCGAGTTCCCTTCCCTGGATGTGCCCTACGGCCTGAACCGGGGCGAGGTGCGGATCAGCCCCGCCGACGCGCTGCCGGAGGACGACCGGTTCTTCGTCGCCCTCGAGCGCGCCGACCCCCGGCGCATCCTCTTCGTACACGAGGCGCGCCAGCCGCGGGGCCTGCTGTATTTCCGCGCGGCGCTGGAGGCATCCTCCGAGGCCGCCTTCACCCTGGAGGCCGTCACCACCGAGCAGGCGGGCGGCGTTTCTCCCTCCAAGTACGCGGCGGTCGTGCTGTCCGACGTGGCGGCGATGCCGGCGAGCTTCGAGAATGCGCTCCGCAGCTTTGTGCGCGCCGGCGGGTCCCTGCTTGTCGCCGTAGGCCCGGCCGCCTCAACCCGGCCCCGCGTGCCGATCTTTGATGAAGCCATTCTCGAAGCCCGCTACGCCGCGCGAGCGGGCGAACGGTTTCAGAGCGCCGGCTTCCTGGACGCGGCGCACCCTTCCGTGCGCAGAGCGAACCGCTGGGAGGGCGTGAAGTTCTACCAGGTGATTCGCATCGACCCCGGGTCCGCCCGCGTGGTGGCGCGGCTGGCGGACGAGACTCCCCTGCTCCTGGAAAAGCGGATCGGGGAGGGCCGGGTCCTGGTCTTTGCCTCCACCTTCGACAACCTCTCGAACGACTTCCCGCTGCATGCCGCCTTCGTGCCGTTTGTCGGCGAGACGGCGCGGTACCTGAGCGGCGAGGAAGACCACCCGTCAAATCTGCCGGTGGATGCGCACCTGGAGTTGCGGTCGGGCAAGGACCAGGGACCGGCGGTGGAGGTGCTGGGCCCCGAGGGCCGGCGCGCGCTCTCGCTGGAGGAGGCCGCGACCGCCCGCACGCTACAGGTGGCGCGGGCGGGCTTCTACGAAGTTCACATAGGCAGCGGGCGCGACGAACTGGTAGCGGTGAACCCGGACCGCCGCGAGTCCGACCTGGAGGTGATTCCCAAGGAGACGCTGGCCCTCTGGCAGCATCGCGGCCTCGCCGCACGAGCGCCAGCGGGCGGCGCGCCTGTGACCGAAGCCCGGCCCTGGCCGTTATGGTGGTATGTGATGCTACTCGCGCTGGCGGTGGCCTTGGCCGAGTCGCTGGCCGCCAGCCGATACATGAAGGTCAGTGACGGGTAGAGGCGGGTGATACTGAGAGGAGACACTGCCTGAAAATCGGGGACTGGCTAGGGTGTCCCCCAGTGGACACCCCTGCCTGTCCCCGATTTTCGGCGCGTCGAGAGGAGACGGTATGAACGCGCTGGACCGGCTCAACACCTACTTGCGGCAGTTGGAGAGAGCGCTGCGCCTCAATGCCGCGAGCCGCGGCGCCGCTCTGACCGCGGGCGCCGCATTGCTGGCTACCGTGCTGCTGGTTCTCCTCGCCAACTCCTTCGCCTTCTCGGCGGCCAGCGTGACCGCCGGCCGGATTCTGCTCGTCCTGTGCCTGGGCCTGGCTCTGGGTCTGGGGCTCTTGTATCCGTGGCTGCGCGTGAATCGCCGGAACACCGCGCACTGGGTCGAGCGGCGGTTCCCCGAATTCCAGGAGCGCCTGCTGACCTTCGCCGAGCGTGGCGCCGCCGAGGGCAGCGACGACCCGTTCTTGGAACTCCTGGCCGAAGATACGGCTCCGGTGGCCGAGCGCGTCGCGCCCTCGCGCGTGGTTTCTCGCAGACGGATCGTGGCGTTCGCTTCGACGGCGGCGGCAGCCGCGGCGGGCTTGGCGTGGCTGGTGGTCTGGGGTCCGGGTTTCCTGGGATACGGCGCGTCGCTGCTCTGGGCAGGCCCGGCGGGTCCGGGCAGCCGGCTGTTCTACGACATACTGGTCTCGCCGGGCAATCGCACGGTGCGCCGGGGCGCGGACCAGTTGGTGACAGCTCAGCCCATGGGCTTCCAGCCGGCGCGGGTTCGCCTGCTCGCCCAGTACGCCGGCACGTCGAAGTGGGAAGAAGCGCTGATGCAGCCGGAGCCGCAGGGCGCCGGATTCCAGTTTCTTTTCGCCGGCATCCCGGAGACGGCCGACTACTACGTGGAAGCTGGAGGGGTGCGCTCGAAGACCTACACGCTGAAGGTGATCGATCTGCCGACCATCAGGAAGATCCGAGTCACTTACCATTTCCCCGGCTGGACGGGGCTGAAGGATGCGGTCGAGGATCCGGGCGGCGATTTGCGCGCCGTCGAAGGCACCCAGGCCGAGGTCGCCGTCCTGACGGATCGTCCCTTGCGCAACGGCGTGCTGGCGCTGGACGGCAACGCGCGCATCCCGCTCGAGCAGCGCGACGGGAACTGGCTGGCCGGGCGCGTCACGATAGAGAAAGACGGCCTCTATCACGTCGCCACCAACGAGTACGGGGAGGAAATACGCCTCAGCGAGGATTTCTTCATCGAGGCGCGCAGGGAAACGCCGCCCCTGGTGCGCATCACGCAGCCGGGGCGTGATACCAGGGTCAACCCGATCGCGGAAGTTACTATTGGCGTCGAAGCGGAGGATGACTTCTCGCTTCAAGACCTGACCCTGCGCTACTGGGTCAACGGTGGCGAGGAGAAGGCCGTGCCGCTGCTGAAGCAGAAGGGCGTCCCGAAGGCCGACGGCGCGACGACCCTGTATCTGGAGGACTTCAAGCTGGTTCCCGGCGACGTGGTCAGCTTCTACGCCTCGGCGCGCGATGCCCGCTCGACCAGCCACACCGACATTCTCTTCATCGAGACGCATCCCTTCGAGCGCGAGTACTCGCAGTCCCAGCAGGCCGGGGGCGGCGGCATCCAGGGCGGCGGGAATCAGGACCCCGGCCGGATTTCGGCGCGGCAGAAGGAGATCATTGCCGCCACTTGGAACGAGATCCGGAACCGGGCCAAAGATAAGTCAGCCGCCGCCGAAGACGCGAAGTTCCTGTCCGACGTTCAGGCCAAGCTGCGCGACCAGGCGCTCTCTTTGGCCAAGCGGATGGCCAGCCGGCAGCTCTCCGGAACCAGCGAGGAGTTCGACAGCTTCTCGAAGGACATGGGGGCGGCGGCCCAGGCCATGAGCGCGGCCGCAGACAGGCTCAAGGCGCAGGCCTGGAGGGAGGCGCTGGCGCCCGAGCAGCGCGCGCTCCAGCATCTGCTCCGGGCGGAGGCCACCTTCCGCCAGATCCGGGTGGCGTTCGGCAGCCGAGGTGGCCGCGGAGGCGCCGGGGGCAGCCGCGGGGCGGGACGAGACCTCGAAAACCTCTTCGACCTCGAACTGGACATGGAAAAGAACCAGTACGAGACCGGGCAGCAGGCGCCGTCAGGTGACCGGCGCGCCCGCGAAGTGGACGAGGCGCTTCAGAAACTGGAGCAGTTGGCCCGGCGGCAGCAGGAACTGGCCCGGCAGCAAAGGCAGCAGCGGCAGTCCTTCCAGCAGCGCTGGCAGCAGGAGATGCTCCGGCGCGAGGCCGAGGAACTCCAACGGCAGATGGAGCGGCCGACGCGCGGCGAGAGCGGCCAGCAGTCCGGCCAGCAGGGCCGGCAGGCGCAAGCTTCCGAGGGCACGCAGCAGGGCCCGCTCCAGCGCAGCCTCCGGGCAATGTCCCGCGGCGCCGGGGGACGGCAGCCGGTGGATCCCAGGCTCGAGCGGGCGCTGGAGCGCCTCCAGCAGGCCACCCGGGACATGCGCGGGGCCGGCTCTGCGCAGAACAGCGGCGAGCAGAGCGAGGCCGAGGCGCGACGGGCCGCCGAGCGCCTCGAGGAGGCGCGGCAGTTGCTCCGCGGCCTCCGCAGCCAGGAGTCCTCAGAACAGATGGGCGACATCGCGCGCTCCGCCGGGCGCCTCGCCGAGCAGCAGAACGACTTCGCCAACCGCCTGCGCCAGGCCTACGGGAACGCGCCCGGCGCCACACCGCAACCGCCGGCCGAACAACTGCGCCAGCGCGCCCTCGAGTTCGCTGGCCAGAAGCAGCAAATGACCGAGGAGTACCAGCGCCTCGAACGGCAGATTCAGGACGCCATCCGCGATCTGGCCGGCAGCCAGCCCGCCGCCTCCTCGAGGCTGCGCGAGGCCCTCGGCGACGCTCAGAAGGACGAACTGACGCTCCGCATGAAGACCGCCGCCGAGTGGATCCGCCGCGGTCTGGGCGCTTATGCCTTGCCGCGGGAAGCGCCCGTCACTCAGGGCCTTGAGCGATTGCGCGACCAGACCCGGCAGGCCCAGGCGGCACTCGGGAGGGGCGGCGGCAGAGAAGCGGATCTGGAGCGGGCGCTGGCGGGACTCGAACGGCTGCGCAGCCAGATGGAGCGGACGACAGGAGGCTACCGCCGGGGCGACTTGTCCGCCATCAACCGCGGCGATCTTCAGGCGCCGCCGGAGCGCCCCGTGACCAGCGCACGCCCGGAGGCCGCCGAACTGGACCGCATCTACCGCCAGGGTTTGAGGGATCTGGGGGAGCTGCGGCGGTCCCTCGTGGACAACCCCGAGCTGGCGCGCAACGTTCAGGAACTCATCCGCGAGATGCAGCGGCTGGATCCCAAGCGCTTCCCCGGCAACCCGGAGTTAGTCGAGCAGTTGCGGCGCCAACTCCTTCCCGCGCTCGAGCAGCTCGAACTCGGACTCCGCCGCCAGCTCGAAGACCGGGGCGAACAGATTCGCTCCGGCGCCGCCGAGCCGGTCCCTCCGGGTTACGCCGACGCCGTGGCCGAGTATTTTCGCCGCCTGAGCAAACCGCGGTAAAGGAGAGTTCGCGCCAAGCTCGCCAAGGGCCCGCAAAGCACGCCAACAAAACCGATCCCGGAATTCCTTTGCGAACTTGGCGAGTCCTTGGCGTCCTTTCCGCGAGCCCGTCAGCCCCAGGCTGTCCTGCCCAGCACGGTCAAGGACAGTTCGCGCCAAGCCCGCCAAGGGCCCGCAAAGCACGCCAACAAGACCGATCCCGGAATTCCTTTGCGAACTTGGCGCGACCTTGGCGTCCTTTGCGCGAACCCTCAGCCCCAGACCTTCCACGCCAGCACTGCCACTGCGCCCAGGAAGCCCAGCAAGGCGTTGTATTCGCGGTTCCTCCGGTACAGCGCCCAACTGAAGGCCTCGCCGCCAGCGCGCGCGCTCAGTCGCGGCCACAGCGCCGGCACGCGCGCGGCGTATTCCGCGTACTCCGGAAAGAGGTTCCTCAAGTGCTGCTCTTCCAGTTCCATGACCGGCAGGTAGACCAGCACAAACACCGCCGCGAACAGCGCCGCCAGCAGCGGCCGGCGCGCAGCCACCGCCAGGCCGGCAGCCGCAATGAGGGTTCCCAGGTAAAGCGGGTTTCGGCAGGAGGCGTACGGCCCGCTGGTGGCCAAGCGCTGATTTTTGGCCAGGTGCCCCGCCGCCCAGGCCCGCAGCCACAGACCCAGCACCGCCACCGGCAAACCGGCCCCCAGCGATCCCGGAGTGGGCGCCGAGAAGTACGCGAACGCCGCCACAAGCAAAAAGCCGCCCGGCACCCGCCAACGGGCCACCACGTCCGCGTAGGGCTTGGGGAACCAGTAGCGGGGCATCAGGTAGAGGCGCCGGCAGCTTTCCGTAGTGCGGCCAGCCGGGTCTTCAGGGCCTCGAACACCGCTTCCGGCGAGATCTCCCGCATGGCCGGGTCGGTGTCCGCGCGGCGTCTGTAACTGGTAGTGGCCCGCGGGCTGCGGAGCACGGTGAAGGTGTCGCCGTAAGGCCCGTTGCGGGCCGGATCCGTCGGACCGAACAGCGCTACCCCGGGCTTGCCCAGCGCGGCCGCCAGATGCAGCGGCCCGCTGTCGATTCCCACCACCGCGAGGGCCTGCCGCGTGGCGTGGATCAGCCCCGGGATGCCGGAGACGTGCACCGCAACCTCGGGAATGGAGCCCAGCCCGGCCGCGGCCTCAGGCGGGCCGTTCAGCGCCAAAGGAAGGCCGAGTTCCTCCCGCAGACACCGCGCCAGCCGCGCATAGCTCTCCAGCGGCCACTGTTTGCCGCCCCAGCCGGCCAGCGGGCTCGACAGCACGAAGTCGCCGGCGGGCAAGTCCCCCTCCGGGCGCCCGTCCGGCAGCGGAAACGTACGCAGAATAGTGGTAGCTCCGGCGGCCGCCGCCAGTTCCAGATTCCGGTCCACGACGTGCGCGGCGCTCGTCCGCACCCGATTCGAGTAAGCCAAGGCGGCCAGCTTCTCGCGCACTTGCGACTGGTGGAAACCGTAGATCCGATCGCAGCGCCCAGCCAGGGCCAGGACGGCGGACTTGATCAGCCCCTGGAAATCCACCGCGAAGTCGTACCGGGCGGCCCGCAGCTCGCGCCAGGCTTCCCAGATGCCGCGCGCGTTGCGCCGCAGGGGAATCCGCCGGTCAACAAACGGGTTGCCCTCCAGCAGCGCGTCCCACTTGGGGTCCACCACCCAGCACAAGGCCCAGCCGGCGAAGCTGTGCTTCAGGGTGGCCACGGCGGGCAGGGCGTGGATGATGTCGCCCATCGAGCCGGTCCGCACGACCAGGATGCGCAGTCCGGGCATCGCCTACCCGCCCTGCCGCGCGCGCACGTGGCTGCGGAAATCCTCGGCCCGGCGCAGGTCGGCGGCCTCTTCGCAGAACACCTGATCGGTCTCCAACTGCCCGATCAACTCCTCCACGCCGGTCGAATCCCCCAGCAACACCCAGTCAATCACGCGCAGCGCCGCCACCAGCTCGGCGCGCGCCCGCGTGGGCAGGATCGGATCCGGCGGGTCGGTCACCAGAACCACCAGCAGGCCGCCCGGCGCCGCAATCTCCGCCAGGCGGCGCCCATGCGCCGGCAGCAGGGGGTCGAAGTGGCCGATGACCAGTCGCGCCGTTTGGCCCGCGCTGCGGGCGCGCCCGAGGATCTCCAGCGCCTGCGCCGGCGCGACAATCTTGCCTCGGCTGTCCATGATCCAGGTTCTATTTGAGCAGTTCCAGGGCCGCCTGCGCCACACGCTCGACCGTGATGCGGCGCATGCAGCGGTGGTCTATGGGGCAGTCGCGCAGCATGCAAGGGCTGCACTCGACCGGCTCGCGCACCACCCGCGCCCGCGGCGACACCGGGCCCGTCGCCTCGACAATGGTGGGACCGAAGACAGCCACTGTCGGCACGCCCAGCGCCGCGGCAATGTGCATCGCGCCGGAATCGTTGGTCAAAAACACGCGACAGGCGGCCACCAGTTCGAGAAACTGCCTGAGGCTGGTCTCCCCGGCCAGGTTGAGCACGCGCGGCCCGGCTCGGCGGATAGCTTCCGCAATGGCCTGGGCCAGGGGGCGCTCCCCAGGCGAGCCGAACAGCGCCACCGAGGCTCCCAACTCTCCCGCCAGGCGCACCGCCGCCGCGGCGAAGCTCTCCGCGGGCCATTGCTTGGCTCGGCTGTTCTGCGCCCCCGGGCTGAGGCCCGCCACCGGTCCGGCGACGCCCATGCGCCGGAACGTGTCCTGCCCCGCCTGCCGCGCGGCCTCCACGTTGCTCAACTCAATCCGATCCACCGCCGGCAGTTCCTCGAGAAGGCCCGCGCGGCGCAGCAGTTCCAAGTAGTAGTAGCACTCGTGCGCGGGAATCTCGCCCGGCGCGGGAGGCGGCACGGCGCGGGTCAGCAAGAAACGCCTTCCGTCCCGGCTGTAGCCGATGCGATGCGGGATGCGCGCCCGCCAGGCCAGCAGCGCAGCACTGAAGGCGTTGGGCAGCAGGATGGCGCAGTCAAAGCGCTGAGCGCGCAGCGTGCGGGCCAGTTCACGCTGGCGCATGCCCTTCGGGTACTCCAGCACTTGATCGCAGAACGGCTCGCGGCGGTACAGCTCCGCCACCCAGGGACGCGCCAGGACCGCCAGGTGAGCCTCGGGGAACCGCTCGCGGACGGCCCGCAACGCCGGCAGCGACAGCACGGCGTCCCCCAGCCAGTTCGTCGCGCGCACCAGTATTCTGGCGAACTGCATAGCCGCTGTAGGACTAACATCTTAGCAGCCTGCCGGCGGGGCGAAGGCAATACTATGTAGAAGAGAGGTAACAGAGTGCGATTAGACCGAAGGACCTTCCTGCTGGCCGGCGGCAGCCCGGTGCTGGGCCGCGCCGCCCCTTCCGAGCAGCTCGTGTTGGGCGTGATCGGCAGCGGCGGCCGGGGCACGCTGGTCATGACGTTGTTCCAGAAAGATCCCGCGGTGCGCGTCGGCGCCATCTGCGATGTCTACGAGCCCAACCTCGAACGGGCGCTTTCCACGGCCGCCAAGATCCCGGGCCACCGTCCCAAGGCGTACCGAAACTACCAGCAGTTGCTGGAAGACCGGGACATCAACGTGATCCTGATCGCCACCCCCGAGCACTGGCACCATCGCATGGTCCTGGACGCGCTGGCGGCGGGCAAGGACGTTTACCTCGAGAAGCCGCTCTGCCAGACCCCCGAGCAGGGCGTGGAGCTGGTCGCGGCGGAGAAGCGGTCCAGCAACATCGTTCAGGTCGGGATGCAGAGGCGCAGCTACGATCTTTATCAAGAAGGCCGCCAGGTCGTGGCCGCGGGCACGCTGGGCAGCGTGCGCATGGTTCGCTCCTGGTGGCTCAACAACTACCTGGGCGGCTCGCGCGCCACCAGGCTCGAGGGCCTGCTGGATTGGGAACAGTGGCAGGGCCCGGCCCCGCGACGCCCGTTCGATCCCGACCGCTTCCGCCAGTGGCGGTTCTACTCGGACTACGCCGGCGGGATCGTGGCCGACCAGGGCGCGCACGTCTTCGACGGCATCCACATGCTCATGAACTCCGGCTGCCCGCTCGCGGTGACCGCCGCAGCCGGCAAGCCGCACCGCCCGGGATTCGACGCGCCCGAGTCCGTGGTCGCCACCGCCGAGTACCCGGAGGATTTCATCGCCGTCTTCTCCATCAACTACGCCGCCATGCGTTACAAGTCGCGCAACGACCAGATGAATCATCTCGACGGCGACAAAGCCCGCATGGACATCGGGCGCGAGGAACTCAAGGTGTTCCTGGAGGGCGCCGAAGAAACGCCCGCCATCACTCGGGTCTCCGAGCGCGGCTTCGGCAACGCCACCCTCCTGCACGTCCAGAACTTCCTGGAGTGCGTTCGGACGCGGAAGACCCCCACCGCCCCGACGGCCCTGGGTTTCCAGGCGGCCCTGGTGGTGCAACTGGCCAACCTGTCACTCAGGCACGGCCGCCGCATCCGGTGGAACGACGCCACCAAGAGGGTGGAGCTGTAGAGGCCGACAACCGCGCAGACGGATCTCACCGGCGCGCCAGAGCCCGCGCCAGGTCCGCGGAGAGCACCGTCGGGCACCAGTACTTCTCAATGTGCTGGATGACCAGCTCGGTTCCCTGGGCGTGGCCCACCCAGGGAGCATCCTGCGAATCGTACATCGCGTCGGTGAGGTCGCGGATCAGGATCGTGCGCACACCCCATCGTGTCATCTGCCGGATGGCGAAGGAGCGGTTCAGGATGCACATGTTGGTATGCACGCCCAGGATCAGAAGGTGGTCGATGCCGCGCGCCCGCAAGGCGCTGTAGACCTCCTCGCCGTTGTCGGAAATCAGATCTTCCGCTCCGATTCGGATCCCCGGATGCTGGCGAGTCCAGGCCGTGTACGGTTTGTCGGGCGGCGTGTCGCAGCCGCCGTCGGAGGCGTCCACGGGCAAAGGCGCCTCGCTCACCACCAGCGGCGCAGGCGGCGCAACGCGTGGGATGGCGAGCGCGGCCTTGCGCTGGGCCGCGTCCCGGTAGAACTTCATGGTCCCCGAAGGCGCGTGAATGATCAGGACCCCGTTCCTGCGGGCCCGATCGAGCAGCGGTTGCGCCTTCAGCACCAGTCCCTCTACGCGCGCGCTGGCGCCCCGGCACCAGTGTTTGTCCCACATGTCGCAGATGATGAGCGCGGTCTGCCGGACAGGCAACTCGTACTCGTACTCGACGGCCTGCCATTGCCCGCTCCCCTTGAACGCCTCGACGCGGGTTCTCAGCCGCACCTTGGTCAGCTCGCTCCCGGCCCACAGACTGCCGGACAAAAGCAGAACCACCAGCCCACCACGAACCACAGCCTTCACCGCTCGTTTACCGTTCATGGGCCTCCTCACTTCAGAATCCGGAGGATGTTCGAGTAGTCGTCGGTCCACGGCCGGAAGCCGGGATCGGACGGCAGCAGGTAGCTGGAGGCCAGCTTGGCCGCCAGCGCCTCGCGCGTGCCAGCGTCCATGATCAGCGCCCACGACGAGCCGAAGCACAGCAGGTCCTCGTCGCCGGCCGAGAACTCCAGGCACATGGCCACCTTGCCGAAACGGCTGGCGGCGCGTGCCATCACTGGGCGCAGGTTCAGGTACTTGTTGGAGATGTTGAGCGCCAGCACTCCCCCGGGTTTCAGATGCCGCAGGTAGGTTCGGAAGGCCTCCAAAGTGAGCAGATGCGCGGGAACCGAGTCGCCGGAGAAGGCGTCCATCACCAGCACGTCGAAACCTTGGTCCGGCTCTCGCTCCAGCGACAAGCGCCCGTCGCCCAGCACCGTCTCCACCCGCGCCGGCGTATCGCGCAGGTAGGTGAACTCGGTGCGCGCTAGCCGCGCCACCAGGGGGTTGATCTCGTAAATCCGGAAAACGTCCCCGCGCCGCCCGTAGGCGACCAGTGTGCCGGCGCCCAGACCCAGGATCCCGATCCTTCGCGGCGGGTCCGCGGCCCCGGCCTGCATCACGCGGCCAACCCCGCTTTCCGGGCAGAAGTAGGTCGAGGGCTTGCGGCGGTAGGCTTCGGCCAGGATCTGTTCCCCGTGGTTGATGACCCCGTGCAGCAGCTTGCGGCGCGGCCCGGCCCCGTCGTCGTCGTCCACTTCCCGCACGCGCAACTGGCTGTAGAAGTTGCGCACGGAGATTCGGCAATTCTGGAAGTCCCCCCGCATCACCCAGACGAGCACCCCAACGTAGCCGCAAAACCCGCAGGCCAGCGCGGCGCGAACCCACTTGGCTCGCCGCGGCCAAAGCACGACGACCGCCAGAGCGGCCGCCAACGCCAGGCCGATCGGCAGCTCGTAGTAGGCGGGGAAAAGGCTGGGGGCCGCTAATCCGACGAACAATCCCCCCAATGCCCCTCCCAAGGCCACCATGACGTAAAAAGTCGTCAGGTAACGCGGGCTGGGCTTGCGGCGGACCAGCTCGCCGTGGCACACCATCGCGAACACGAAAAGGCTGCCCGCGCAAAGCAGGACCATACTGGGCACCTTGAAGCCTTCCCACTCTCCCGACAGCGCATAGGCCAGCCCGCCCAGCGCCAGAGGCAAGGCCCCCAGAAAAAGCGGCCGGAAGTACAAGCGGGGTGCTTCAAAGCAAATGATGAAGCTCAGCAGGTAAACCGACAAGGGAACAATCCAGAGGAACGGCACGGCGGCCACGTCCTGGGTGAGGTAGGCGGTGATGGCCAGCAGCAGGAGGGAGGCGCAGGCCGTCAGGCCCAGCCACAGCCAGCGCACCCGCCAGCGCGGCGGCGCTTCGATGAACGCGTCGGCGCCGCCGGCCGGACGCGCTGCGGGCGCCGCTCGACGCGTAGCCCGCCACGCCGTCAACCCGCACAAAATGGCGAAAACGGCGTAGGCCGCCGACCACGCTTGCCCCTGAAGCCGCACGGTCAGGTTCGGCTCGACGACGAACGGATACGCCAGCAGCCCGATGAGCGAGGCCAGGTTGGACAGCGCGAACAGGCGATAAGGCGCCCCGCCGGCCCGCGTCCGCGCATACCAGGCTTGCAGCAGCGGGCTGGTCGTTGACAGCAGGAGATACGGCAGGCCCACCGTCGCAGCCAGCAAGCCCAGGATGCGCCACGCCGGGTAATCCACCGCGCCGCCTTTCCAGGACGCCTCCGGCGCCACCGGCAGAGCCAGCAGGCTCAACAGCAGAATTGACCCGTGCACCAGAGCCTGCCGGCGCGGGCTCAAGTGTTCGTTCAGCCAGTGCGCGTAGAGGTAGCCCAGCAGCAGGACCACCTGGAAGAACAACATGCAGGTGCTCCAGACCGAGGAGGCCCCGCCGAACCAGGGCAGAATCATCTTGGCGATGATGGGTTGAATCTGGAACAGGAGGAAGGCCGAAAGAAAGATCGTGATGGGGTAGAAAGCCATTCTACATTCACGGGCCCGGCCGGGATTCCACGAGGCCCGAAGCCTGATAGTGTACGACGAAACGGGCGGGGCCAGCTTTGACATACAGAGCCAGACATGATATGTCTGGACATATGAGGACCACGGTGCGACTCAATGAGGCGCTCCTCCAGCAGGCCAAACGCGAAGCCGCGCGCCGCGGGGAGACGCTGACAGCCCTGGTTGAGAACGGTTTGCGCCTGGTACTGGCGCAGTCCCGGCCGGCGCAGCGTCGCCCCCGGGTGACACTCCCCGTTTGCCGCGCGGGCGGGGGGACGCTGCCGGGCGTGGACCTGGCCGACAGCGCCGCCCTCCTCGACGTCATGGAGGAACGCGCATGATTCTGCCGGATGTGAACGTCCTGCTGTACGCGTTCCGAAGCGATTCTCTGCGTCACACCGACTACCGAAGCTGGCTCCAGTCCGTGGTGAACGGCGACGCGGCCTACGGGATGTCACCCCAGGTCCTGGCCTCCGTGGTGCGGATCGCAACCCATCCGCGTATCTTCGCCCGCTCTAGCCGCCTGGAGGAGGCGATGGCATTCTCGAATGCCCTCTTGCGGCAGCCTCATTGCCAGCTCGTTCAACCGGGACCGCGCCATTGGACGGTATTCTCCGATCTGTGCGGCCGCGCGCAGGTCTCCGGAAACATCGTCCAGGATGCGTGGTTCGCAGCCCTGGCCATCGAGTCCGGCTGCGAATGGATCACCATCGACCGCGATTACGCCCGATTCCCCGGCCTGCGCTGGCGGGCGCCGTTCTGATCCGGTGATGTGCTGGCCTCCAAGTAGCGGCGCGCCCTTGCCCGCGTCGTCGAAGCGGTGGGTCCTCAGACCTCCCCCGTGCTAGAATTCAGGAGGTTTGGCCGCCTCAGCGATTCTCACCTACCACTCGCTGGATGCCACCGGCTCGGTTATCTCGGCACGTCCGGCGGTGTTCCGCCGGCAGATGGAGAGGCTGGCCGGCAGCGGCACGCCGGTAGTTCCACTGACCCGGATTCCGGAGACGCCGGGCGCGCTGGCACTCACCTTCGACGACGGGTACCGGAACTTCCTCGAGCACGGCTTGCCGGTGCTGGAGAAACACCGCTTCCCGGCCACCGTCTTCGTGGTGAGCGGCCGTTGCGGCGGCCTGAACGACTGGTCGCACCGTTACTCCGCCCGCACCCCCCGGCTGGAATTGATGAGCTGGTCCGAGGTGAGGCAGCTTGGGGACGCCGGCGTGGCCCTGGGCGCGCACACCGTCAACCACCCTGACCTGGCCCGGGTGCCAGAAGCGGAGGCCGCCCGCGAGATGCGCGACTGCCGCCGGGAATTGGAGGACCGCACTGGGCGACCCGTCGAGGCGCTGGCCTATCCCTACGGGAACTCGACGCCCGCCGTCCGGCTCCTGGCCCGCCAGGAATTCCGGCTGGCCTGCGGCACCACGCTCCGCTTCCTCCGCGGGCAGGAAGACCCGTGGAACCTGCCGCGAATCGACGCTTGGTACCTGGGCGGCGCTTGGCGGCTCGATCAACTCCTGAAACCCGGCGGCCGCGCCTACATCGCGGCGCGAAGATGGTTGCGCCGGCTTCGAGCCTGGCTGACTGAGGAGCGCGGGCAGTGATCCGGCTGGCGCACATCATCGCCGGCCTGGAACTGGGCGGAGTCCAGGTGTTCCTGTACCGGCTGCTCGCCGGACTGGACCGTTCGCGGTTTGAGAACCGGGTGATCGCCCTGACCGACCTCGGCGTGATTGGGGAGAAGATACGCGCACTGGGGATCCCGATCGAAGCGCTGGGCATGCGCCCCGGCGTCCCGGACCCGCGGGGAATGCTTCGTCTGGTCCAGGCGCTCCGCCGACGCCCCGCAGACCTGATCCAGACCTGGATGTATCACGCCGACCTGATGGGCGGCCTGGCCGCCAGGCTGGCCGGCAACCCGAGGGTGGTCTGGGGTGTCCACTACCTCCGCCTGGACGACAAGGGCATCAAGCTGCACACCCGGGCCACCGCCAGGGTCTGCGCGTGGCTTTCCGGCTGGCTTCCCGCCCGGATCGTTTGTTGCGCCGAGGCCACGCGCCAGTGGCACCGGGAGCTGGGCTATGACGACGGCAGAATGCTGGTGATTCACAATGGCGTCGATCTGGAGGTGTTTCGGCCGGATGATGCCGCTCCGGCCGCCGTGCGCAGCGAGCTGGGCCTTCCCAAGGATACCCTGCTGGTCGGCCTGGTGGCGCGCTGGGATCCGCAGAAGGACCATCGCAGTTTCCTCCGCGCCGCAGCCCGCCTGCGCGCGGCCTTGCCTGAAGTGAACTTCCTGCTGTGCGGGGTGGGAATCACCTGGTCGAACCAGGAACTGACCGCCCTGATCGAGGCTGAAGGGCTGCGGCCATGTTTGCACTTGCTCGGAGAGCGGTGGGACATGCCGCGCCTGACCGCGGCCCTCGACTTGGCCGTGATGTCCTCTTCGAGCGAGGCGTACGGGAACGTGGCCTCGGAGGCGATGGCCTGCGGAGTCCCTTGCGTGGTCACCAACGTCGGCGACCTGCCTGTGGTGGTGGGCGACACCGGAAGAGTCGTGCCCCCGGGAGATCCGGCCGCTCTGGCCGAGGCTATGTGCGAGGTGCTGGCCATGAGCCGGGAGGAACGAAGGCGCCTGGGCCTGCTCGCCCGCCGACGCATCGAGGAGCGCTTCGACCTCCGCCAGGCCGTGGCCCGCTACCAGGAGCTCTATCTGGAACTCGCCCGGCCCCGCCCGGTGCTATAGTTGAATTGCTCGGCACATGCGATTCCGGATTGCCTTCCTCGGGTTGCTGGTGGCAGTATGCGCCCACGCCCTGCCCAGGATCGTTGCGATCACCATCGACGGGGTTATACACCCGGTCACCGCGGAGATTATCGGGCGCACCCTCGAGCAGGCCAGGCGCGAGAACGCCGAGCTGGTCCTGGTGCGGCTCAACACGCCGGGCGGCTTTCTGGACGCCACCCGGCAGGCGGTCGAGAAGATCGTGGCTTCCGCGGTGCCGGTGGCGACCTTCGTCACCCCCAGCGGGGGCCGGGCCGCCTCGGCGGGCTTCTTCATCCTGGGGGCCGGCGACATCGCCGTCATGGCGCCGGGCACGAACACCGGCGCCGCGGCACCCGTGCTCTTGGGCCAGGAGATGGACCCGGTGATGCGGCAGAAGGTCCAGAACGACGCTGCCGCCTCGATCCGCAGCATGGCCGCCAAGCGCGGCCGCAACAGCGCCCTGGCCGAGAAAGCAGTGCTCGAGAGCAAGTCCTTCACCGACAAGGAAGCGCTCGACAACAAGCTCATCGACCTCATCGCCGCCGATGAAGCGGACCTGATCCGGCAGCTTGACGGCCGCGAGGTCACCCGCTTTGACGGCCGGAAACAGACGCTCCACCTGGCGGGCGCCACGCTGGTGGAATACGAAAAGACCATCCGGGAGAAAATCATGAGCGCGGTGGCCGACCCCAACCTGGCCCTGGTGTTGCTGGTGCTGGGCGCGCTGGGCATCTACATCGAGTTCAGCTCGCCGGGCCTGATCCTGCCCGGCGTGGCCGGGGCGATTATGGCCCTGGTGGGGCTGGCCGGCTTGTCCCTGCTGCCCATCAACTGGCTGGGCGCGGGCTTGCTGGTACTGGCCCTGGCGCTGTTCGTCCTGGAGGCCAAGATCGCCTCCCACGGGATTCTGGGCGCGGGCGGCGCGGTGGCGATGGTGCTGGGAGCGCTGATGCTGGTGGAGAGTCCCATCCCGGAGATGCGCGTTCGTTTGTCAACCGCGGTGGGCCTGGCGTTGCCCTTCGCCATCATCACCACTTTCCTGGTCTCGCTGGTGATCCGCGCCCGGGCCAGCAAGGTGATCACCGGCAGCGCCGGCATGGTCGGCGCGCTGGGCGTGGCGCACACGCCCCTGAGACCGAAAGGGAAGGTTTTTGTTCACGGGGAGTACTGGGACGCCGTCGCCACGGCGCCGGTCGAGGCCGGCGCCCAGGTGCGCGTCACCGGCATTCAAGGACTGACACTCAAAGTTGAGCCAGCTTCGGCTGACTTAGGAGGCTGAAATGCCCGTTCCCTACATCGTTATTTCGATAATCGTGTTGTACCTGCTCACCTCGATCCGCATCCTGAGGGAGTACGAGCGCGGGGTGATTTTCCGCCTGGGCCGCGTCCTGCCCGAGCCAAAAGGCCCTGGCATCATTTTGGTGTTTTGGCCCGTGGACGTTATGGCGCGCATCTCCCTGCGCGTCGAGACCCGGGAGGTGCCGTCACAGGACGTGGTCACGCGCGACAACGTCTCGGTGAAGGTCAACGCGGTGGTGTACTTCCGGGTGATCGACTCGACCCGAGCCGTCATCGAGGTCTCCGACTACCTGTACGCCATTTCGCAATTGGCCCAGACCACGCTGCGCAGCGTGCTGGGCGAGGTCGAGCTGGACGACCTGCTCAGCCAGCGCGAGAAGCTCAACTTGCGGTTGCAGACCGTGCTGGACAAGCACACCGAGCCGTGGGGCGTCAAGGTCACCCTGGTCGAGGTCAAGCAGGTGGATCTGGCCGAGCAGATGATCCGGGTCCTGGCTCGTCAGGCCGAGGCCGAGCGAGAGAAGAGGGCCAAGATCATCCACGCCGACGGGGAGTTCTTAGCCGCCCAGCGGCTGGCCGATGCCGCCGAGATGATCCAGAAGCAGCCTATGGCCATCCAACTGCGCTACCTGCAAACCCTGGTCGAGATCGGCACTGAGAAGAACACCACCATCGTTTTCCCGCTGCCCATCGATATAATGTCGTCTTTGGTCCAGTTGCTGGGCCAGAACAAGGCGGCCCCCACGAGCAGTTAAGCGGGATCCATGGCCAGAAACGAGGACGGGGAATTCGAGCTGGCGATCGGCACCCGGCAGTTGCTGACGCTGGTGTTTATCCTGATGGTACTGTTCGGGGTGGTCTTTTCGATGGGCTACTTCGTGGGCCGCAACTCGCTCGCCGAGACGCCGTCGGCGAGCGCGGCCCGGCAGCCCGGCGTGGAGTCGTCGGGTTCAGGCCGCCCGGCGCCCACGGAAGCTTCCGCGCCGCCCGCGGCGCCCGCCGCGGAGGGCCCCGCCGGCGCCTCGCTACAGCCCGGAGAGGCTCAGGTGGCTTCCAGCGGCACCATGCCGGTGCGCAGCGCCACGCCCGAGCCCGCCAAGCCTCCGGCACCAGCGCCGGCGGAAACCAAACCTCCCGTCAGTCCGCCTCCCAAACCGGCTCCCGCCGCGGCCAATCAGACCCCGCTGGCCGAGCCCCCTCCGGGCCAGACCTTCCTGCAAGTCGCCGCCGTCAAGCAGCCTGAGGCCGAGCTGATCGTCCAGGTGTTGAAGAAGAAAGGATTCTCCGCCCTGATTGCGCCGGTGCCGGGCGAGACTCTGTTCCGCGTTTTGGTCGGGCCGCTCAAGGACTCCGCCGCCCTGGCGAAAACCAAGGCGGACCTAGAGCACATCGGCTTCCGCTCGATCATCCGGAAGTACTGAGTGCCGGAATCACCGCCACGCCTGCCGGATTGGGTCCGCAAGCCGGGGCGGCGTCCTGGGGCGGTACACGCCCTGAAGCGTGGGCTGCGCAGCCTGAATCTCCACACCGTGTGCGAAACGGCGCGCTGCCCCAACCTCGACGAGTGCTTCGCCCGAGGCACCACCACCTTCCTGATTCTGGGTGACCTCTGCACGCGCCAGTGCGGTTTCTGTGCGGCCCCGAAGACTCGCCCGCGCGAGGCGCCGCCGGCCCCAGACCCCCGCGAGCCCGCCGCCGTGGCGCGTATGGCCGCCCGCCTCGAGCTGCGCTATGTGGTCGTGACCAGCGTCACTCGCGACGATCTTGAAGACGGCGGCGCCGCACACTTCGCCGCCACCGCGCGCGAGCTCCGGCAGGCCCTTCCCGAAGCCCGCCTCGAGGTCCTGGTCCCGGACTTCTCGGGCGATGCGCGGGCCCTCGCGCAGGTGCTCGGGGCGGCGCCCGATGTCTTCGCTCACAACCTCGAGACCGTACCCCGGCTGTACCGCCAAGTGCGCCCGCAGGCCCGCTACCAGCGCTCGCTAGAGGTGCTCACCCTGGCCGCGCGCCACAGTCGCGGCATCTTGATCAAGTCCGGGCTGATGGCCGGCCTAGGTGAGGAGCCGCACGAGATCGAGCAAACACTACGGGATCTGCGCGAGGCCGGTGTGGACATTGTCACCATCGGCCAGTACCTGCAACCCTCGCGCCGCCACCTGCCGGTGGCCGACTTCGTGCCTCCCTGGCAGTTCGAGGCCTGGCGCGAGTTCGGGCAGGCGCTGGGCTTCCGGGCCGTTCTGAGCGGTCCCCTGGTGCGCAGCTCGTACCTGGCGGAGGCGGCGTGGGGCATGGCCGCCGGAGGTCGAGCGTGCTGAACCTGCTGCTGGCGCTGCTGACGGCCGCCCTGCTGGTGCTGGCCTTCCCGCGCTTCGATGTGAGCTGGCTGGCGGCGGTGGCGCTGGGGCCGCTGCTGGTAGCCATGGGGCGGGAGCGGCGGGCAGCTCGGCGTTTCCTGCTCGGCTGGGTCGCGGGCCTGGCCTGGTGGCTGGGCACGTGCTACTGGATTCAATTCGTGTTGCAGCGCCATGGCGGGTTGCCGGCGGCCGGGAGCTGGGTCGGCTTGCTGCTGTTCGCCATTTTCAAGGCTCTGCACATGGCGGTCTTCGCGGTGCTCGGCGGGATCGCACTGCGGCGGGGCTGGGCGCTGGCGGCCGTGCCGGCGCTCTGGGTGGCTATCGAGCGAACGCACGGTCCGCTGGGCTTCGCCTGGCTGGCCCTGGGCAACGCCGGGATCGACATGGAACTGCCGATGCGCCTGGCGCCCTACACCGGAGTTTACGGCCTCTCGTTCGTCTTTGCCATGCTGGGCACCGCCCTGGCCGCGGCTGGCCTCGGCCGCCGCCGGCAACTGGCCTGGCTCCTGCTGCTGCCTCCGCTGCTTCTGTTGCCGCGCCTGCCGGCTCCCCGCGCCGGCACACAGGCCGCCGTGCTGGTGCAACCCAACATTGCCGGAGACGCTGACTGGACCGAGCCTTGGGTCCGGCGCATGGAGCAGCGGCTGGCCTTTCTTTCCTTGCGCGCAGCGACCGAACAGGGCGGCGGCGCGCCGCAACTTGTGGTTTGGCCCGAGGTCCCTCTGCCGGCCTACTACTACGAGAACGCGAGGTTCCGCGAGCTGGTCTCGGAGGTCGCCCGCAGCACGCGCGCCCACCTGCTGCTCAACGTAGTGCCGCACGACGCGCGCGGCGCCCCGCTGAATTCCGCCCTGTTGCTGGATCCAGACGGGCGGCCGCTGGGCCGCTACGACAAGCTCTTCCTGGTCCCCTTCGGCGAGTACGTCCCCGCGCCCTTCCAGTTCGTCTCGAAGATCTCGAGCGAAGTGGGCGATTTCGTTCCCGGCCGCGACTTGGTGGTGCTGCGGGCGGCGGGCCGTCCGATCGGCGCGTTCATCTGCTACGAAGCCGTCTTCCCGCACCTGGTACGGCGATTCGCCGCCGCCGGGGCGCAGCTTTTGGTCAACCTCTCCAACGACGGCTGGTACGGGCGCACCGCGGCCCGCGATCAGCACCTGAAGATCGCCCGCATGCGGGCCGCCGAGAACGGCCGCTGGATGTTGCGCGCCACCAACGACGGGATCACGGCCACTATCGACCCTGCCGGGCGCGTTTACCGCCCCCTGCCTTCCTATGTGGAAGCCGCGGTGCGGACCAGCTTCACTTACCTGGAATCGAAGACGCTCTACACCCGCTGCGGCGACTGGTTCGTGGCGCTGTGCGCGGTGGTGGCGGCGGCCAGCTTGCTGCCCCCGTGGCGCAGGCGGTTCCGCCTGCGCACCGCTACCCGTGGCGAATGAGGATTACGTCTCCGTCCCGCACCAGGTAGTCCCGGCCTTCCGAGCGCAGCAGGCCCTTCTCCCGCGCGCCCGCGTACCCGCCCTCGCGCACCAGCGCCTCCCAGGGGATCACCTCCGCGCGGATGAACCGCTTCTCGAAATCCGTGTGCACGGCGCCCGCGGCCTTCAGCGCCGTCGAGCCCGCGGGCAGCGTCCAGGCGCGCACCTCTGGCTCGCTGGCCGTGATGAAGGAGATCAGGTCCAGCAGGGAGAAAGTGGCCGAGACCAGCCGCTCCAGGCCGGATTCCGCGAGGCCGTAGCTGGCCAGGTACTCCTGCGCTTCCTCGGGCGGGAGCTCGGCCAGCTCGGCTTCGATCCGCCCGCAGATGCCCGCCACCGCCATCCGCGCCCGCCCGGCAAGAACCCGCTCGCGAAACTCGCTCTCCAGCTCATGCAGCCGCGGCGCGTCCGCTTCGCCCAGATTCAGCGCGCACAGCACCGGCTTCTGCGAAAGGAACTGAAAGCCCCGCAGGCGCTTCTCCTCGTCGGCGCCGAGCGAGAGCTGGCGGAGCGGCGCGCCGGCCTCGAGCTGCACCTTGGCTCGTTCTAGCGCCTCGTGTTCCCGGTCGAGCTCCGGGTCCTTGATCTTCCTGCGGTCCTTCTCCAGGCGCTCCAGGCGCTTTTCGACCACCACCAGGTCGCTCAGGATCAGCTCGGTCTCGACGTGCTCCAGATCGCGCCGCGCGTCTACGGAGCCCATCTCGTGCGGCACCCGGCCGTCCTCGAAGGCCCGCAGGACGTGCGCGAAGACATCCGCCAGGCGCAGGCTGGCCAGGTAGCCGGGGTCGCGCAGCGCCTCCTTCGAGATGGCCGGGCAATCCAGATACTCCAGCGTGGCGGGAGTCACCTTGGCGCGCGGGTACAGCGCGGCCACGGCCTCCAAGCGCCGGTCCGGGACCCTGGTCACCCCGACCCGCACCGCCAGCGAACCCATCCGCGCGGCTTCGTGCACCCCGGTGAGGATGGTGAACAGCGCGGTCTTCCCCGCCTGCGGCAGGCCGATGATGGCGGTCTTCATAATGCCGAACCGGCTACAGCGGCACTTCCACCTGGGTGAGGATCTCTTCGAGAATCCGGTCGCTCGAGTCCGCGCCGCGCGCGGCCAGCGCAGCACGCGTGTTCACCACCACGCGGTGAGCGAACACCGGCACGGCCAGCCGCTTGACGTCATCCGGCGTGGCGTAATCGCGCCCTTCGATCATCGCCAGGGCTTGCGTGGCCCGGTAGAGCGCCTGCGCCCCGCGCGGGCTCACTCCCAGCGCCAGCCACTCGTGCCCGCGCGTCTTCTCGACGATGGCCAGCATGTAGTCCACCAGCGCCTCGTCTACGGTCACCTGGCTCACCCAGGCCTGCAACTCGAGCACCTCCTCGGCCGCCAGCACCGGCTGGATGGGCACCCCGAAGCCTCCCGCTCCGCGCACGATCTCGCGCTCGCTGGCCCGCTCCGGGTAACCGATGCGCAAACGGAGGAAGAAGCGGTCGAGCTGCGATTCCGGCAGTGGGTAGGTTCCATGGTGCTCGACGGGATTCTGCGTGGCCAGCACCATGAACGGCTCAGGGAGCGGATACGATCGCCCGTCGATGCTCACCTGCCGCTCGTTCATGGCCTCCAGCAATGCTGACTGGGTCCGGGGCGTCGTCCGGTTGATCTCATCGGCCAGCAGGAAGTTGGTGAACACCGGCCCGGGCTTGAACTCGAAGGCCTGGCTCTGGGCGTTGTAAACGGTGACGCCGAGCACGTCGCTGGGCAGCATGTCGGAAGTGAATTGCAGGCGATGAAAGCCGCACCGGGCCGAGCGGGCCAGCGCCTGGGCCAGGGTAGTCTTGCCCACACCCGGCACGTCTTCGATCAGCAGGTGTCCGCGCGCCAGCAGACACACCACGGCCAGCCGGAGCGCCTCGGGCTTGCCGCGCAGGGCCGTCCCCAGGGCGGCCTCCAGATCCGGGAGCCGGGCCAGCCCCGCCGGCGGCGCCGGCGTTGTCGCGCCCTGCGTCATCACTGCTATGATACCGTGCGGGGCTTGAGGCGGGGCCGGCCGCTGGACTACAATCAAAGTTCGCCCGCCGGCCCGGGCGCGTAGCTCAGTTGGTTAGAGCGCCTGCTTCACACGCAGGAGGTCACAGGTTCGAGTCCTGTCGCGCCCACC
>CAYGVJ010000084.1:0-24703 GCA_964353255.1 uncultured Solibacteraceae bacterium | reverse complement strand
ATCATGGTGGACGGCACCGGCATGTGCGGCGGCTGCCGCGTCACCGTGGACGGCAAGGTGCGCTTCGCTTGCGTGGATGGTCCGGAGTTCGACGCCCATAAAGTGGACTTCGACGAGCTGACCCGCCGCACGCGGGCCTACCTGGCCGAGGAGCGCCAGGCGCTAGAGCAGCACCTCTGCCGGCTGGGCCTGGGACAGTAGACACAGACTGGAAAGTCTGTGCCACCGGTGGCACAGGCATGCGTGCCTGTGTTTTACTCTGAAAGAACAGGTGCCGGAGAATCCCACCACCGAGCGGAGGGCCGACCGCGAGAAACGCTGGGCGGCAGGCTCGTCGGTGCTGGCCGCGGTGGCCCTGACGGGCCTGAAGCTGCTGGTCGGCCTGACCACCGGAAGTCTGGGCATCCTGGCCGAGGCCGCCCATTCCGGGCTGGACCTGGTGGCCGCGCTGATGACCTTCTTCGCCGTGCGGATCTCCGGCAAGCCGGCGGATCGCGACCATCTTTACGGGCACGGCAAGATCGAGAACGTGTCGGCGCTGGTGGAGACCTTCCTGCTGCTGGTGACCTGCTTGTGGATCATTTACGGGTCTATCCAGCGGCTCGTCGTGAAGAGCGTCGAGATCGAAGTCAACGTCTGGTCCTTCGCCGTGATGGTCACTTCGATTGTGGTGGATGTGTCCCGCTCCCGGGTCCTGTACCGGGCCGCCAGAAAGTACAACAGCCAGGCGCTGGAGGCTGACGCGCTGCACTTCAGCACGGACATCTGGAGCTCGGGGGTGGTGATCCTGGGGCTGGGCTGCGTGAAGCTGAGCGAATGGGTGCCGAAGTGGGTGTTCCTCCACTATGCGGATGCCATCGCCGCCCTGCTAGTGGCCTTGATCGTGGTCCAGGTCGGCTCCCGGCTGGGCCTGCGCACGGTGCATGCGCTGCTGGACACGGCCCCTCCAGGCCTGGAAGAGAAGATCACCGCGGCGGTCGAAGCTCTTCCCGAGGTCAGCAACTGTCACCAAGTCCGCCTGCGCGCCTCCGGCGCCCAGCACTTCATCGACGTACACATCCTGATGGACGGCAACCTGACGCTGAAGCAGGCGCACGACCTGACCGAGGAAATCGAGCGGGTGATCCAGCAGCTTGTGCCCGGCGCCGACGTCACCGTGCATCCGGAGCCCGCACCGCAGCCTCCCACGGCCCCCTGAGCCCCGGCCCTGCCCCCGACGGAGCAGGCCTTGGCTATCCGATGTGGTGGCGCATTCCGTACGCGCCCAAGGCGGTCACGGTAAAGCCCAGCGCGGCACGCGGAAGATGGCTGGCTAAGAGCGGCTCGATAAAAGGCTGGGCGTAGACCAGGGGCGTCAACGCCAGTCTCGCGGCAACCAGCCCCACCGCGCAGGCCAATCCCCAGAACAACGCCGGCTCATCCCAGAACACTGGAAAGATCATTCCAATCAGGGCCAAACCCGTCATTTCCAGGATCAAGTAGTCCCAGGCGCCCAACGGGGGAGCCAACAATCGTATGCCCGCGGCTAGTATAAACGCAGTAATGGCTCCGGCAAAGAACGCTGTCCCTGCCGAGCCCAACCACCTCACCCAAAAGGGCGTCTTGCCTCCGTGCATTACTAGTCCCGCCTACTGGGATGGCATCGTTGCTGGCTGGCCCGGGCCACTGCCCACAGATGTCAACCCACAACGAAGCGCAATCTAATATTATACCACAATAAGGCAAGACCCTGCTGCCCAAATAAAATTCCCCTGTCCATCCGCCGGGGGAAAGACTGGACCGCCCCGGCAGGGCGCACAGGCATCCCCGTTGGCGACCGGCGGACCCGAAGACCGGCCCTGGCCCGGTCCCCGGCGCTCTGATCCGGAGCCAGAGAAGAAAGCCTCGGTCGAGGCACTACCTGATGGGGGAATCGCTAGGGCGCCGGTAAGGGAAACCGAGCAGCAGACTCAGGGCTTTCACGTAGTGGCGACCGCTAAGCTGTGCGTTAACATGGAGTTGCCAGCCCCTTGGCGCCTCCCCGCCGGTTCGCCCTGCCCCGCCAGCGGCGGCTAAAGGTGACGTGAATGAGTGCCGAAGAGAAGAGAGAATCGATGTACACAGGCCCCAAGAAGGAGGTCGCCAGTTCGCCCGTCAACTATCCTGCTCCTGCCGTCCCGAGGGCCGGTCTGGCAACGGATACGGAGTGCTCACTCCGGCCGGATCGGGTGGTGACGGTGCTGGCGGTGAGCCCGCATGACGAGGACCACATCTTCCTGGCGCACCTGTTCAGCCACTCCAACTGGAAGATTCACCGGGCTGATTCCTGCTCGCAGGCCATCGCCGTGCTGCGGGGCAACACCATACCGGTGGTCATCTGCGAGTCGGAAATGCCAGACAACACCTGGAAGGGGGTGTTGGAAGAACTGGGGCACCTGCCGGAGGCGCCGTTGTTGATCGTCACCTCCCGGCTGGCCGACGAGCACCTCTGGGCGGAGGTGCTGAACCTGGGCGGCTACGACGTGCTGATGAAACCCTTCGATCGCCTGGAAGTGCTGCGGGTCATCAGCCTGGCCTGGCTGCACTGGAAAGAACGACGGGAGCGCGCGGCCGACGCCGAAATGTTGGCCCAGGTCGCGGCCGGCTGAAGAGACGGCATCAGATCCTGCCCCGGTACCACTCCAGTGTCCGCCGCAGGCCCTCCTCGAGACTGAAGCGGGGCGTATAGCCCAGGTCCCTTCCGGCAGCGGCGATGTCGGCCTGGGAGTGACGCACATCTCCGGCCCGGGGTGGGCCGTACACCGCCGGCAGCGAAACCCCCTCGAGCTGCTGGAGCACCGCCCATACGCAATTCAGCGTGTAGCGGCCGCCCGCGCCGCCGTTGTAAAGCTTTCCGGCCACGCCTGGGGCGCGAGCCGCCTGGAGGCACAACTGGACCGCGTCTGCGACGAAGGTGAAGTCGCGCGACTGCTCGCCGTCGCCAAAAATCGTGGGGGAGCGCCGCTCCAGCAGAGCCTTCATGAACACCGAGATCACGCCGGAATAAGGGCTGGAAGGGTCCTGCCGCGGCCCGTAGACGTTGAAGAAGCGCAGCGAAACGGTTTCCAGGCCGAAGCACGGGTAGAACACTCGCGCGTAATGCTCGCCCGCCAGTTTCTGCACGCCGTAGGGCGACAAGGGCTGCGGCGGCATGGTCTCGGCTTTCGGGAGCACCTCCGTGTCCCCGTAAGCGGAGGAGGAGGCGGCGTAGATCACGCGGCGCACCCCGCCCTCGGCGCAGGCCCGCAACACGTGGAACGTACCGTCGATGTTGGTCTCGTGCGAGGGCACAGGGTCGCTGATCGAGCGCGGGACCGAGGGGATGGCGGCCAGGTGGAACACAACTTCCGCCCCGCGCACCAGCGACGCAATGGCTGGGCAGTCGCGGATGTCGGCCCGGTGGAGATCCACCCGCGCGCGCACTTCTTCGAGATTCTCCTCCCTCCCGGTGAGCAGGTTGTCGATGACGCTGACCTCGCCGGCGCCTTCCGCCAGCAGGCCGCGGACCAGCGCCGAGCCGATGAAGCCGGCGCCGCCAGTGACGATGTATCGGCTCATGAGGCCAGCCTGGCGATCACTGACTCCATGTAACGCAGGGAGTCCCGGGCGATCTTCTCAGCGCCGGGGCTGAAGTCGAAGATTTCCACCGACAGCCAGCCGGTGAAACCGCGTCGGGCTAGCACTTCAAGGAGCGGCAGAAAGTCGTAGTCGCCGGTCCCGGGATGCCTCCCGTCCAGCTCGTTGAGGTGGACGTGGCGGATCAGCTCGAAGTAGCGGTCCACCAGGACGGCGTGCGGCTCGGTCTCGTTGACGGCATTATGGCAGTCGAACATGGTGCGGATGGAAGGAGTGTCGAGCTGCCGCACGATGCCGGCCGCTTCGGCGAGCGAAGTCACCACGTCGCACTGCTGAACGGGTAGGTTCTCGACCAGCACGGTGACGCCGCGCTCGAGAGCGTGGGGCGCCACGCTGGCCAGCCCGTCCATGTAATGCTTGGTCGCTTCGGCGCGGCTCAGGCCGCCGGTGGAGGCGCGCTGGTTGGGGGAACCGAAGACCATGACGCCTCCTGGCCCGAGGTCGGCGCAGAGATCGACAAGCTGACGAACGTACTGCCAGCTCCGCTCGCGCAAAGCCCTGTTCGCCGTGGTCACGTGCAGGCCCTTCGGGCTGACCATCAGCCAGTGCAGGCCCACGAAGGTGAGCCCTTCGGCGGCCATGATGGAGGAGTACTCGCGCCGCTGGGCGGCGGGAATGGCCGCCGGATCCTCGGCCAGGGTGAAAGGAGCGATCTCGTAGCCGCTGTAGCCGGCCTGGCGCACCGCCCGGCAGGCCTCCGCAAAGGGCCACTTATCGAAGACTTCGCTGCAAATCGAGTGTTTGAACGCGTAGGCCATGGTTTTCTCCAGTGTACTGCGGCGGGCGGTGCATGTAGGGCGGGTCCCCGACCCGCGCCGAACCCCCTGGTTCGGCCAGAGCGGAGCCTGGGGGCTCCGCTGCGGGCGAGGGCGCCCGCCCCACGAAGTCACAGACCATTCTGGCTCAGTCTTCGATCACTGCATCGGCTTCAATCTCAACAAGCCAGTCCGGGTCTATGAACCGGCTCACCTGCATAACGGTGCTCACCGGCCGGATGTCCCGGAAGAACTCACCATGTACCGCCGCCACCTTCTCCCAGTCCGCGATACGCGTTAGCAGTATGCGTGTCCGCACAACATGGGAAAGCTTGGCCCCCGCTTTCTCAAGAGCGGTTTGTACGATCTCAAGGCACCGCTTGGCTTGGCCTGCGGGGTCGCCTGGCGCAGCCGTTTTTCCGTCCGAGCCGATCGGCGCTGTGCCGGCAACAGCGACATGGCGCCCGACGCGGACAGCGCGGGACATGCCGACACGCGGCTCATAAGCACTACCAGTGGAAATGAGTTGACGTGATGACACAGATGACCTCCGAGTAACTGGGGCTTGGGCAAACGCCAGCTAGACATCCTCGACCAGTACGAACCTGGCGACCGGTCCGAGGGCTTTGCCCTTGTGCTTCTCGGCGCCACCGCCTTCAATCACAAAACCGTCTCCAGGCGCAAGCCGAACGGTTTGATGCTCAAAGGCGATCTCCAACTCGCCGTCGAGTACATACCCCACGTGGCCTTTGGCGCACCAATCCTGCTCGACGAAAGCATCCGTGAACTCCACCAAGCGGATCCTCTTGCCACTGCGTTCTACGGGTTTGTGGCGAGCACCTGGAGCCATGGGCTGCCATTCGATGCGCTCGAAGTCAATGCGAGCACTAGCCACTGGCACCTCCAAATGCGATCGCTTCTACTGTTTCCGCGCCACCAGCACCAGGGACAGGCCGGGGGGGCGTCAGGATTGCTCCGGGTTCACTACCGAGAGCGCGCTGGAGTCGAAGAAGTAGCTGGGCACTCAGAAACGGTCCCCGCGCTCGGCGACGATGGCCGCCGCCCAGGAACTCTTGTCCCTCGAGAGCATCTCACGGACCTCTTCGAGGGCTGGAATGCGTTCCAGGGTCGAGATCTCCAGCCGGGTCTTCTCCACAAACGCGATATCCAGGTAGCTCCGCTCGGGCGGCGTGGAATCAAGCGTGACGGTCACGGTGACATGCTGGTGCTCCACGAGCGGCAGGGGCGCCAACGGCCGCAATACTCCGTTCTCGTACACGGCGTCCACCCGCTTGGTCATGACACCCTCATTCTACGCTACTCCTGCTTCCTGGCCACCACCACCAGGGACAGGCCGGGCCAGGGCAGCACGGGGTCCAGGCGGCGCCACAGCCAGACGGTCTTGTCGAAGATCTTCAGCGACAGCTTGTTGATCGATCTTCGGCGCAGCAGGCCGCCGTAAAGGCCCCAGGCCAGCGCGCCGATCTTGTTCACCTGGTAAACCCTCTCGACCCGCAACCCGCTTGCTTCCACTAGCTCCCGCAGCGACTGAACACCGAAGCGGCGCTTGTGTCCCAGCGTGCGGTCAATCGGCCCATACAGCGCAGGCCCCTGCGGCGCCAGCACCAGCAAGGCGCCGCCCGGCTTCAAGGCGGAGCAGAGTGCCCTGACGGTAGCCGCGGGGTCCTCCAGGTACTCCAGCACGTTCAAACACAGCACCGTGTCGAAGTACCGCTCGAGGTCGCCCAGCTCCGGCGCCGCCGGGTCCAGGGCGCGGACGCGCACGTTGGGGGTGCGCAGGAAGCGGTTGCGCAGGGCGTGAAGGTAGAGCGGGTCTTTCTCGGCCGCCACGTACTCGAGGCGCCGCCCCATCAGGCGCCCGGCGAAGCTGCCGATGCCGGCGCCGATCTCCAGCACCGTGTCGCCCAGGTGAGGCCGCAACAGGCGCGCCACCCAGTTCAGGTACTGGGGCGTGCCGGTCAGGTTGTTCAACAGGCCGCGCCCGTAGGGCTGCGAGTACAGGTCATCGATGGCCCAAAACCGCAGGATGGCGCCCAGCGCCGCCAGCCCGTCCTTCCAGCCGATCTTCTTGCCTTCCTCGTAGGTGCGCCCGTGGTAGCTGATGGGGACCTCGTAGATGCGGAACTTGCGCTTGGCCGCCTTGATAACGATCTCAGGCTCGAAGCCGAAGCGGTTCGAGCGGATGGGTAGGCTCTTGAGCAGGTCGGTGCGGAAGGCTTTGTAGCAGGTCTCCATGTCGGTGAGGTGGAGGTTGGAGAACATGTTGGAGAGCATCGTGAGACCCTTATTGATGAGGGAGTGCCAGAAGGGCAGCACGCGGCGCTGCTCGCCGGCCAGGTAACGGGAGCCGAAGACCGCGTCGGCGTGCCCGTCCAGCAGGGGGCGCAACAGGAGAGGGTAGTCGCCGGGGTCGTACTCCAGGTCGGCGTCCTGGATGATCGAGAAGTCTCCGGTGGCCTGCTCGATGGCGGTGCGCACGGCGGCGCCCTTGCCCTGGTTGACCGCGTGCCGGATGAGGCGGATGGCAGGATGGCTGGCGGCCAGGCGCTCCAGAATCGCGGTGGTGCCGTCGGTGGAGCAATCGTCCACGACGACCAGCTCCCGCTCCATCTCCTCCGGCAGGGGAACGCTGAGCACCTGCGCCAGGCAGCGCTCCACCATGGTCCGCTCGTTGTAGACCGGGATGAGAATGGAGAGTCTCATGCGTCCACCCAGTATAATAGGGGATACTTCACCGGCGTAATCTGACAGAGGCCCATGACGAGCATTGAAACCATCCGCGAGACCAATCTCCCCGGCCTGGAGCTTCTGGCCCGGGGCAAAGTTCGGGACATCTACGCCTTGGGCGACCGGCTGTTAATCGTAGCCACGGACCGCATCTCGGCGTTCGACTACGTGCTGCCCACCGGGATCCCGGACAAAGGCCGCGTGCTGACGCAGCTCTCCATCTTCTGGCTGGAGTTCTTGCGGGAGGTTGTGCCCACGCACTTCCTGACGGCCTCGGTGGAGGAGTATCCGGAGCCGCTGCCGCGCTACCGGGACCAACTGGAGGGCCGCTCGATGCTGGTCCGGCGCGCGCGAATGCTGGACGTGGAATGCGTGGCGCGGGGCTACCTGGCGGGGTCGGGCTGGAAGGATTACCGGCAGACCGGCAGCCTGTGCGGGATCCGCCTTCCGGCAGGCCTCCGCGAGAGCGACCGGCTGCCGGCGCCGTTGTTCACGCCGGCCACCAAAGCGCAGACGGGCCACGACGAGAACATATCCTTCGAGGCGGTAGTCAGCCAGGTGGGCAACGAGCTGGCGCTCCGACTACGCGACCTGACGCTGGAGATCTACCAGCGGGCGGCCGCCTACGCGGAGAGCCGTGGCATCCTGATCGCGGACACCAAGTTCGAGTTCGGCCGGGTGGAAGGCGGGCTGCTGCTGGCCGACGAGGTGCTGACGCCGGATTCCTCGCGCTTCTGGCCGGCGGAGAGCTACCGGCCGGGGGGGGCGCAGCCGTCATACGACAAGCAGTACGTGCGCGACTACCTGGAGTCAATCCGCTGGAACAAGCAGCCGCCGGCGCCCCCGCTGCCGCCGGAGGTGGCGGCCCGGACCAGCGAGAAATACAAGGAGGCCTACCGGGCGCTTACCGGGCGAGAATTGGTAGGGTAAGTCTCCCGACTTGCCAGACAAGACAGGAGTCTTATCCTACGGAGAGGACCATGAACTGGCTGGACATCGTATTCGGCTTGGTCATTCTGCTGTCAGTGATCGGCGGGCTGCGCGCGGGGCTGGCCCGCGAAGTAATAGGGCTGGTGGCGCTGGTGCTGGCGGTGGTCTGCGGCCTGTGGTTCTACGGCAGCGCGGGCGCCCTGGTGCAACCTTACTTGAGCTCGAAGCAGTTGGCCAACGCCCTGGGCTTCTTCATGATCTTCGGCGGCATCTTGCTGGCCGGGGCGCTGGTGACCTGGATTCTGGAGAAGCTGTTGAAGTGGGTGCACCTATCCTGGCTGAACCGGCTGCTGGGCGGGGTGTTCGGCCTGGCGCGCGCGGCGGTGATTTCGGCAGTGATCGTGATGGTGCTGATGGCCTTCACCAGCAAGCCGCCGCCGCGCTCGGTGGTGGAATCCAGACTCGCTCCCTATGTGGTGGACGCGGCCCGCGTGATGGCGGCCGCGGCTCCTTACGAGCTGAAGGAGGGTTTCCGGCAGAGCTACGAGAAGGTCCGGGAGGCCTGGGCCGAGATGATGAAGAAAGGAATCCGCGGCCTGGGCGGGCAGGAGCTGTGAGCGGCGGCGTGGATCTGCTGATCTTCGATCTGGACGGGACGCTGGTGGACACCAAGCAAGACCTGACCAACGCGGTCAACGCGACGCGCGCCCGCATGGGCCTGCCGGCGCTGGATGAGCAACTGGTTTCCTCCTACGTGGGCGATGGGGCGCCCACGCTGATCCGCCGGGTGCTGGGGCCGGAGGCCAGCGAGGAGGAGCTCGCGCGGGCATTGGAGTTCTTCCTGGCCTATTACGGCGAGCACAAGCTGGACTGCACACGCCCGTATCCGGGGGTGCGAGAGGCGCTCGAACGGCTTTCCCGCGCCGGCGTGCAGATGGCCGTGCTGACCAACAAACCGGTGCGAGTCAGCCAGGCGATACTGGAAGGCCTGAGCTTGGAGGGGTATTTTGCCAGGATTTACGGCGGGAACAGCTTCGAGCAGAAGAAGCCGGACCCGGTGGGCGTGGAGACGCTGCTGGCTGAGCTGGGTGTGGAGCGGGAGCGGGCGATGATCGTGGGCGACAGCGCCATCGACGTCCGCACTGCGCGCAATGCCGGCGTGAAGGTCTGCGGCGTCACCTACGGCTTCCAGCCCGAAACCCTGGCCGCCGAACCGCCGGATGTGGTGGTAGACAGCCTCGCTCAGCTCGCAGACATCATCCTAGGAGCCGCTCAAGCATGAGACACAAGCCCGGAAACAAGGTTCCCGTCACTGGCATTTACTGGTGCAGCGTGTGCAAGCGCCCCGCCAGCTTCACCGCAGACCAAGATTTTCCGCCCTGCCCCAACCGTTGCGGGCGCTGCCTGTGGGAGCTGGTGCGGGCGGCGGAGGGGGCGGCGGAGGGTTCCAACCCGCCTGGTTTACAGAGCTAATTCGAACCGAAGTCTCTCCCCGGCGTGAATACTCTGTGGTATTCTTCAACCAGACGGAGGGCGGAACCATGAAATACTTCCCGCCGAAAAGAGATTTCCGGTCGCTATCGGTCAAGGACTTGTTGGAAGCCCGTGAGGCCTACCACGTGTTCCTCAGCTCGATGGAAAACGTGGTGGCCACAGCCATCGGCCGGTTCCGGATTCGCGCGAAAGACCCCAACGCCAGGAATCCCGAGAGGGCCGCCCCACGCGGCAAGGGCACCCCACGCACGCTGGCCAACTCGGTGGTCAAGCCCTGGTCCTGGCCCTGCGTGCTGGTATTTGTTGGTGCCTGGAGCAAGCCCGACAAGCTCGGCAGTGCGGATGAGCTCGTGCCGCCGTTCCTGTACCTGCCCGACGGGCGCATTGTCCCCACCTGCGTCGTGGCCGTCGAACCGCAGGAGGAGGCCGCCTCGCCGCTGGCCAACCTGGCTTTCCCCAGCGACTTGATCGGCGGCGGTTATCCGCTGCTCATCGAGGTGCAGGGCGAGCAGCACGTCGGCTCGATCGGCTGCCTGGTCACTGACGGCAACGTCACCTATGCCCTCACCAATCGTCACGTGACCGGCCGGGCGGGCCAGCAAGTGGAATCCATCATCCGCGGGCAGCGGCAGCAAATCGGGGTCAGCGACGAAAAGCAGGTCGGCAAGCTGGCCTTCGAAGACGTCTACCCAGGCTGGCCGGGCCAGAAGGTGCAGGTCAATCTGGACGTCGGCCTCATCCGGGTCGATGAGGTCAGCCGCTGGACGGCCCAGGTGTTCGGCATCGGAGAACTGCGCACGCCGGTGGACCTGAACACCAACACCATCTCGCTTGACCTGATCGGCTGTCCGGTGCGCGCCTTCGGCGGCGCCTCCGGCGAGCTGATCGGTGAGATCCAGGCGCTGTTCTACCGCTACCGCTCCATCGGCGGCGTCGATTACGTGGCCGACCTGCTGATCGGCTGCCGCTCCGGCCAGGCGACGCTCAATACCCGCCCAGGCGACTCGGGCACGTTGTGGTGTTTCGACCCCGGCTACTCGCCGGCTGAAGCGCGCAACAGCCCGGGCGAAGCCGGCGCTCACGCCCGTCGTTTGCGGCCCATCGCCGTGCAGTGGGGCGGCCAGAAGCTGATGAGTCCCGGCGGCGAGGTCGGCCTCCGATTCGCGCTGGCCACCTGCCTGAGCACCGCTTGCCGTCTGCTCGACGTCGAGGTTGTCCGCGACTGGAACATCGGCCTAAACGAGTATTGGGGTAAGGTGGGCCACTACAAGATCGCCGCCAAGGCCTGTGATCTGGCGCCCGACCCGCGGCTCAGGCAGTTGCTGGCCGCCAACCTGGACCGGATTTCGTTTGACGACACAGCCATCTCCAGCGGCGACCTGCCCAAGATGGGCCCGCATTTCATCGCCCTGGCCGACGTGCCCGACCTGGTCTGGCGCAACAGCCGCAAGAAGGACGCGACCAACCATTTCACCGATATGGATGAGGAAGGTCAGGGCGACTTCCGCGGCCAGACGTTGCTGAGCATCTGCGCGGACCCGGCCAAGGTCAACGCCCGCCTGTGGGGCGAGTTCTACGACAGCCTGAGCTTCGACGTCCCCCGGCGCGGCGCCCTGCCCTTCCGCATCTGGCAGATCTTCGACGAGATGATAACCTTCGTTCGCCAGGGCAAGGTGGCCGAGTACATCTGCGCCGCCGGCGTGTTGGCCCACTACGTGGGCGATGCCTGCCAGCCGCTGCACATCTCGCGCCTGCACCACGGCGCCAGCGAGGCGGAGACCAGGGTCCACGCCATCTACGAGGACACCATGTTGAACCGCTTTGCCGCCGAGATGATTGCCGGCGTCAACACCCAACTGGGCGGCTCGGCAGCTCAGGGCGAGGTGAGCGACGGGCACGCCGCCGCGGTGGCGGCGGTGGACCTGATGCGCCGGACGCTCGGACAGCTTCCGCCCCAGGACATCCTCGAGGCCTTCAACGCCGCCGACGGCCGCGCCCGCGCCTCCTACATGTGGCAAGTGCTCGGCGAGCGGACCGTCGAGACGATGGCTGACGGCTGCCTGGTGCTGGCCATGCTTTGGCAGAACGCCTGGAGCCTCGGCCACGGCGAGGCGATCGCCGACGGCCAGCTAGGGCCGGTGGACAAGAGCACCTTGATGGAGCTATACAACGACGCTGACTTCCTGCCGGCCATGCGCTTGAAGGAGATGGCGGACGCCGGCATCGGCGTCGCCGAGGCCGCGGGCGGAGTCGGGTAAGCATTCGTGCTGGCCAGCCAGCGCGCGGTACCAGTACCGGCGACCGCAGCTTTGCTCTTGCGCCGGGCTCCATGATCGGTTAGAATGGCACGGATGGAAACAAGGAGAAGCTGGATGCGTCACTACCCGGTCTTGTTGCTGCTCATGGCAGTCGCGGCGGTTCCTGCTGATAGCGGCGTGATTGTCAACACGTTCGGCCCAGGGGACGCCTATCAAACCGGCATCGGATATACACTTGGCTACGCGGGGGTTGCCTATTCCCAAGGCAACGCGTTTGCCCCGGCTTCGACCGTCACGTTGGACCAGGTCGAAGTAGCGATCGGCCTCGTTAGCGGACCTAACGAGCTGCTCGTCTGGCTGATGACCGACTCGTCCGGCGAGCCTGGCACGGTGATTGAGAGCTGGGCTTTCTCGAACGCCATGGGCTCATTCGGCAGCTACAACCCACTCTTGGTTGGCAGTTCGGTGCTCCACCCGCTTCTCACCGGCGGCACACAGTACTGGCTGATAGCCGGCACGCCGACCGACGCGACGTGGGCCGCCTGGAACTTCAACTCGATCGGCCACACCGCGTCTATCGCGCGGCGGCAAGGTGCGGGTTCGTGGGAGACTGATACGGACGTGACGGCTGCGTTCCGTATCTCTTCTTACGAGGGCGCCATCCCGGAGCCGGGCACGTGGTGCCTGGCGCTCGCTGGAATTGCCCTTCTCGGCGCCCGGCGCTGGTTCCGCGCGAGTTAGGCCACCGATAGTCCCCTCACAGTCAGACCACCGGCTGGGCAGGCAGAGGTAGTTACACTTCCACCCAGGCGCGCTGGCGGTGGCTCTCCAGCACCTTCTCCAGAAGCTGCATCATTTGCAGGCCATCGGCGAAGGTCGGGTAATCGATCGGGGCGGAGCGGTCGGCCACCCGCTGATAGAAGCGGCGGAAAACCTGCTTGTGGGCGTCGTCGTAGCCCTCGCTGTGGCCGCCGGGCAGGTCGGCAAAGCTCCGCGCCTTCTCGGCCAGCAGGGCCGGGTCTTTGATGATGAGGTAGCTGGGCGTGTTGCGCTGGCCGACCCACAGCTCGTCGGGACGCTCCTGGTTCCAGATGACCCCGGCCTTGGTGCCGTAGATCTCCATTTGCAGGCGGTTCTTGCAGCCCGTGTTCACCTGGCTGGCCGTGAAGGCGCCGCGGGCGCGCTCGCCTAAGCGGACGAGCACCGCGCCGAAGTCCTCGGTCTCGATAGGGATCTCGTCGTAGTCCTCCGGGCGCAGCGTCTTGCCGGCAAAGGTCTCCACCGCCGTCTTGGGCCGCTTGCGGGTCTTATGGAAGATCTGCAAGTCGGCGCACAGGGAGGTGATCTTCAGGCCGGTCAGATGCTGGACCATGTCCATCCAGTGCGAGCCGATGTCGCCCATCACCCGGAGCGGGCCGTTCTCCTTGGCGTCGATGCGCCAGTTCCAGTCCGTGTCATAGAGCAGCCAGTCCTGCGAGTAGGTGCCCTGGACCACCAGCACCTCCCCAAGATCGCCGCCCGCTACCATCTGCCGGATGTGCTGCACAACCGGGTAGTAGCGCAGGTTGTGATTGAGGCAGTTGACGGCGCCGGTGGCTTTAGCGACGTCAACCAGCTCACGGGCTTCCGCTGAGGACAGCGCCAGGGGCTTCTCGCACAGGACGTGCTTGCCGGCCAGCATGACTTCCTTGGAAATGGGGCAGTGCAGGGCGTTGGGAGTGCAGACGTGTAGGGCTTCGATCCCCGGGTCGGCCAGCAGCGTGCGGTAGTCGCCCGTGGCGCGCTCCACCCCGAACTGCCGCCCGAAGCGCTCCGCCAGATCCGCGGTCACGTCGGCCACTGCGGCCACTTCCACGTTGCCCAGCCGGCGAATAGCCTCCGTGTGGACCCGGCCCATGAAACCGGTGCCGATGACAGCAACTTTGATCTTCCGCATGGCTACAGTTTTGGTCCTTTCCTTCCGATGAGATTCCAGTGCCAACACACAGCGTAGCGCAAAAGTTGGTAAGCTGGAATCAGGCGACGGGGTTTCCCTCATGAGCGTGCGAGTCCGTGTCAGGCTGGAACCGGAGCTGACCCGGAAGCTCGCCCGTGTGCGCGGGCTGGCCTGGGCGGCGGGGGCCTTGCTGACGCCGGCGGCGGCGATGGCATTAGTGCTGGGCTGCTGGCGTTTGGCCGCCGACCTGAATCTAGCCGGACAGTTCGCCATCTCCAGAGGTCTGTTCTCGCACTGGCAGGTGTGGGTGGGACTGGCGGTGCTGTTGCAGACCTGCGCCTCGCGCCTCAATCGCTACGGCCGTGGCGGCAGCGGCGAGGCCATGCCGTAGACGGCGCCGTATTCCTCGGCCACCAGCTCCTGCATAGCCATTGAGTAGAACCAGTTGCTCCGCGCGCGGGCCTCGGCCTCGGAGCTTTCCGGAAGGGCCAGATGCTCGAACTCGTGCAGCATAACGGCCAGCACGCCAGCCTGAAAATGGGTCGCCGCCAGCCGGCCCGCAGGTTCTCCCGTGGCCATCTCCGAGAGCGGCTGAGGCCGCCAGGACCGGATGCCGTCATAGGCCAGATCGATCTCCGCCACCGACCGTCCCAACTCGCCGGCCAGACGCCGGGTCAGGCGGGATTCGGCGCCCCGGGGATGGTGGTGCCCCAGGCAGCCGCAGGGGTTGAAAGAGCGCAGCAGGACCACGACCAGAGAGGGCAGCAACGCCAGCACCCGCTCATACGGGGCGCGGGTGTCGGCACGCAACCTGGGAAAAACGTGCGTGTAGGCCACCTCGGTCTCCCGCGCCACGGCCAGACGCCCGCGGGGAAAGCTGAGCAGCAACAGAGGCAGCGGCTCGCCGGGCCGCACCAGCAACTGCTCGCGACCCCGAACCGCCTCGAGCATTCCGCGGAGAATGCCGCGCGGGTGCACGGAAATACGATGCAGCCTCCCCATCGGCAGGACCTCCCCGCATCTGCTATTCTGACAGATAAGGCCCGCGCCTCCCATGTACTACACCAGGACCCGCTCGAACTACTCGAGCTATTTGCCTCCGGCGGTGAAGTGGCTGCTCATTGCTAACGTCGCCGTCTTCGTGTTGGACTACCTGGCCATGCTGGTCTGGGGGCGGGACCCTTTCCGTGTCCTGGGCCTGATACCGCGCGAGGTGCTCGGGAAAGGCTACCTGTGGCAACTGGTCGGCTACATGTTCGTCCACGGAGGGCTGTGGCACATCCTGATCAACATGCTGACGCTGTGGATGTTCGGCATGGACCTGGAGCGTGACTGGGGCCGGAGACGCTTCCTGGAGTACTACTTCCTGTGCGGGGCGGGCGCCGGCCTGTGCGTGATCGCGGCCAGCGCCCTGTTCGGGGGGATGGGCAGCCGGACCATCGGGGCTTCCGGCGCCGTCTACGGCTTGCTGCTGGCCTTCGGGATGCTGTATCCGGACCGCGTGGTGCTGTTCAGCTTCCTGTTCCCTATGAAGGCCAAGTACTTCGTGATGATCATCGGAGCGATAGCCTTCCTGAGTTCCTTCGAGGGCGGCACCGGAGTCAGCCACGTGGCTCACCTGGGGGGGATGATCTTCGGCTACCTCTACCTGAGAATGCGGCTGCCACGGCTGAACCTGCTGAGCGGCGTCAGACGCCGCTACCGGGACTGGAAGCTGGCCCGCTCTCGGAGGAGATTCCGGGTCTACCTGCGGAAGCACGACCCGAACCGCGACCGCCGGATCCACTGATCGGGCAGCGTTCGTTGTATCCTGGCTGGTAGGGGACACCATGAAAATCTCGTCCATGCTGACAGTTCTGCTGGCGGCCGGGTTGCTCTGGGCCCAGCAGGGTCCCCGCAGGGAGGGCAGCGAGACCGTCGCCAAGCCCCGCAAGAAGGAAACGCCCGAGACGCCGGAAGGTCCCAAGATCCCCTCCCGGTTCCCCCGCAAGGGCCAACCGCTGCCGGAGGGCGTGCCGACTTTCAAGTCCGATGTCACCACCGTGAGCGTGGACGTGGCGGTGCTCACCAACCAGGGCGTCCCCATACCGAGAATCCCCCGAGGGAATTTCCGGGTCCTCGAAGACAACGTTCCGCAGCAGGTCACCGGGTTCGCCACCGGCGAGGCCGTCATGACGGTGGCCCTGGTGATCGAGTTCAGCAACCTCTTTCAGCGCTTCTGGACCGAAACCTGGTATCAGACGCTGACCGCGTCCTACGGCTTCCTGGAGACGCTCAAGCCGGAAGATTACGTGGCCGTGGTGGCCTACGACATGCGCCCGGAGATCCTCTCGGACTTCTCCACCGACAAGCGCGCTGCTTACGAGGCCATGCGGCGGCTCCAGATGGCGGCCTACTCGGAATCCAACCTGTTCGACGCCCTCACCGACACGGCGGATCGCATGTCGGGTATCGAGGGGCGCAAGGCTATCGTGCTGATCTCCTCCGGGATCGACACCTTCAGCAAGCTCACCTTCGACAAGACGCGGAAGATACTTCAGAACGCCAACGTCCCCATCTACGCGATCGGCCTGATGCAGGCCTTGCGGGAGTATTACGACGCTTACGGGATGCTGGGCTCGATCCAGCGGCTGGACTTCTTGCAGGCCGACAACCAGCTCCGCACCTTCACCCGGGAAACCGGGGGCGTGGCCTTCTTCCCCAGGTTCTACGGGGAATTCCCGGGCATTTTCCGGGCCATTTCCGAGGCCCTCCGCTTCCGTTACGAACTCGTCTATGCGCCCAGCAATACCGCCCGGGACGGCAAATTCCGCAAGATCAAGGTAGACCTGGTGGACCCGGCCACAGGGCAGCCCTTGAAGATCACCGACGAGAAGGGCAAGGCCCTTAAGTACACCATCCTGGCCAAGGCCGGCTACACCGCGCCGCGTGAGGTCGAGTAGCCGCGCGCGGGGGCTGATTATGCTCCGCCCCGAGCCGGAAGTCAAGTCCAAAATCTGGTGTCTTTACAGGCTGATACAGCGGTGTTGACAGGGCAGCGCCACCTCTGATAAGGTCGCCTTCATCCGTTATGAAAACTCCTGCCGTGGCCGAGACCATTTCCCCTGCGCGGATCCTCCTGGTGCACGACAACAAGCTCGGACTGCTGGCGCGCAAAGCCGTGCTGGAGGAGCAGGGCCACCGGATCACCACGGCCACCGAAGGGGTCGAAGCCCTCGAACAGTTCACCCGCGACCGCTTCGACCTGATCATCACCGACTATAGGATGCCGCGGATGAACGGGTTGGAACTGATCCGAAAGGTGCGGGAGTTGGACTCGAACGTGCCCATTATTCTGATCTCGGGCTACGCCGAGGCCCTGGGCCTCACGGAGGCGAACACGGGCGCCGACGCCGTCATCCCCAAGAGCGCCCATGAGGTCCAGCAGCTTGTGCGCTGGGTTAACCGGCTGCTGCGGCGGCCCGCGCCGAAGAAGCCTATGGCCTCCCAGGCGGGCAAGGCCAAGAGCCGGAAGCAAGCCGGATAGCCGCGCGTCGAAAAACCTCGCGATGGCGCGGCTATGGCCGCCATGGACCAGACGTAGAGGCCCGACGCGTCTCCCGGAAGGGAGTCTTGGCTTCGTACAGCGCAATCCTCGCCTTCAGAGCTTCCGCCAAAGGCTGCTGGTTCTGCTCCGCGGCGAGGACCAGGGCCCGGCGCGCGGTTTGGACGGCTTCCGGAAACCGGCTCGCCTCGGCGAAGGCGACGGCCAGCGTGTCGAGAATGGCCGGTTCTCTTCCACCCGAGAGCTGGAGCGCCCGCTCGGCGAGCGCGACGGCTTCAGCGCCGTTTCGAACCGATGCTTCGGGACAGGTCGCCAGCACCCAGGCCGTCTGCTTCAGAACCGGAAGCTGGTTGGGCTCGAGGCGGAGACCTTGGCGCCACTGCGCCAGCGCCTCGCTCCACCTTCCCTTCTGCGCCAGCCCGCGCCCGAGGTTGTAGCGGGCCGGAGCGAACTGGGGGTTGATTTCGATGGCCTTTTGCCACTCGGCGATCGCTTCATCCAGCTTGCCTTTTCGGAACAAGCCCGTCCCGAGGTCGTTGTAAGCCTCGGCGTACCTGGGGTTGATCGCCAGCGCCCTCCGCCAATGTTCGATGGCGGCGTCGAGCTTTCCTCTGTCGGCCAGGGCGCGCCCCAGGTTGTTGTGGAGCTCCGCGGACTCCCCTTTGACCGCCAAAGCCTTCTGGAACTGCGCAATCGCTTCATCGAGTCTTCCTTGCTGGAGCAAGGCGACGGCGAGGTTGTTGCGGGCCTCCGCGTAGCCGGGCTTGACCTCCAGAGCCTTGCGGTAGTGCGCGATCGCTTCCTCGAAGGCACCCTGACGCCAGAGAACGGCCCCGAAATTGTTGTGGGCCTTGGCGTCGTCGGGGCTGATTTCCAGAGCCCTCTTCCATTCGGCGATGGCCGCCTGGTACTGGCCTTTTTCCGCCAGCTCCCAGGCGCGGTCGAAGAGCCGGTAGAACTCGGCGGCCGGAACGTCGATGTTCAACAAGCCGTCCGGCGGGAGGTTGACGAACTCGGGAAGGTTCACCGCGCGGTTGGCCGCGGTGGCGTTCTCGATCAGGATGGCGGGGCTGTCATTGCCCGCCTCATCCAGGTGCGTCAGAAACATCTGCGTGTAGGGCGAGCGGCTCTTCGAGGCAAAGACCAGCCAGCGGCCATTGGGCGAAAAGCTGTGCCAGGAGTTCATGAGCGGCGTATTGCAGCGCATCCGCCGCGCCCGGCCGCCCTCCACCGGGACGATGTAGAGCTGACCGTCGGGACGCATCAACTGGCCGTTGCGGCACCCGACGAAGACGATCCAGCGCCCATCAGGCGAAACCTTGGGGAAGGCGTTGCTCATGCCGTTCCGCGAGGCGCCGGCGATCGGCTGCGGCCGGCCGCCCCTGCCCGCGTTGAAGGGAATCCGGTGAAGATCGTAGCGGATCGGGGTCTCGTTTGGATCATTGGCGTATTGGGCCAGCTTGCGGCCTTCGGGATAGGCGTCCCTGGCTTCGGCGCGGGCAAAGACCAGGTACTTGCCGTCCGGACTCCAGACCGCGTTGGTGTGCACGTAGCGCGGATCATCGGCGCCGGGCAGGGCCTGTATGCCGCCGGTGGCTCGACTGTAGAAGGCCAGGATCCCGCGCGTCGGGTAGAACACCTGGAGGAAGCGGTAGTCCTTGAAATTGGCCACGTAGACCTCTTCGTCTAGGGTGGCCACGGCATACTGGCCGTCCGGAGAAAGCTGCGGCATGAAGGCGATCGTCCTGCGCCCTGGCGGCATGCCCGGGAACGAATTCCACACGATCACGTCTTCGTTGCGGATGGACATTTGCGGCGCGACGGGGGCGATGGCGTACATCGACTTGTCGTTCTGCGGGCCGTCCAGATCCATGCCCAGGGTCCTGCCGTCGCGGGAGAAAGAATGGCAGTTGGCGCAGGTAGGGAGGCGCTCCATCAGCAGCCGGCTGCCCGTCTCGCCGATATTGCGCAGCCGCCAGGCGATCAGCGGCAGCGCGCTCGGGACAATGGGCTTGATGACCCCCTTCTCGGTTTCCGTCGGCATCAACGGCACGTCGCGGTAGAAGATCGGCGCCCCCACGGGATCTTTCGAGGTCTGAATGGCGACCCTGCCGCGGGAAACGGCCTGATCCGCATTCTGGCCTTGAAAGCCGGTAATCGTCACGGTGGCCGCACCTTCCACGGAGTGCTGCTTGATGGCCGCCCAGGTCGCGGCGTCCGGCTTCCAAGCTCGCGCCGCGGCTTCCTGCGGCGTCAGGCGGGGCAGCTCGTTCGTCTCCGCGATACAGCGCGGGTCTATCTCCCCGATGCGCGCCCGCTCGCCCCGCGATTTCACCTGAATGGCGGGTGAGCCGTCGGCGAACGCCACGTCGAGCTGCCACACGGTGGCAGATCCCGCGGCGTCGCGCCAGAGGAAAGTGGGGGCCGTGATCTCGGGCGGGAAGATCGAGCCTTCCGCCGGATAGTCGATGGTGATCGGGGCCAGCAGCGCAGGCGGCTGCTCGAAGACCACCGCCGGCGCCACGGCAGCGACGCCGAAGATGAAGATGCGTAAACCAACTCCGGTCACGGCACTTCCACGCTCGGCAACCGCCGGGGCGAGGCGAAATCATTATACTTGCTTCCCTTGTGATAGACTCTGAACTCCTGAAGTCACCCGGGAGGTAGGATGAGGGCAGGAATCTCCGCTGAGCCAGCCTTCGTGGCGCGGGCTTCAGCCTGCCGGGTCCACACTCGTGTGGACCCTTGCCTCGACACGAGTGTCGAGGCGGCAGGCACGAGTGCCCGCGCCACAAATGAGGTCGGCGCAGATTCCATGACTTCAGGAGTTCAGAGACTCTGCCGGGAGGTGCAGTGAAGAGATGAAGGTTCTCTGGTTTGCGGTTCTGGCTGCGGGGCTTGCGGGGCAGCAGCCGCCGACCGCGGCGCCGAAGACTTGGGCCGGAGACGATACGCGGGGTTACACAGATACTCCGCAACTGCCGGGACAGAGATGGAAGGTGCATGACGCCGAGCGACCGCGCCCGCGGCAGGTCACCCCGGGGCTGCCTGTGCCGAGCGCCGCGCCGTCCTCCGACGCGGTGGTGCTGTTCGACGGGAAAGACCTCTCGCAATGGGTGACGGTGTTGCGGGGGGGAAAGACGCAGGAGCCGCAGTGGAAAGTGGAGAACGGCTACCTGGAGATCGTACCGGGCACAGGGCGGCTGGCCACCAAAGCGAAATTCGGCGACTGCCAATTGCACGTGGAATGGATGATTCCCAAGGGCGCCAGCTACACCGGCCAGAATCGCGGAAACAGCGGTGTGGAACTGATGGGGCGATACGAAATCCAGGTGCTCGAGTCGCACCAGAACCTGACGTATGCCGACGGACAAGCGGCGTCAATCTACGGGCAGTGGCCGCCGCTGGTGAATGCCGCGCGGCCCGAGGGCGAATGGAACGTGTTCGACGTTTTCTTCGAGGCGCCGCGGTTCGAGGGCGGAAAGCTCATAAAGCCGGCCTACATCACGGTGGTTCACAACGGCGTGCTGGCACACCATCACCAGGAGATCCTCGGGCGGGCGGTCTTCCGCCGCGTGGCTACCTACGCCCCGCACGACCCGGAGGAGCCCTTGAGCTTACAGGACCACGGGCGCTCGGTGCGCTACCGGAACATCTGGATTCGAAAGCTGGCCAAGTACGACGAGCCGTGACGCCTCCGTGTCGGCGGCTGTCCGGCCGCGGAGCGCACGTTTCAGGCGAGCAGGTGCTATGAGAATTGCTTGAGGATGGCCTCGGCCGCCCAGCCGGCGGCCCGGGCCACGACTTCCGCGCACTTCTTCTCGGCCTTCGCCCTGACGTCCTTGCAGAGCACGCTCCCGTAAGCCTCTTCGTGTTTGGCAGCAACCTGCCGGATCAGCGCGCTGGCGAGCTTAGTGGCCTCGCGGTCCGACGCCTGCGCCCGCGTTCTCCCGCACAGGTGGCCAATCACCATCCCGGCCCCGGTGAATCCGCCGCAGTTCGCGTTGCCGGTAGCCGTCGCTCCCCCGTGCAGGCAATTGCCCGCCCGGTAGACATCGTCACTCTTAGGGATGAACTCGACGGCGTCCTGAAGAGCGGCAATCGTGGCTTGGGCGCAGTTCCCGTACTTCTGGAGATACTCAGCGCCCAGCTCGGAGGCACGCTTTATCATCTCAGGACCCCGGTCCCCGACATCGAAGCGGTCCTTCGCGGTCAGTGGCGCCTGCGGCCGGGTCGTCTGGCCGCCCTGCACCGCGCCAGCGCCAAGCCTTGAACCGCCGCCCGCCACCAGCAATCCAATCAGACTCCGCCTGCTCGTCTTTGTCCCTTGAGGTTTCATCCGTCGCTCCCGATTCAAGCATACGCCAAGCCGCGGGGACTCAGTTCGGCGGCAACTCCCGGCAGATGGCTTCAACCCCTTCGAGGCCCGCGAACCGCTTGACCCCCTGCATGACCGCCCGGAAGAGGGCATCCGGGTCCATCACGCGGACTCCTGCCAGAACACTCGCGCCGTGGCGGAGCAGCACGTCATTCATCGGGGTACTGGGCCCGAGAACGATGGTTGTCGCTCCCCGGCCAAGTTCAAGCAAGCGGGACAGCGTCTTGTTAATCAACGCAGTGGCCGTGATGACCACAACGTCCGAAACCGGAATCACCTCCTCGCAGGCCCAGGCGGGAAGTTCTGTCCCATCGGGATTGATCTCCAAGAAGTAAGCCTGTGCTGCCACTTCTCGAACGCGCGGATTGAAAGGAAAGCGGCCGACCACAGTGACGGTCCTGCCCCTGGCGAGGTCCACCACTTGCTCGAGGGCATCGGCCGGACTGCCTGCTGCGTCAATGAGCGAATTCAGAGCGGCAAGGCCGAGACTGGCTTCCAGCGGTTCCCAGCTCCGGAGACGCCTTGCCAGTTCGAGCGCGCTCCGTCCAATGAGATGACCGGCGTCCGTGAGTTCCACCTTGCGATCCGTCTTGCAGGTGTGAGCGACGCCCGCGTGTCTGCTTTCCACCACCGTCCAGTGGAGCCCCACGCACACTCTGGTGACGGCACAATCCAGATGGGCTACGCTGTCGAGCAGCTCCTCGACGAGCCTCACCGCGCTCTACCCCGGCAGCTCGTAGTACGCCCCGCGGGAGCAGGCGACGCACAACGGGCCCTCGTTGCCGGGAACGTCCCGGCCGTCGAACACCTTTTCGCCGCAACGCGCGCAGTTGACCGTGCGTTTTGGCCGGCCCGGGTAATCCTCCGGCTTCAGGCTGATGCGCACTTCTTGCCAAGACAGCAACTCGGAGTCCGGGACAGCGAGGACGACCCCGGCTGCCTCCCCGCCGCGTCCCCACTCGGGAGCGAAGCGCCGGACGGCCACACGGTACGCCAAGCCGGTGTTCGTATTCACGAGGGCTGCCGCCATCTTGCCGTAGTTGACCAGCTTGGCGCTGCGACGCCCGAGCCGCGTACCAGTGACTATCTGAATGGCATCGGCGATACACCGGTCGTTCTCGATGAAAACGATCATTTCCTTGGGATCGCTGGTGCCAATCAGTTCCATGCCCTTGAGCGCCAGCCTGACTCCGAGCGCCTGCCCGACGCACAGATGACCGTGGTACTCCACGCAGCGGTTGAGAAGCGCCTCAGCAGTCGCGGCCATCACCGGCGTGACTCAACAAGGGCGCCGGCCAGGCCGATCGCCCGCCGTCCTTCCTTGCGGTCGCCTCGCCTCTGTTTTCGTTCCCGCCACAGCGAGGCTAGCCTGCGAAGGCCATAGGCGGCCGCTCCCAGGCTGGTAAGCGCGGCCAGGCGGGTAATGGACGTTTGAAGCGCCTGGTAATCAACGAGTCCACACATTTCTCACTCCTTGTACTCGACCGAGAAGACGCCCACCAAAGGCTTGAACAGCAGACGGGCGGCATACCCTGAAAGAAGCCCGGCTGACAGGCACAGAGCCGTCAACACGGGCACGTCCCGCCACGGGATCCATTCCGCGGTCCGCGGAAAAATCGCCAGCCAGTAGAACAAGAGCAAAACCACGTTGGCGACGGCGCCTGCCAGCAGGCACCGCGCGGTTCCTGGGGTGCTCTTCCCAGGCCGCAGCACCACTTCAACCGCAAGTCCGGACAGCGCAATAGCGCCGATGAACAACGGAGTGCCAACTGCGCCCTTGGGATTCGTGGCAATCGCCAGCAGCGGGATTACCACCGTACAGAAGACAGCGAAGCCCAGCGCGGCAGCCAGTGCGCCGCCTCTTGTCCGGCTCACCAGAGAAGCGCCCAGCACCACGAGGAGCATGACTGGCCCCATGATGAGAGCGATGCCGGCCCCAGGGCCCGGCAGGTGCAGGACGGCATGCATCAGCGTGCTGATGGCGGCGGCCGGAAAGACGAACAGAAACAGCAGCGCGCCCGCGCCTCCGAGGGCTACGCAGGAGCCAATCCGCTTGGCCCTGCTCACGAGCGCCCTGGAACCGCCGCCGGCCTTCGGACCGCTTCCGTGCTCTGACACTGGATCGCCAGAATTATAACACTACCTGTCGGCCGTGGCGGGCGCTCATGCCCCATCGCCACTCCGCGCTATCATCGTGTCGAGGAGCGCTCACATGCTGGAAATCACCTGGCTCGGACACGGCACTTTTCAGTTTCGGCTGGAATCGGGGGAAGTGTTGGTGATGGACCCCTGGATAGACGGCAACCCCGCCTACCCGCAGGGACACTCCTTCTCGCGGGTTGACGCCCTGCTCATCACTCACGGCCACTTCGACCACATCCACGACGCCGTCACTCTCGCTCAACGGTTCTCACCCCAGGTGGTGGCGATCTTCGAGACTTGCCTGTGGCTGGGCTCGAAGGGCGTCCAGAACCTCTGCGGGATGAACAAGGGCGGCTCGCAGCAGGTCGGCCCGGTGACGGTGACGATGACGCACGCCGTGCACAGTTGCGGCATCCAGGACGGCGACCAGGTCATCTACGGCGGCGAGGCCTGCGGCTACGTGCTGCGTCTGCCGGACGGCAGGGCCGTGTACTTCGCGGGCGACACCAACGTCTTCTCCGACATGGCGCTGATCGCCGAGCTTTACCAGCCGGAGCTGGCCGTGCTGCCCATCGGCGACCTGTACACCATGAGCCCGCGCGAAGCGGCCCTGGCCTGCCGCCTGCTGAAACCGCGGAAGGTCATCCCCATGCACTTCGGCACCTTCTCGCCGCTCACCGGGAGGCCGGAGCAGTTGGCCGAGCTGATCCGGGACCTGCCCGACACCGCGGTCTGGGCGCTAGAGCCGGGCGCGCCGGTTACCTGGTAGGCGCGGCTTCCCGCCGGCTACGCCGGCGTGGGGTGGGCTCTTAGCCCGAAGTTCCACCCCTGATGGCATGTGAAAGTGGCTGTTTGTTGGGTTTT
>CAYGVJ010000083.1:0-24746 GCA_964353255.1 uncultured Solibacteraceae bacterium | reverse complement strand
CCCGTCCGCGTCCGGCCCCCTGGCCGGACAGATTCTTACGTACGGATTACGGGCTTGTCCAAGGCCTTTTTCAGCACCCTCTGAAGCATGTCCCACGTAGTAGACTGGGGGTTAAGCCTGTGAAGAACCTGTTGCGGTTGGGCCTTGTCCTGGCGTGCGCGACGGCGTGGGGCTACGATTTCGCCGCGCTTAAGCCGCAGGGCTACGTCAGCGATTTTGCGCAGGCGCTGGATGCGGCCAGCCGCCAGCGGCTGGAGCGCGCCTCGAAGCTCCTGGAAGAGGCGACCGGCGTGCAACTGGCGCTGGTGACTCTGCCTGCCCTGGCGGGCGAGCCGATCGAGGATGTGGCCAACAGCTTGTTCCGCAAGTGGGGCATCGGTCAGAAGGGCAAGAACGACGGGCTGCTGTTGCTGCTGGTTCCCCCGGAGCGGCGCTTCCGCCTCGAGGTCGGCTACGGCCTGGAGGAGATCCTCCCCGACGGCTATGCCGGCAGCCTGCTGCGTTCGATGCGCCCCGCTCTTCGGGAACGGCGTTATGGGGAGGCGCTCGAAGACGCGGTGGCGGAACTGAGTTCCCGGATCGCCCAGGCCAAAGGGGTGGCGCTGGAGCAGGTTCCGCGGCCGCGGCGCCCTCGACAGCAGGAGTCTCCCTTTCCACTGCTGGCGGCGCTGGCCGGGCTGGCCGTTTTCGGGCTGCTGACGGGGTTGATCGGCCGGCGCGCCGCCCGCCGGGGGTCCGGCGGGTTACTGCCCGGACTCATCATCGGCGCCATTCTGGGCCGCTCCTTCGGCTCCTCCTCGGATGGGGGCGGCTTCGGAGGATTCGACTCGGGCGACAGCTTCGGGGGCTTCGGCGGCGGGGACTCCGGCGGAGGCGGCGCCTCCGGCAGTTGGTGACAGGTGCGTATATGGAACGCGTGCTCTCGAAACTGGTCGAACGGCTGAAAAACGCCCACCAGGACCGGCTGATCTCGGTGATCCTGTACGGCTCGGCCGTCGCCGGCGACCACCATGGCCGTTTCTCGGACATCAACATACTGTGTGTGCTGCGCGAGGTGACTCCCCGCGAGCTGGCCGAGTGCGCCCAGATCTTCCGCTGGTGGCGGGACCAGGGCAATCCCGCGCCGCTCTTGCTAGGCGCCGAGGAGGTGCGCAGCTCGACGGATTGCTTCCCCATCGAGTTCCACGACATCCAGGCGTGCCACCGCGTGCTCTACGGCGAAGACCTGGTGGCCGGCCTCGAGATCGACGAGCGGTTCTACCGCGCCGAGGTCGAGCACGATCTCCGCGCCAAGCTGCTGCGGGTGCGCCAGAAGGCCGCCGGCGTGCTGGCCGACAAGGAAATGCTGCGGAGACTGCTGGTGGAGTCGGTGTCCACCTTCTGTGTCCTGTTTCGTCACGCCCTGCGTCTGGCCGGCGCGGAGGCCCCGCACGAGAAACGCCAGGTGCTCCGGCAGGTGCGCGAGAGCTTCGGGGTGGACGTTGCGCCGTTCGAGAAACTGCTCGATCTGCGGGAAGGAAAGATCACGCCGCGCGAGCTGGATCCCGGGCGCCTGTTTTCCGATTACTTGAGAGAAATCCAGGCGGTGATCGCAGTTGTGGATCGTCTGGAGAAATGAGGTGCGCATGAAAGTAGCTGCCATCGTGGTCGCAGTCTTGCTGCTGCTGGGGCTGTTGTTCGGAGGCAAGCTGGTCGGCATGCGAAACGACTTGGTCACGCAGCGGGAATCCATCAACGGAGCCTGGTCGCAGGTGGATGTGGCGCTCCAGAGGCGCGCCGATCTGATTCCCAACCTGGTGGAGACGGTCAAGGGCTTCGCCAAGCAGGAGAAGAGCATCATGGAGGCGGTGGCCAACGCGCGCGCCTCCCTGCTCAGCGCCCGCAACCCGCAGGAGAAGATCGAGGCGAACGCGCGCCTGGACACCGCCCTGGGCCGGCTGCTGGTGGTGGTGGAGAACTACCCGAACCTGAAGTCCAACGAGAACTTTCTCCGGCTCCAGGATGAGCTGGCGGGCACGGAGAACCGCATCGCGGTGGAACGGCGCAAGTACAACGAGGTGGTGCAGCAGTACAACACCACGATCGCGCTGTTCCCCAACAACATTGCCGCCGGGCTGTTCGGCTTCCAGCGGAACGACGCATACTTCCGGACCGAGCCCGCGGCGCGCACCGTTCCGAAGGTGGCGTTCTAAGAGGCCGCAGAGAGTTGATACCCTTGGCGGTTCACCCCAACTACATCAACGGCGAGTGGGTGAGCGGGGCGAGCTTCGAGAACCGGAACCCCGCCGATACCGAGGACCTGGTCGGGCTGTTCGTCCAGGGCACGGCGCAGGATGTTCAGGAGGCCGCCGCGGCGGCGCAGGCGGCTTTGCCGGCCTGGGCGGCCCTGCCGGCCCCGGCCCGCGGCGACTATCTCTTCCAGGTGGCCGGCCTGCTCGAGCAGAAGCTGGAATCGCTGGCCCGGGAAATGACCCGCGAGGAGGGCAAGACCCTGCCGGAGGCGCGCGGCGAGGTGCGGCGCTCGATCAGCGTCTTTCGGTATTTCGCGGGCGAGGGAGCGCGGATGCCCGGCGTCCTGGTTCCCTCCGAGCGCGAGCGCATCCACACCTTCGCCGTGCGCCGGCCGATCGGGGTGGTGGGGCTGATCACGCCCTGGAATTTCCCCAGCGCCATTCCGGCCTGGAAGCTCGCTCCCGCGCTGGTCTGCGGCAACACGGTGGTGCTGAAGCCGGCTTCGGCGGCGCCGCTGTCGGCGTGGCGCATTGTCGAGGCCTGTCATGAGGCGGCCATTCCGAAAGGGGTCGTGAACTTCGTCGCGGGCCCGGGCGCGGAGCTGGGCAGCGCTCTGCTCGGGGCCCCTCCGCTGAAGGCGGTTTCTTTCACTGGCTCTTGCGCGGTGGGACACTGGGTCCATGCGGAAGCCAGCCGGCGCCGCCTGCGGGTGCAACTGGAGATGGGGGGCAAGAACCCGGCCATCGTGCTGGCGGACTGCGACCTGGAACTGGCCGTCGAGAACGTGGTCAACGGGGCCTTCGCCTCGACCGGCCAGAAGTGTACCGCCACCAGCCGGGCCATCGTCGAAGAAGCCGTCTATGACCGCTTTCTGGAGGCGCTGGTCGAGCGGACCAGGAAGCTCAAGGTCGGCAACGGCCTGGAGCCGGGCGTGGACATCGGCCCGGTGATCGATCAGGCGCAGTTGGCGACCGACCTCGACTACATCGAGATCGGCAGGCGCGAGGCCGGGCCGCCGCTCATCGGCGGCAACCGGCTGCGTGGCGGCGCTTACGACAAAGGCTTCTTCCTCGAACCGACCATCTTTGCCGGAGTGAAGCCGGAGATGACCATCGCGCAAGAGGAGATCTTCGGGCCGGTGCTGGCCCTGATGCGCGCGGCTGATTTCGACGACGCGCTGCGCCTGGCCAATGCCACGCGCTTCGGTCTGTCGGCTTCCATCCAGACGACGGGCCTGTCGCGCGTCTTCGAGTCCCTCCAGCGCCTGGAAGTGGGCCTGCTGATGGTCAACCTGCCCAGCGCGGGCATCGAGTACCAGGTGCCGTTCGGCGGGACGAAAGACTCCAGCTTCGGCCCCAAGGAGCAAGGTCCGGCGGCGCTGGAATTCTACAGCGACTACAAGACTGTTTACCTGAGATACTGAGTCTGGGAATGCGGCTTGGACAAATCAGATTCGAGAACAGAGTGACGGCGGCGGTTTTCGAAAACGGCCGGGCGCGGGTAGTGCCCAACTACACCACCGTCGATCTGATCCGTAAAGCGGAGACTGAGTCGGTGCCGCTGACCGAGTTGGTGACGGAACTGGCCAGCCACCATCCGATGGAGGCGGCGGCTGTCATCCCGATTCACCCGGCGGAAGTGTGGGCCTTAGGCTGCGCTTACGACACTGCGGCGGGGTTCCGCTGCCCCTGGCACGACATCGAGGGAAGCATCTACCGGCAGGCCTGCCAGCAGTTGCGCCCCAACCTTATGTTAAAGGGAACCGGTCGCGTTTGCGTGGGGCCGGGCCAGCCGATCGGAATCCGTCCTGACTCCACCTGCACGGTGCCGGAGGCGGAGCTGGCTGTGGTGCTGGGCCGCAAGGGGCGGATTCTGGGCTACACCTTGGCCGACGACGTCTCGGCGCGGGACATCGAGCGCGCCAGCCCCTTGTACCGCCCGCAATCGAAGACCTACGCCGCCTCCTGCGCCCTGGGTCCGGTGATCGTGACCGCGGATGAGCTGGCGGACCCCTACTCGGTGAGCATGACTTGCACCATTACTCGGGAAGGCCGGCAGCGCTTCTCCGGGTCCGTCTCGACGGCGCATCTGCGGCGGAGGCTGGACGAGGTGATCGAGTACCTGCTGCGCGCCAACCCGGTGCCGGCCGGCTCCGTGCTGCTGACGGGAACGGGCATCCTGGTTGGGGACGACTCGGCGCTGGCTGCCGGTGACTTGGTCACCATCGCCAGCCCGCAAATCGGCGTGTTGTCCAACCCCGCTGCCGTGATCCAGTAGGCGCCGGCAGCCCCTCGGGCTGCCCCACCGCACTAACGTTCGGCAGGCAAACGCACGATAACTACCCAGAGGCCGCAGCCGAACCATGCCGCAGCTTGCCACCAAGCATTTCGGGCTAATCGAATACAGCGACGAGGCGGTGTTGGAGTTCCCAGCCGGCCTGCCGGGTTTCGAGAGGGAAGACCGCTTCCTGGCCCTCGAGCAGCCTGGCATCAAGCCGGTCGTATTCCTGCAAAGCTTGAAGCGGCCGGAGCTGTGTTTCATCACTCTGCCGGCGCAGGTGGTGGATCCGGACTACGTATTGAGCGTGGCGCCCGAAGATCTCCGCGTCCTGGCCCTGGCCGACGACCGGCAGCCGGAGATCGGCAGGGAGGTGCTCTGTTTGACCATTGTGTCGGTGGCCGAGGACCAGCAAACCACGGTCAACCTGCTGGCGCCCATCGTGATCAACCTCAAGACGCGCTGTGCGGTCCAGGCCATCGAAGCCGATTCCGATTATTCTCACCAGCATCCGCTGTTCCCGGCCGGCCGGGAGGGCCCATGCTCGTGATACGGCGGCGCGCCGGAGAATCCATCGTCATCGGCGAGGACATCGAGGTGCAGATCGCGGAGGTCGGACCCTTCCGGGTCAAGCTCGCCGTCACGGCGCCGCCGGAAGTTCCCGTGCTGCGCAAAGAGGTCAAGCTCACGCGCGAGCAGAACCTGGCCGCATCACAGGGATTGTGCCTGGAGCGGCTGGCGGAACTGGCGAGCCGGGTGGTTCCCAGGCCGCGGGCCGAGGATGGCATTGAGACCGAGGTGCGACGAGTGCGCGCCTGGAGAGCGAAGCTGTGAAGGAACCGTGGTGTGGGGTGAGACTCCCGTCTTGCCGGCCCCCAGAGCTCCCGGCGGCTCTTTCACGGCCTCGAGAAAGGGTTACGCAACACGGTGCTGAGCGTCTCCGAAACGCTGGCTGAAGCGCTCGAACGCCACCGGGCGGGCCGGCTGGCGGAAGCCCAAGCCATGTACAACGAGATCCTGCGGCGGGAGCCGGATAACGCCGACGCGCTGCACATGCTGGGCGTGGCCGCGGCTCAGGGCGGCCAGCCGGAGGTGGCGCTGCGCCACATCGCCCGGGCCATCAGCCTGAATCCGGTCCCGCCGTTCTACCACAACAATCTGGGCAACGTGCTGCACGGGCTGGATCGCTTCAGCGAAGCCTTGCTGTGCTACCAGGAGGCCCTGCGGCTGGACCCCGAGTACGCCGAGGCGCACAACAACCTGGCCAACACTCTGACCCAGTTGGGCCGGCACCAAGAGGCTCTGCCGCACCACCTGGAGGCGGTCCGGTTGAAGCCGGACTTCGCGCAGGGGTACGCCAGCCTGGGCAGCACGCTGCGCGCTGAGGGGCTGTACCAGGAAGCGCTGGCGTGTTACGAAGAGGCGCTGCGGCTGGATCCGGGCGATGCGGATGCGCACGCCGGCCGGGCCTTCATTTGGCTGCTGCTCGGGGACTACCAGCGCGGCTGGCTGGAGTACGAATGGCGCTGGAAGGCGCGAGGCTTTGCCGACCGCGCCGTCGAGGGCCCGCTCTGGGACGGTTCGCCCGCGCGGGGCGAGCGGATACTGCTCCACGCCGAGCAAGGGTTGGGCGACACCATCCAGTTCATTCGCTACGTTCCGATGGTCAAGGAGAGCGGAGCCACGGTGCTGGTGCAGTGCCAGCCGCGGCTGGCGGCTCTGGTTCAAATGATCCCGGAAATCGACGAGGTGATCGCGGCCGGCTCCCCGCTGCCCTACTTCGACGCGCACCTGCCCTTGTTGAGCCTGCCGCGGGTCTTTAAGACCACCCTGGAAACGGCGCCGCGCATAGTGCCCTACCTGAAGGTCCCCGCGGAGAAGGTCGAGGAGTGGCGGGCGCGGCTGTGGCACGACGGCCGTCCGAAGGTGGGCCTGGTATGGGCGGGAAGGCCCGAGTACGAGAACGACCGTGACCGCTCGCTGGCCCAGAGCGACTTGGCGCTGCTGGCTCAGGTGCGGAGCGTGCGCTTCTTCAGCTTACAGAGGCCGGTCAGGGACCATGCGGAGGCCTGGCCGGAGGGCTTCGATATCCAGAATCTGGAAGACGCATCCAGTGAGATCACCGACACGGCCGCGGCCATCCTGAACCTGGATCTGGTGATTTCCGTGGACACGATGGTGGCTCACTTGGCCGGCGCGCTGGGGACGCCGGTGTGGACCCTGCTCCCGTTTGAAGCCGATTGGCGCTGGCTGCTGAATCGGGAGGATAGTCCCTGGTATCCCACCATGCGGCTCTTCCGGCAACCCGCGCCGGGCGAATGGGGCCCGGTCATCGAGCGCGTGGCCGAGGCCTTGCAGCATGTCGTGTGTCAGTGAAGCGGCGGCGGAAACCATCGCGCGATATGTCTAAAGCAGCCCAGCTTCTGGACGAGCCAGAGCCGCTACACAGACTTTCATATCTCCCCCTCGGCCTGAAAGAAACCCGCTACGGGAACATGATCTTTCTCCCCCACGACGACTATATTGGGCGGTCGATTATTCAATTGGGGGAGTTCTCTTATGGCGAGGCGCGTCTGATTGAACAATCCCTAGGCCCAGGCATGACGGCACTTGACGTAGGCGCCCACATCGGGACATTGACGCTCCCCATGGTCAAGGCCGTGGGCAAAACAGGCCGCGTACTCGCCTTCGAACCCCAGATAGTGTTGTATCTTTTGCTTTGTGCCAACATGGCGCTAAACAATGCCAGCAGGATTACCTGTTATCGTGCGGTAGTGGGAAACAGGGCCGGAAAGATCAAAATGCCGGCGATCGACTATTCCGCTTCCAGCAACTTTGGGGGATACGGAGAAGAACACTTCATGGTCGCGGGAGGCCAACGGGAGCAAGGAGACGACATTATCGACCTGCTCACCATTGACCAGCTAGACCTGGATGCGTGCCACTTCATGAAAATCGACGTCGAAGGCATGGAGAAGAAGGTTCTGGAAGGCGCCCGCGCAACCATCAAGCGTTTCAACCCGGTAATGCTGATCGAGAATGACAGGCGCCTGCGAGCCAAGGCGCTTGTTGAATACATTGAGGAATTAGACTACAAAGCCTATTGGTATATATCACCTCTCTATAATGAAGCCAACTTCGCCAAGAACCCGGAAAATGACTTCGGCGACTTGGGTAGCGCTGATGTGCTGTGCGTACCGAGCGGCAGGAATGCCGATCTGGTGGGTATGACACGTTGTAGGCCGGAGGATGCGGTGCATCCGGCATGTGTGCAGGATTAGTCATGGGAAAGACCGCCCACGTCTACGCACGCAGATGTTGTAGGGAAGGAGTATGTGAAGGGTGTGGTGTTGGCAAGGGCATTCTGAACGTGGACGTGGCCGAGGCTTTACGAGATGCCCACCGTTCTTGAAACGCTCACCGGCGGGCTGGCTCACCAGCAGGCGGGCCGGCTGGGGCAGGCCGAGGGCCTCTACCGCGAAGTCCTGGCGCAGGATCCGCACAATGTCGATGCGCTGCACCTGCTGGGGATGACCGCTCACCAGCTGGGGCGGCACGACGCGGCGGTCGAGCTGATCGAGCGGGCCATCCGGCTGAACCCCGCGATCCCCGCATTCCACAATAACCTCGGCACGATTCTCCAGGCCGAGGGCCGGGTAGCCGAGGCGGAGCGTCTGTTCCAGCGCGCGCTGGAGCTGCACCCGGACTACCCCGATGCGCACATCAACCTGGCGACGGCCTTTCAGGCGCAGAAGCGGTACGGGGAGGCGGTGGCCCACTACCGCGAGGCGCTGCGGCTCCAGCCGGAATACGCCGAGGCCCACAACAACCTGGGCAACACGCTGGCCGCGCTGGGGCGCGCGGAGGAGGCAATCGCCTGCTACTTCGAGGCGGTGCGTTTGCGGCCCGCGTACGCGGAAGCCTGGGTGAACCTGGGCGGCGCCCTCAAGGAGCAGAACCGCCTGGAGGAGGCGACGGCTTGCTGCCAGCGGGCGCTCAACTACCGGCCGGACCTGGCCGAAGCCCACTCGAACCTCGCCGCCATCCTGGTCAAACAGGACCGCTTCGCCGAGGCCGAAGCGGCGACGCGCCACGCGCTGGAGTTGAAGCCCTCGCTGGCCGAAGCCCACGCCAATCTGGGAATGGTCCGGCTGGAGCAGAAGCGGCTGGAAGAGGCCGCCGTCTCGACGCTGAAAGCGCTGGAGCTGAAGCCCGACCTGGCGGAGGCCCACTCCAACCTGGGCGATGTGCGTGCCAGGGAGGAGCGGGCCGAGGAGGCCCTGGCCTCCTACCTGCGATCAATCCAACTCAAGCCGCACAGCGGCGAATTCCAGAACAAGCTCGGCTTCGGTTTGCAACGGCTGGGCCGTTTCCAGGAAGCCCTCGAGCGCTTCGACGAAGCCCTGCGTCTGAGCCCCGATCTGGCGGACGCTCACGTCAACCGCGCCATGGCCTGGCTGCAATTGGCCGATTTCGAGCGTGGCTGGCCGGAATACGAATGGCGCTGGAAAGGGAAGGAGTTCGGCAGGCGGACGATTCCCCGGGCGCGTTGGGACGGCTCGGCGGTTCCGGGCCGCACGGTGTTTATTCACGTGGAGCAAGGACTCGGCGATACCATCCAGTTCATCCGCTATCTGCCCGTGGTGAAAGCGGCTTCGGGCGCCGGCCTGATTCTGGAATGCCAGCCGCGGCTGATCCCACTGCTGGAGGGTTTGGAGGGAGTCGACCGCGTCGTGCCCGCCGGCGGGCCCCTGCCGGAGTTCGATCTGCACGCGCCGCTGCTGAGCCTGCCGGGCATCTTCCGCACCCAGGCCGCGAGCATCCCGGCGCGGGTGCCCTACCTCAAGGTGGACCCGGAGCGCGTGGAGCGCCAGCGGGCGCGCATGGGCTCGACCGACCGGTTCAAGATCGGGCTGGCGTGGTCGGGCAACCCGAAGCACCAGCGCGACCGGGCGCGCTCGATTCCGCTGGCCGCCTTGGCGGAACTGGGGCGGGTTCCGCACACGGCGTTCTTCAGCCTCCAGCGCGGCCCGGGCGCCGAGCAATTGGAGGCCCTGCCGCCTGGTTTTGAGGTTGTCAACCTGGAGGAGGAGTCGGGCGACATCGTCGATACGGCCGCCGCGGTCCTGAACCTGGATCTGGTCATTTCGATCGACAGCCTGATTGGCCACTTGGCCGGAGCGCTGGGCAAGCCCGTGTGGATCCTGCTGGAGCTCTCCCCGGACTGGCGCTGGTTGCTGAACGTGGACTACAGCCCCTGGTATCCGACGGCGCGCCTGTTCCGGCAATCGCGCCGAGGCGATTGGCCCGGCGTTGTCGAGCGCATGGCCGATCAACTGCACCTCACCGTCGCGCAGCACCTGCTGGCGCGCGGCCGCTTCGAGCCGGGGTGGAAGGAGTTCGAGTGGCGCTGGAGAGCGGGTGGAGTTTCGGCCACCCCGTTCCCGCAGCCGCCCTGGGACGGCTCGCCGCTCGAGGGCAGGCGCATCCTGCTGTGGGCCGAGCAGGGGCTGGGTGACACCGTTCAGTACATCCGTTATGCGGCGCTGGTGAAGCGCGCCGGCGGAACCGTGCTGGTCGAGTGCCAGCCGCCCCTGGCTGGGCTGCTCGAGTCGGCGCCCGGCGTGAACCAAGTCATCCCGTTCGGATCTACGCTGCCCGATTTCGATGTCCACCTGTCGCTTCAGAGCCTGCCGCGCGTACTGGGGACCACGCTCGAAACCACTCCCGCCGCGGTTCCCTATCTTTCGGTGGACCCGGCGCTGGTCGAGCACTGGCGCGAGCGTGTGGGGCAGGCGGATGGGTTCCGCGTCGGTCTGGCCTGGGCCGGCAACCCGAGCCAGGCCAACGACCGCAACCGCTCGATGCCGGGCGGGCACTTCGCCGCGCTGGCCGGAATTCCGGGCTGCGCCCTGTTCAGCCTGCAAGTCGGTCCGCGGTCCGGGGAACTCGAGGGGGTGACGCACCTGGGCGCGGAGTTCCGCGACTGCGCCGACACGGCGGCCGCGATCCTGAGCCTGGGCCTGGTGATCTCGGTGGATTCGATGGTCGCGCACCTGGCCGGCGCGCTGGGTAAGCCGGTGTGGACGCTGCTGGCGACCGCGGCCGATTACCGCTGGCTGCTGGAGCGCGAGGACTCGCCCTGGTATCCCAGCATGCGCCTGTTCCGGCAAGCGCGGCCCGGCGACTGGCAGGAAGTGATGGCAAGGGTCGCGGAGGCCCTGCGGAGTGCCTCGACTCGCTAAGATCCTGGAGCGCGGCATCGCGCATCACCAGGCCGGCCGGCGGCAGGAAGCCGAGCGGATCTACCGTCAGGTGCTCGCGCGTGACCCGGGGAGCGCCGATGCGCTGCACCTGTTGGGCCTGCTGGCCAAAGAGGCCGGCGACCACCAGGGGGCCTTCAACCTGATCCGCAAGGCGGTGGAACTGGAGCCCGGCTCCGCCCTGCTGCACAACAACCTGGGCTCGGTGCTGGAGTCGCTGGAGCGGCTGGATGAGGCGATCCAGGCCTACGAGCAGGCCTTGCGCCTGCAACCGGACTATGCCGAGGCCGAGCTCAACATGGGCAATGCCTTGGTGCACAAGGGGCAGCCGCAAGCAGCCCTCGAGCACTATGAGCGCGCGCTCGACCGGCGCCCCGATCTGGCCGAGGCCCACAACAACCTGGGGGTCGCCCTGCGCGCGCTGGGCCGCACCCAGCAGGCTGCCGCCTGCTACCGGGAAGCCATCCGCCTCACACCCGACTACGTGGACGCCCACGTCAACCTCGCCGCGCTGCTGTTCGCGCAAGAAGAAATGGGGGAGGCCGAGCGCAGCTTTCGCGAGGCGCTGCGGCTGCGGCCGGAGCTGGTGAACATGCGGAGCGCGCTCGCGGTCGTGCTCATCCGGCAGGAACGGTTCGCCGAGGCCGAGGCGCTCTGCCGCGAGAACCTGGCCTACAAGCCCGGGGATGCGGAAACCCTCAATCATCTTGGGATTGCGCTTCAGGTGCGCGAGCGTCATGCCGAAGCAATCGATTCCTACCGCCAGGCGCTGGCCGCGCATCCGGACTTCGCCCAGGCCTATCAGAACCTGGGCACCTGCCTGATCCGCGTAAACCGCCTGGACGAGGCGGCCGAGTGCTGCCGGGCGGCGCTGCGCATCCAGCCGCACTACGCCGAAGCGCACAACACGCTGGGCCACGCGCTCTCGCAGTATGGACGGCTCGAGGATGCCGTGGTGTCGTTCCGCCAGGCGCTGGCGCTCAAGCCCGTCTACGTCGAGGCGCTGAACAACCTGGGGGCGGCGCTGATGGAACTGGACCGGCTCTCGGAGGCCACGGCCGCCTGCCGGGCCGCGATTGCCGCCGACCCGCGGTTCTTCCGCGCCTACATCAACCTGGGAACGGCATTGCACAAAGAAGGATACCTGGAGGACGCCGTGACAGCGCTTCGCCAGGCGCTGGCGGTGCGGCCGGATTTCGCTGCGGCACACTCCAACCTGTTGTTCTGCCTGTGCTACGACCAAGCCTGGCAGCCGGAGATGGTGCTCGAGGAGCACCGCGCCTGGGCCGCTATCCACACCCCGGCTTGCCCGGCGCCACCGCGAACCGGCCGCGCGCTGCGGCGCATCGGCTACGTTTCCCCGGACTTCCGGCAGCATCCGGTAGGCATCTTCATCGAGCCGGTGGTGAGAGCGCATGACCGCGCCAGGTTCGAGATCCACCTGTTCTCGAACGTCGGCCGGCCCGATGCCGCCACCCGGCGATTCCAGGCGCTCGCCAATGGCTGGCACGACATCCGAGGCCTCGCCGACGAGGAAGCCGCCCAACTGGTGCGCCTCCAGGAAATCGACATTCTGGTCGATCTCACCGGTCACGCCTCGGAGAACCGCCTGCCGCTGTTCGGGCGCCGGCCCGCCCCCCTCCAAGTCACCTACTGCGGGTACCCCTGCACGACCGGCATGCAGGCGATTCAATACCGGCTCACCGACCAGTGGGCCGATCCGCCCGGCCTCACCGAGCGCCTGCACACCGAAACGCTGGTTCGGCTTCCGCACGGGTTTCTCTGCTACGTGCCGCCCGCCGAAGCCCCCGAGGTGGGGCCACTGCCGGCGCGGGTGACCGGCCACGTCACCTTCGGGTCCTTCAACGCGCTGCCCAAAGTGCGGCCGGCAACGGTCGCGGCCTGGGCGGAGGTCCTCCGCCAGGTCCCTGGGTCGCGCATGATCCTGAAAGCCGCGGGGCTGACCGACCCGGAACCCCGGGGCCGGATCCTGGAGCTGTTCGCGGGCCAGGGCATCCAGGAGCCCCGCCTCGAATTGGTGGCCGCGGTGCCCTCTTTCGCGCACCACCTGGGCCTCTACAACCGGATCGACCTCGCGTTGGACACGTTTCCCTACCACGGGACCACGACCACCTGCGAGGCGCTGTGGATGGGTGTGCCGGTGGTCGTTCTGGCGGGGGCGACGCACCTCTCACGTGTCGGCGTGAGTCTCGTCGGGCGGGTCGGGCTGGCCCATCTGGCCGCGGATTCCGAGGCCGCCTACATCGACCGCGCCGTGGCGCTGGCCAGCGACCTGGAGCGGCTGGCCAGCCTGCGGGCGGGCCTGCGCCGCCGCATGGCGGCATCGCCGCTCACCGACCCCGTGCGGTTCACCCGCGAGCTGGAAGAGGCCTATCGCCGCATGTGGGAAGAGCAGGAAGGGGCTGTCGAAGCCGCCTGCTCCACGAAAGGAGAAACCCAGTGGGACTGAGCGAAGTGCGGGGAGTCAGAGAACGCCTGGACGCCGGGCTTGGGCACCACCAGTCCGGCCGCCTGGATCAGGCGGAGGAGATCTACCGCGAGTTGCTCGAGAAAGATCCGCGCAACGCCGATGCCCGTCACCTGCTGGGCACGGTGGCCTACCAACGCGGGGACTTCCACGGCGCTGCCGGACACATCCGGGAAGCCATCCGGATGGCCCGCTGGGTCCCGCAGTTTCACAACAATCTCGGACTGGTGTTGCAGGGCCTGGGGCGGATCGAGGAGGCGCTGGCCAGCTTCCAGGAGGCGGTGCGGCTGGCGCCCGCCTACCCCGAGGCACAGGCCAACCTGGGCAAGGCGCTGGAGGACCTGGGCCGCTACCAGGAGGCCATCGTATCCCTCCGCGAAGCACTGCTCCTGAGGCCCGATTTTCCGTCGGCCTGGCATTGGCTGGGCTGCGCGGCACAGGCGGCGGGCGAGCTGCCCGAGGCCATCCGCGCCTACGAGCAGGTACTGGCGCGCCAGCCCGATCATGTGGAAGCCAACGTCAATCTGAGCAGCGCGCTGAAGCAGGGGGGGCGCTTCCAGGAAGCGGAGACCTGTTGCCGGCGGGTACTCGCCAGCCGGCCAGACCTGGCCGAAGCGCAGGCGAACCTGGGCGCGATCCTTCTGAATTTGAAGAGATACGACGAGGCGGAGGAGGCCTGCCGCGAGGCGTTGCGCCTCAAGCCACACCTTCCCGAGCCGTACTGCAATCTCGGGGCGGTCCTGTTGAAGAAGGAGCGCATCGAGGAAGCCCGGGAATGCTGCGAGGAAGCGGTGCGGCGCAAACCAGACTCCCCGGAAGCGCTCAACAACCTGGGCAACGTGTTGCGCACGCAGAACCACTTGGAGGAGGCGCGCGCCTGCTTCGAGCGTGCGCTGGCCGCCTCCCCGGACTACTTCGAAGCCTGGCTGAACCTGGGCGCGGTGCTCAAGGAGCTCGGCCTGACCGAAGAGGCCAGCGTCGCCTGCCGCGAAACCTTGCGACGGCGGCCGGATTCGGCCGAAGCGCACAACAATCTCGGCAACGTGCTCAAAGAACAGGGCCGGATCGAAGAGGCGCAGGCCAGTTTCCGGGAGGCCATACGCCTTCAGCCGGACCTTGCCAAGCCCTACATTAACCTGGGGGGCACGCTCAAGGACCAGGGCCGTCTGGAAGAGGCGCTCAGCATGTGCCGCAAGGCCATGGAGTTGGACCCCAAGAACGACAGCCCGTTTTCCAACTTTTTCTTCTACCTGCACTACGACGACCTGTGCGAGCCCGAGACCGTGTTCCAGGAACACCGCCGCTGGGGCGAGCGCTACCGGGCCCTGACGGCATCCGCCGCCGAGCACACCAATGACCGCTCCCCGGAGCGTCGGCTCCGCGTCGGCTACCTGTCCCCGGATTTCCGGCGCCACTCCGTGGCCTTTTTTGTCGAGCCGGTTGTGGCGACCCACCATCGGTCGGCGGTCGAGGTCTACGGCTACTCGAATGTAACTTGCCCGGATGCCGTCACCGAGCGGTTCCGCGGGATGGCGGACCACTGGCGCGAGATCCGCGGGCTCCCCGATCAGCAGGTGGCGGAATTGATCCGTCGAGACGGGATCGACATCCTGGTGGACCTGGCCGGCCACACCAGCGGCAGCCGTTTGAAGGTGTTCGCGCGCAAGCCCGCCCCGCTCCAGGTCACCTGGTGTGGGTATGCAGGCACGACCGGCCTGGCGGCCATCGACTACCGCCTGACGGACGCTCTGGCCGATCCGCCCGGCCAGACCGAGCACCTGCACACCGAAGAACTCGTCCGGCTGCCCGTGCCGTTCACCTGCTACCGAGCCCCGGACGACGCTCCGGAGGTCTCGGCACTGCCGGCACTGGCCAGCGGGGCGATCACTTTTGGCTGCTTCAGTTTCCTGGCCAAGGTGACGCCGCGAATGATCGCCGCCTGGTCGGCGTTGCTGGAGCGGGCGCCCCGGGCGAGGCTGGTTCTGAAGTCCACTCCGCTGGTGGACGAATCCACGCGCCGGCTGGTCTGGGAGCGCTTCGGGGCACACGGGGTCGACCCGGGCCGGGTCGAGCTTCTGGGCCCACTGGGCCACCGGGAGCACTTGCAAGCTTATCACCGCATCGACATCGCCCTGGACACGTTTCCGTATCACGGCACCACCACTACCTGCGAGGCGCTGTGGATGGGCGTGCCGGTGGTGGTGCTGGCCGGGAAGACGCACGCTTCCCGCGTGGGAGTCAGCCTGATGACCAGCGTCGGGCTGGAGGATTGGGTGGCCTCCTCCTTCGAGGACTATGTGGAGCGGGCAGCCGAAATGGCGCGCCAGCCCGACCGGTTGGCCGGACTTCGGGCCGGACTCCGTAACCGGGTGGCGAGTTCGCCGCTGACCGACGCGGCAGCTTTCTCGTCGCACCTGGAAGAAGCCTACCGCCGCATGTGGCGGCGCTGGTGCGGAGGAAGTCCAAGTTGACAACGGCCCAGGATCTGAAAAAGCGCGTAACGGAATTCCCGTATTGGTATCACCGCATCGAACTGCCGGACGGCGTGGTGACGCCGGGCTGGGCGCCCCTCAACCGGGATATGTACCGCATTCCCGCGGATCTCACCGGCAAGTCGGTCCTCGACGTGGGCGCCTGGGACGGCTACTGGACGTTCGAGGCGCTTCGCCGCGGTGCGCGGCGCGTGCTGGCGGTCGACGATTTCTCCGACTTCCTCAGCTCCCTCGCGGAAACCGACCGCCGCGGCTGGGCGACCTTCGACTTCTGCCGCGACGCGCTGGGCTATGGCCAGGACCGCTGCCAGCGCCAGGAGATGTCCGTGTACGACATCGGCGCGGAGCGCCTCGGCCGCTTCGACATCGTCTTCTTCTTTGGCACTCTCTACCATCTCCGTCATCCGCTCCTGGCGCTCGACCGCCTCAGCGCGGTGTGCGACTCCGAGATCTTCGTCGAATCGGCCATCCTGGACGACTACAGCCCATACCGCGGCGGACTGGGTCAGGGCTACTCCAGCGGGCAGATGCTCGCGGAGTTCTATCCCGACAACCAGTACGGCAACAATCACTCGAACTGGTGGGTGCCTACGCTGCACTGCCTTGCGCACATGGTGCGCGCCGCCGGTTTCGACGACGTCCAGGCCTGGAAACTCACGGACAAGCCTACCCGCGTGACTCAGTGCCGCGGCTTCGCGCGGGGCAGTAAGACAAACCCGAGGGCTGGTCCGCCGGAGACGCCGCCCGGCGGCGCGTCAGCGGATCCTGGAGAAACTCGGCGCGGCCGGCATCGCTGAGGAGCGCGTCAAGCTGCTGGGCTACCTGGAGGGACGGGAGCGGCACCTGGCGCTGTACAACCGCATCGACGTGGCGCTGGACACCTTCCCCTAGCACGGCACTACGACGACCTGCGAGGCGCTGTGGATGGGCGTGCCGGTAGTGGTGCTGGCGGGTCGTACGCACGTCTCCAGGGTAGGCGTGAGTTTGCTCAACCGGGTCGGGCTGGGCGACTGGATCGCGAATTCTACGGAAGAGTACGTGGATCTGGCGGTGCGCCGGGCGAGCGATGCGGAGGGGCTGGGCAGGCTGAGACAGACGCTGCGGGACCGCGTGCGCCGGTCTCCGCTGCTGGATACCGGAGTTTTCACTGCTTCCCTGGAGGAAGCCTATCGGCAGATGTGGCGCCGTTGGTGCGCCATCCGGGGCGGTGTAATCCTGCGCGACTGAGCCGCCGATACACCCCCAAGGGGGCCACTCCGCCCGATGAGCCGTCCCATCGCTTGCTGCCGCATCTGCGGCAACCGGAACCTGGTGAAAATGCTCGACCTGGGGCGCCAGGCGCTCACCGGCCGCTTCCCGCTGCCTGAGGAGCCCGATCCGCTGAAGGGCCCCCTGGAACTGGTCGTCTGCCAGGGGGACCCCCGCGCCTGCTGCGGTCTGTTGCAGTTACGCCACAGCTACCCGCTCGAGGAGATGTACGGCGCCACCTACGGCTACCGCTCCTCGAACAACGCCACCATGGTCGAGCACCTGCGGCGCAAGGTGGAGCGGCTGGTGGCGCTGGCGTCGCCCCGCCCCGGCGACGGCGTCCTGGACATCGGCTCCAACGACGGCACTCTGCTGAAGTTCTACGAGGGCCTGGGGCTGAGGCGCTTCGGGGTGGATCCTTCGAGCGTCAGGTTCGCGGGCGAGTACCCGGATGATGCCACCCTGCTGGTGGACTTCTTCAGTGGGGCCAAGCTGCGGCCGTACCTGGGCGAAACGCGCCTGAAGATTGTGACCTCGATCGCCATGCTCTACGATCTGGACGCGCCGCTGGATTTCGTCGAGGAGGTGCGCTCGCTGCTGGCGCCGGATGGGGTCTGGGAGTTCGAGCAGGGCTACATGCCGCTGATGCTGGAACGGCTGGCCTACGACACGGTGTGTCACGAGCACCTGAGCTACTTCGGGTTGCGCCAGATCAAGTGGATGCTGGATCGTGCCGGGCTGAAGATTCTGGACGTAGAGGTCAACGACGTTAACGGCGGGAGCTTCTCGGTGAAGGCCGCGCGCCAGGAAGCGCCGTACCCGGTGGCCAGGAACCGGATTGAGGCCCTGCTGGCGCACGAGCGGCTGTTCGGCCCGTTCTCGCTGGAGCCTTACCGCGCCTTCGCCCGCCGCGTGGCTGAGCACCGGGACAAGCTGCGGGACTTCTTCCGCGCCGCCCGGCGGGCCGGCAAGCTGGTGCTGGGCTACGGCGCCTCGACCAAAGGCAACGTCATTCTCCAGTACTGCGGGCTGACTTCGGTTGACCTGCCGGCGATAGCCGAGAAATACAGCCTCAAGTTCGGGCGGGTCACTCCGGGCAGCCGCATACCAATCATCTCGGAAGCCGAGGCTCGCAACCTTGATCCGGACTACTTCCTGGTTCTGCCGTGGTACTACCGCCACGAAATTCTCGAGCGCGAAGCCCGGTTCGTGGAGCGCGGCGGGAGCCTGGTGTTCCCGCTGCCCGAGCTATCGGTGGCCGGGAAGCCGGCCGAAGCGGAGAAGCCGGAGGTCATGGCGCCCAGTCATGCCTGAGAGGGTTCCCCACACCGCGCCGATACCCTGGGCGCGCCCGCTGCTGTTCGGCGAGGAAAAATCCTTTCTGCTTGACGCCCTGGAATCGACCATGCTCTCCGGCGGGGCCTACGTGGAGCGGCTGGAGACGGAGTTTGCGCAGCTCCATGGACTGCCGGGAGCGGCCATCTCGGTTTCCAACGGCACCGCGGCCCTCTACCTGGCGCTGCTGGGGCTGGGCGTGGGACCGCACGACGAGGTCATCGTGCCCGGCTGGTGCTTCGCCGCCGCTGCCAACATGGCGCTGGCCTGCGGCGCCCAACCGGTGTTCGCCGACGTCCGCGCGGACACCTGGCTGATCGACCCCGGCGCAGTGGAAAAGCTGATTACGCCCCGCACCAAGGCCGTCATTGCCGTGCACACCTACGGCGTAGTGGCCCAGATGCCCGCTCTGGCGGAGCTGGCTCGCCGGCACGGCCTGGCGCTCATCGAGGATTGCGCCGAGGCCTTGTTTTCGAGGCTGGAAGGGAGGCTGGCGGGCGCCTTCGGGGATGTGAGCTGCTTCAGCTTCCAGGCGACCAAGACGGTCACTTGCGGCGAGGGCGGCATGGTGCTGGTTCAGGAGGCGGGCTTGCGCGAGCGGATGCGGTTGATCCGCAACCACGGGATGCGGCCCGAGCGGAAGTACTGGCACTGCCTGGTGGGGCACAACTTCCGGCTGACCAACTTGCAGGCGGCGGTGGCCTGCGCGCAGCTCGCGCACCGGGAAGAAATCGTGCGCCTTCGGGCGCGGCTGTGGCACGGTTACCGTCAGCGGCTCTCCGGAGCCGCGGCTCTGACTTTCCAGCACGTCCCGGCGGGTGTCGAGCCGGTGATCTGGGCGGTGGCGGTGCGGCTCGACCCTGCGGAGTGCGGCGTCTCGCGTGACGCGGCTATCGAGCAACTGGCGCAGCGCGGCGTCGAGACGCGGCCCGGCTTCCACGCCTTCTCCGAGCAGCCCCTCTACCGTGCGCGGCCGCTGCCCAACGCTGCGGTGGTAGCCCGGCAGGTCCTCAGCCTGCCTTCGGCGCCGGACCTTTCCGACGCGGAGTTGGACTACATCTCCGAGACGCTGCGCGAGCTGTTATCGCAGGCCTCCGGAGAACCGTCGGTTCTGGGGCACTACCGGGCCCAGGCCCGCGCGCACGGCGCCTCGTCGGAATCGACCATGCCGGACGAGGTCGTCCGCGGGAAGGAACTCGAGGCCATTCTGACGTTTCTGGAGAGGGCGCCGGCGGGGAGGCTCCTGGAGATCGGCTGCGGCAACGGACTGCTGCTCGAGGCCATCGCGGGGCGCTTCGGCGGGCGCTTTGCCCTGTGGGGGATCGATCTCACGCCGGAGATGGTGGCCGTGGCCGCCGGCAGAAGCCTGGAGTGCGCGCTCCAGGTGGGGGATGTCCGCCGCCTGCCGTACAAGAACGGCTGCTTCGACGTGGTGGTTGCCGAGCGCGTCATCATCAACGTCCGCGAGCCGGCGGGGCAGGCGCAGGCGTTCGAGGAGATCGCGCGCGTGCTGCGGCCGGGCGGAGCGATGGTAGCCATCGAAGGCTTCCAGGAGGGGCTGGAAAACCTCAACCGGGCGCGGGCCGATTTCCTGTTGCCGCCGATCCCGGAGCCGGCGGTCAACAACTGGTTCACCGAGGAGCGGTGGCGGCAGTGCCTGGCCGCGGGTTTCCGCGAGTTCACGCCCGCAGAAGCGGCGGAACTGGCGCCGGAGAACTTCCTGAGCAGCCACTACTTCATGACCCGCTTCTTCCACGACGCCATCAGGCCGGCCGCCGGCAAAGTGCGCAACACCGAGCTGGCCCGCTTCTTTGCTGCGGCGCTTCCCCCGGTGGGTGATTACGCTCCGCTGCGGGTCAAATACCTGCGGCGGGTGGGCGAATGAGCACATGAGCAGCGGCGCCACTTTCGAGAGTCCGTCTTTGCCGCACGAGCTGACCGAGGACCGTCTTTCCGCCCTGCTGGAGATGCCGCCGCTGTTTCAGCGGGTCGGAGAGGCCCGCCAGCATTATCTGTTCCTTAAGTCTTTGGTCGAGGCGTTGTATCCGCTGGCCTTGGGCGGGCTGCGCGATCCGCTGGCTCGCTGGCTGGCGCAGCGGTTCGTCGAACGGGCCAACTTCTGCCAGGCCTACTTCACCGACGAGAACCTGCGCGACCTTTACGCCCAGCGCGCGGCGATCATCGAGGCGTTCCTGCGGGCCATCGGCTGGGAGCTCGATCGAGCCCCGCGGCGGCGCTCGAGGCTGCCGGCGCGGCTCAAGCTGGGCGTGCTGGCGACGACGTTCGGGCGGCAGCCGGAGAGCCACCTGCTGACGGCTTGTCTGGACGACCTGGACCGGGAGCGGTTCGACATCCACCTCTATGGCCTGCTCGACGAAGACGATCCGGTGGCCAGACGCCTGAAGGCCCTGGCCGATTCTCACACGCTGCTCGATCCCGACCAGCCGCCGGCCGCCCGCCGGATCCGCGCTGACGATCTGGACGTCCTGCTGATCGGCTCCAACACCACCGCCCAGGTGAACCCGGTCACGCTGCTGGCGGCGCACCGGCTGGCGCGCATCCAGGTGGCGCTGATGGCCTCTCCGGTGACCACCGGGTTGCGGAACGTGGACGTGATGCTGTCGGCGCGTTTCAACGAGCCGGAAACCGGCGCCCAGGAGCACTACACCGAACGCCTCCACCTGCTGCCGGGCACCTTGAACTGCTACGGCTATGAGGCGGACGCGGAACCGCCCACCGTGGAGATCACCCGCGGGGCGCTGGCGGTTCCCGAAGACGGCGTGGTGTATTTCTCGGGTTCCAACTTCTACAAGATCATACCCGAGCTTTCGGCGGCCTGGGCCAGGATTCTGGCGGCGGTCCCCGGCAGCTACCTCGTGCTCCTGCCCTTCAACCCTTACTGGAACTCCAGCTATCCGCGGCCCACGCTGGCGCAGCGCATTGAGGAGCAGATGGAGGCTGCGGGTGTGGAAGCCAACCGGCTGAGGATCGTGGCTCCGGTTCCCACGCGCGCGGATGTGCAGTCGCTGGTCCGGCTGGCGGACGTCTACCTGGATTCGTATCCCTTCTCCGGGGCTTGTTCGGTAATCGATCCGCTGGTGGTGGGTTGCCCGGTGGTGGTCTGGCGCGGGGGTACGGCGCGGTCGCTGCACGCCAGCTCAATGCTGCGGGCTATGGACCTGGACGAGCTGGTCGCTTCCAGTGAAGAGGACTACATCGCCCGGGCGGTGGCTCTGGGGCGGGACCCGGCGGCCCGCGCGCGCCTCCGCCGCCGGATCCTCGATCATCCGAAGCCGCTACCCTGCCTGGACACCCGAAGTTACTCCCGCAAGGTGGGCGAGGCGCTGTGGGAATTGCTCGCGGCTCACGTGGAGTGCTCGCGCGCCGTATTGCAGGAGGAGACCGGCGTTCTCAAGAGGCAAATCGAGACTCTGGCCGCCAGACTCGCCGATCAGAGTCCCGCGTTCGCGGCCCTGACTGACGCCAGGATCGCCAGTGCGCTGATCCATCCGTTCCTGCGCGCCCAGGAGCCGCGGGACGGGCCGTTACATCTGGTGGATGTGGGCGCCTGCCACGGCCAGCACGCCCTGCCGCTGTTGGCCGAGGGCTGGACCGCCGACTTGCTGGAACCGGATCCCGCTGCTCGGGAAGTGCTGGAGAGAAGCGTCGCTGCCTTCGCCGGCAGGTGCCGCGTGTTCCCGGTGGCCGCCGGTGACGCAACCTCCCCGGAGGTGCCCTTCTACCAGGCGGCTGTGCACGGTCTCTCCGGCTTCGTCCCTTCTCCGTTCGGAGCGACCGAGAGGGTCATTACGGTGCGCTCTGCGCGACTGGGGGAGTTCCTGGCCGAGCAGGGCACTCGACGCGTGGATTTCCTCAAGATCGACGCTGAGGGCTGGGATTTCAAAGTCCTGGAGGGTCACGATTTCGAGCGGCTGCCCCCGCGCCTGGTGCTGGTCGAGTTCGGAACGCAGTTTCCGGGTGAGAGCGCGGGCGAGGTGGACCGGGCCATCGCCCGCATGGAGGAGCGAGGCTACGAAGCGGTCGTATTCGCCGGTGAAGATGACGGCAACTTTCGCCGAGGGGTTTGGGAATACCGGCTGGCGGCGCTGCGATTGGGCGCGTGCATAGACGCGCTCGGAGGCCAGCCCTTCGGCAACATTGTCTTCTACCGGCGGGAGGACAAGTCCTTCCTGGTGGCCTTGCTGGATCTACTGGAAAGTTTGAGGTGACGCGGCCATGACTACAGAACTGCGGCAAGGCCTGGAGCCGGACGAGCTGCGCCGGCGCGTGGCCGAGTTTCCGTACTGGTATCACAAGATCGCGCTGCCCGGAGGCGTGGTGACGCCGGGTTGGGCGCCCCTGGCCCCGGAGGTTTATAGGGTACCCGCAGATCTGGGCGGCAAACGAGTGCTGGACGTAGGCGCCTGGGACGGGTATTGGAGCTTTGAGGCCTTGCGGCGCGGGGCTAGAGAGGTCCTGGCGATCGACGATTTCTCGGATATCATGGACACGGACGCGCCTTCCGTTCGCCGGGCCTGGGAGACTTTCGACCTGTGCCGGGAAGCGCTCGGCTATGGCCCGGACCGCTGCCAGCGGGAGGAGATGTCGGTCTACGATGTCAGTGCGGAGCGGCTCGGACGCTTCGACGTCGTCTTCTGCTTCGGTGTGCTCTACCATCTCCGGCACCCGCTGCTGGCGCTGGACCGGCTGGCGGCGGTCTGCGACGACCAAATTTACGTCGAGTCGGCCATCCTGGACGACTGGAGCCCGTACCGCGGCGGGCTGGGTCACGGCTATCCGGGAGGCCAGATGGTGGCGGAGTTCTACCCGGAGAGTCAGTACGCGAACAATCCCACCAACTGGTGGGTGCCCACCCTGCACTGCCTGGCCCACATGGTCCGCGCCGCCGGTTTCGATCGAGTCGACGCCTGGAACCTCGCGGACAAACCTTACCAGCTAGCTCATTGCCGCGGTTTTGCGCGCGGCATTGTACAGCGGACAGAGCCTGGCCCACCGGCGGGCGCCGCGGCCGCCGGTCTGAGAACACCATGAGCAGGAGACTTCACATCGGAGGGACGGCGCGGCACCCGGAGCGGGGAATACTGGCGCGCCCGGCCTGGACGTCCTGGATTCGCTGTTCCTAAGGAGAGACCACTTCAGCATGGACGACCGCTTCGAGATCCAGCGGACGGTGGGGGGAGTGCCCATCAGCCTCAACATGGTGGCGAAGAAGCCCGAGCCCTCTTCGTAGCCCGCCAACCGATTGGGAGGACAACCAATGTTCAGCATCTTCGAACTTCTGCCGCCGCCCCCGCCCAGGATACACATCGTGGATGTGGGGGCCATGGACCTTCCCGAAGTCACGAACGCTTATGAGCCGCTGGTTCGATCCGGCTGCGCGTTTGTGACGGGATTCGAGCCCACTCAGTCGGAGTGCGACCGGCTCAATGCCAAGGCCGGGTCCGGCCGAACCTACCTTCCCTGCGCGGTTGGCGAGGGCGACACCCGTACACTCCGGGTGTGCGCCTTCGCGGCGTGCACCTCGCTGTATGAGCCCAACATGCCGCTGCTGGCCCATTTCAATAATCTCGCGCCGCTCCTCCAGGTGGTGGACCGCATCCAGGTTCGGACCGTAGCCCTCGACGACCTCGAGCAGGTGCGCCACATCGACTATCTAAAACTCGATGTCCAGGGCGCCGAGGCCGATGTCCTGCGCGGCGCCCGCCGCGTGCTGGAAGAGATACTCGTCGTGCAGGCCGAGGTCGAGTTCATTCCGCTCTACCAGGATCAGCCGCTGTTCGGCGACATCGACGCCCTGCTGCGCGCGCACGGCTTCCTGTTTCACAAGTTCAGCGGTTGGATGGGCCGCGCCTTCCAGCCGGTGGTCGTCAACAACGATCCGAACCAGATGCTCAGCCAGCTCTTGTGGGCCGACGCGGTCTATGTCAAGAGCTTTCTGGATTTCGAACGCCTGGCGCCGGCGAGTCTGCTCAAGCTGGCCATCATCCTGCACGAGGTGTACGCCTCCTACGACCTCTGCCTGCTGGCCCTGCGGCACTACGATGCGCAGACCGGAACCTCCCTGGCGCCAGCCTATCTGGAGAGACTGATCGGGGCCGGTCCCACGGCGGTGCCCCGCGCCAGAATCTAGTGTCCTGTCCCGGCCAACTTCTGACAGCTCACGGCGGTCCCGTGGCGCACCCTTCAGGGCAATGTCACTTAGTTTTCCCAGCACCGCACATCTCGGCCCTCTGTGGGGCGGCTCCCTGAGCCGGGTGCCCTCTGGGCCCGGCCCCCTGGCCGGCGTTTTCCGGCCCCGCAGGGAGCCGACCAGGGGGTCGGCTCGCAGGCCAGGGGGCCCATAAGCGCTAACTTAAGGGGAAAGCGCCTCCTTTTCGTGGCGCAAGCACT
>CAYGVJ010000082.1:0-24787 GCA_964353255.1 uncultured Solibacteraceae bacterium | reverse complement strand
CACCGCCACGTCCGTGGTCCCGCCGCCGATGTCCACGATCATGTTCCCGTACGGCTCGGTAATCGCCAGGCCCGCCCCGATGGCCGACGCCATGGCCTGCTCGACCAGGTGCACCTCGCTGGCCTTGGCCCGGTAGGCCGAGTCCACCACCGCGCGTCTCTCCACCTGCGTGATCTCGCAAGGCACGCCGATGACGATGCGCGGGTGCACCAGCACCTTGCGCCCGTGTGCTTTCTGGATGAAGTAGTTGAGCATCCGCTCGGTGACCTTGAAGTCGGCGATCACCCCGTCCTTCATGGGCCGGATGGCCACGATGTGGCCGGGAGTGCGGCCCAGCATCTCCTTGGCTTCCGTGCCCACGGCTTCCACATCGCCCGTGTTCTTGTTCAGCGCCACGATGGAGGGCTCGTTGACCACGATGCCCTTTCCCTTGGCGTAGACCAGGGTGTTGGCGGTTCCCAGGTCGATGGCCAGGTCCGAGGAGAACAGGCTGAACAGGGAGCGGAGGTTCATGCTGGCTCTTTCAAAAGAGTACTCAGGCTTGTATTCTAGCGAAGATTGCGCCGCCGGGCTATATTATCGCCCGGCGCTGGCTGAAAGTGAGGACCGGGAGGCAGCTACTCGGCGGTTAGGCCGAACTCCCGCAGCAACACCGGCTGGGGGGTCGAGCTGTAAAGTCGCACCCAGTAACGGCCGGGGCTCAGGCTCGGCACGGTCGCTTCCAACGCCCCGCCGGCGCCCTGAACCGCAGCCTCATGGACCGCCCTGCCGTTGGCAGCGACGATCTCCAGCCGGTAATGCGGTCCTTCCGGCAGCCCGGCCGCATCCAACTGCAACCGCAGGGGCCGGCCCGCCGGGGCGCGAGCGCCGAAGGGCTGCTCGTGCCCGCGCACGGATGCCAGTCCAACGGTCACCGGCTGCACGCTTCCCGGGCGCAGAAGGCTCCACAATCCGGCTGAGGCCAGCACCGTGGCCAGCCCGGCCATCGCCGAGATCCAAACCCGCCTGGGAATGGCCAAGTGCGGCAGCAAGCCCCAGCGGGTCTCCGGCCGCTCCTGGAGATTGCGGGCCGCCAGCCGGGTGGCTCGTACGAAGAGGTCCATCTCCGCCAGCCGGTCTTGGCATTCCGGACAAACCAGGAGATGCTCTTCGAAAGGCTCCGCCTCGGCCTCGCTGGCCACGCCAAGAGAGTAACGTTCTAGGGCGTCTTCCGAAGCGTGGCGCTGAAAACCACTCTGCATCGCCGCATCCTTTCCAGCCTCTCGCGAGCCGCCCGGCACTTACCTGCTGACTAGTGGCCGGAGCCTCCGAAAGTTCTCAGACGAATCCTGGGGAAGGGCCGCCGCAGGAGCTTGCGCCGACCCAGCTCACCGAACCGGGACTTGGCCCTGGACTTCAGCAGGCGAAACTGGGTCTCCGTCAGCTTCATCTCGGCGCAGATCTGCTCCTGACCTTGCCCCAGCAGGTAGAAGCGTGTCAGTATCTCCCGGTCGCGTCGCGAGACGCTTCGCAGAACCTTTTCCATGATCTCGGCCTGCTGCCGCGTGATGGCGTCCTGTTCGGGGTTGCTTCGCGCGTCGGACACCGCCAGCCCGTGCTCAATACTAGCCTGTTCCCTCCGGCCCTGCACCACGTTATCGATGTAGGCCACTACCTGGCGCCGCACAATGGTCCTGACGAAGCCCATCAGCCGCTCCGGATCGCGGAGCTCCCCGCGGCGGATCGCCTGGACCACGATCAGGAACGCGTCGTGCACCTTGTCGTCGAGTTCTTGCGATCCTAGCTGGCGGCACAGATAGAAGCGTACGCCTCTGGAAAACAAGGCGTAGAGCTCCTCCATCCCGTGCGGGTCCCCGGCATAGATGCGTTCGACCAGTCCGGCCCAGTCGGGGGCGCGCCTAGCGGAGGTTTCCGGCCTGACAGGTTTCTTCATGACCGGTTGGGCCGAGGATTCGGGCGCCGCCTGAGGCGAGGCTTCCGCCCCCGCACCGCTTTTGAGGATGGCATTGGGAAACAGGCGCACGTCCACCCCTCACTCCCTGCCCACTGCAAAGTAAGCCGCCCAGTAGTGGGGAGACGAGCGCCAACTAGCGGATTTTAGCACCTCTACCTGCGCCCGCTGGAGAGCGACCGCCGGGCGGCTTCCCGGACGGCGCCCGGCCCACGGCTTTAGCTGCCTGTAAAAACGCAGAAACAGTTCGCCGGAGTCATCGGGGGTCGGCCAGCGAGTGGCCACCACCGTGGAGGCTCCCGCCGCCAGCCAGGCCCTGGTCAAGCCCATCAAGCCGACGCCCGGCAGGGTTTCCCCCTGGGCGGAACTACAGCCGCTCAGCACCACCAGGTGCGGCGCCAGGCGCTGATGAGCGATCTCCAGCGGGCTGAACAGCTCGACATCACCGCTGGGCAGCAGACTCAGGGCGATCAAGCCCCGCTGACGCTCGGAGGAGAGCACGTGGGTGGCGAAGTGAACTACTGCCGGGCGCTGCTCCAGGCTCCTGAGTACTGTCTCGCGCGAGGCCTCTGCCCCCTCCAGCAAAGAGGGTCGTGAACTGGACGCGGCCCAGAGCTGCGCGCAGGCGCGGATCTCCCGCCCGCTGCCCGCCAGCCGCGGGAGCTCCACCGGGCGCCGGCCGCCGCGTGACGCCGCGGGAGGCCCTCCCCAGCGCGGGTCCGCGGTGTTGTATACCGGATCCCCCACGCCGACAAAGGCGCCCTCCGCGGAGCGATCGCGAGCGGGTCGCTCCCGGCTCGCCACCAGCAGGTGAGCGCTGGGCACAACCTGGAGCGAATGGCGCTCGATCAGGAACGTGGGCCTGCCCGACCGGGAAACCTCAGGCAGCGCAGCAAAGGGCAGCTCGAACAGAACGTCGTCCAGCGCCAACAGCCAATGAGCCTTCGACCGGGTAGGCTCCTTCAGCCCACCGCAGAGCTCCCCGTAAAGGCGCTCGCCCAGCGTGAGCGCCTCGGCGGAACCCCGCTGGAGGGCCTCCCCGAACTGCCTGACGTAGTCCCGGAAATGGGAGCGTGAAGGCAGCCGGTGGAGTTCCAGACCGGCCCGGGTCACGCCCCAAACATAGGACTGCGGCTCGGCCAGATGGAAGCTCAGCAGGGCCTCATCCGCGCCGAGAACTCGCTGGGTACGCGCGAGCAGGTCCGCCCCGCTGCGGGCGCTCTCGACCGGTCGGCAGAAATCCAACCCCGCCCGGGCTTCCATCTCCGTCAGCCGATAGTGGAGCTGACGGAGCCGCTCCCTGGCCGGGGGTGAATCCCCCGCGACCACCTCCAGTTCCGCCGCCCGCAGCCGCGCCAGCGTCTCGCCGTAGTCCGGCGGAAGCTCCTGGCGCCACTCCTCGGGCGCAGCCATCAGAGCGCGCAAGCTGTAAGCCCTATTCTCCTCGGCCACTTCGAAGGTTTCGCGCACCCGCTGTCGATCGCCAGCGGCGAAGTAGAGGCGGTTGCCGGCGTCGATGAACGACGAGTAGACCTCTTGGAGACCAGCTTCCAGGCTGACACGAACCGGATCGGCCGGCAAAACCTCCGGCCGCCAGTGGCGGGCCGATGCCACTGACACACGGAGATCCGCCAGCGCTTCCGGCAGCCTGCCTTGCGCCAACCTCACCCGGCCACGCTCATGGTACAACTGCCAGGCCGGAAGCACCTTAGGCGAACTGTCCGCCAGCGCGACGGCTTGATCCAGCAGCGCAGCGGCTGACTTCAGGTCGCCCTGGGCCATCCGCAACATGCCCAGCATACGGTACGACGTCAGGAGCGCCTTGTCGCGGGTGAACTTGCGGAGCCGGTAGGCCTCCAGGAGGGCGCGTTCGGCGGCCTCCAGCGACCCTGCGCGCAGCATTTCATATCCGAGATGGCTCCAGGCCAGGGCCAAGCTGGCGGAATCCCCCCTGCGGTCGGCTTCCCATATAGCTTCCCGGAAGAGTTGAATGGCCTCTTCCATCCGACCGGTGCGTGCGCGCAGTTTCCCAAGCTGGGTCAACAGTTTAGGCCTGTATTCCGGCGCCGGCCGGCCTTCCAGCCAGCTCAGGCCTGCCTCGGCGGACTCGACCGCCGAGTTGATTTCCCCCATCTCCATGTACAGCGCCGAGATGTTGGACGCGAGACCTGCAACCGCCACCCAGTCGTTATTCCTGAGGGCTAAGTCCCTGGCAGCCAAGTAGCTGGCCATGCCGTCCCGATACCTGAACGCCGCCACGCGACAGGCGCCCAGACCGCCCAAGAAGCGGATGGCAAACGCCTCATCCGCGTCTCTGGTGGCGCCGTCCAGACCACTTTGGTATCTGTCGGCTGCGGCCGAGTACAGTCCCGCCTGAAAAAGCCCGGTAGCCTCAGCGTATAGCTGGCGCAAGCGCTGCCTGGCCGCCGCCTGGTAGGCTTTGGGCGCTGGCTTGGGCAGGGGAGTTGATGTGAATCGCGCCAGCGTGCCGGCACATGCCAGCACGATCAGAATGCCCAGCAGCGCGAATGTTAGAGATGCCCAGCGCTTCTTCAGCCCCGGCTTGTGGAACATGGCCTCTCGCGTCCCAGCCGGTACCCCTTCGGGGGTACTACCAGGGAATGATACCAGACTTTGGCGGGAGAACCTCAGGTTTCTTACTGTTTTCTGTCTTGCTGAGGGCCGTCGGGTGGGATGTTCGGCTGGTGATCCGGGTGGCAGGCTCCGCTGGAGGCGCCACCCGGAATCATACCAGGTCGTCAGATGCTGCCTAGCGGCAGTCGTGGTGATCTTTCCGTAGGTTAAGCACGCGCCAGCGTTGCGCGTCGGTGTCGCTGTCGGCTCAGCCTCCCCTCACAACCACGGTGGAGGGGGGAGGATGATAATGATCGGGTCTGGTTCCATGTTCACCTCGGGGTTGGGCAAACCCAACCCGCGTCTTGAGGTTAGGGGGGCCACGGGAGCGGCAGGGCCAACCGGCGGGTTTAGCTTGGGTAAAGAAACGACTTATTGAATTACCAGGCAGGTGAACGGCGTCCTTCGGACTCAGGTACACTGAGCACCTGGAGAGTCTATGAACCGGCGTGAAGCCTTAGGTCTAATGGCCGGTGGCGCGGTGGCCGGCTGGGGAGGCGCGGCGGCGCGCCCGCGACCCAACATCGTCCTGATCATGGCCGACGACATGGGCTTCAGCGACCTGGGCTGCTACGGCTCGGAAATCTCGACGCCGAACCTGGACCGCTTGGCCCACCACGGCGTTCGCTTCACGCAGTTTTACAACACTGCGCGCTGCTGCCCTACGCGGGCCGCGCTGCTGACCGGACTCTACAACCACCAGGCCGGCGTGGGGCACATGGTGGCGGATCGCGGGGTACCTTCCTACCAGGGCTACCTCAACGACCGTTGCGTCACCCTCGCCGAGGCCCTGCGCCAGGGCGGCTATCACGCGCTCATGTCCGGCAAATGGCATGTCGGCGAGAACCGGCCGCACTGGCCCACCGACCGCGGCTTTGAGCGCTACTTCGGCCTGATCAGCGGCGCCACGAACTACTTTCGGCTGGATGAGGGCCGCCAGATGGCCCTCGACGACCAGCCCTACAGGCCCCCGCGGGAAGGCTTCTACATCACCGACGCCTTCACGGATCACGCGCTGAAGTTCATTGACGAGTATGGCCGGAGGGACCGGCCGTTTTTCCTCTACCTGGCTTATACGGCGCCGCACTGGCCGCTGCACGCTCTGCCCGCCGAGATCGCCAAGTATCGCGGCAGGTACAGGCTGGGTTGGGACGCCCTGCGGCGAGCGCGCCACGCGCGGATGATCCGCCTGGGGATCGTCGAGCGGCGCTGGCCGCTCACCCCGCGCGACAGCAGCGCTCCGGCCTGGGAGGAGGTCGCCGACAAGGAGGCCCGGGATTTGAAAATGGCCGTGTACGCCGCCCAGATCGACCGTCTGGACCAGGGCGTCGGCCGGGTGCTCCGCAAACTCGCGGAGATCGGCGCCCAGGAGAACACCCTGGTGATGTTTCTGGCCGACAACGGCGGCTGCGCCGAGGAGGTGGATCGCGGCAAACCCGGCGTGCCGCCCGGAAGCGCCGATTCATTCATGAGCTACGGCCTGCCCTGGGCCAACGCCAGCAATACGCCCTTCCGGCTATACAAGCATTGGGTGCATGAGGGAGGCATCGCCACCCCCTTCATCGCCCGCTGGCCCGCGGTGATGGGGCGCGGGAACACGATCACTCACCAAGTCGGTCACATCATCGACGTGATGGCGACCTGCCTGGAGGTGGCCAGCGTCGAATATCCAAAGACCTACCAGGGGCGGGAGATCCTGCCGCTGGAAGGCAAGAGCCTGCTGCCGGTCTTCCGGGGGCGCCAGCGCCAGGGCCACGAGTTCTTGTCTTGGGAGCACGAAGGCAACCGGGCCGTCCGCCAGGGCCGCTGGAAACTGGTCTCGCGCCACCCGGGCGGCTGGGAACTGTACGATCTGGAAGCCGACCGCACCGAACTGACCAACCTGGCGGACAAGCATCCCGACAAGGTGCGCGAACTCAGCCAGCAGTACGAGCGCTGGGCCGCGCGCTGCGGCGTGGCGCCGTTCGACAAGCTGCCCAAGAAGGGCGGGTAGGGGCAGAGGAAAGGTCAGGCTGCGTAGCGGATGACCTCGATCTCGGCGCGCTCGTCGGTGGACGACAGGATCCGCTCGACCTGCTGCATCACCCCGTGAGCCAGCACGTACTCCTCACACGTGGAACACTGCATGACCGGCAGGTCTCGCACGATCACGATGGAGCGGTCCCCCAACTTGAAAGGCAAGTCACTCACTCGCTGCTGCATGTTCCCGCCGCAAATCCGGCAAGTCACGGCTGTCTCCTGATTCTCAAGTCATGGTCCCATTTGCCCGCGTCAGGAACGTATACGGTGACGATCCGATATGAAGGCCAAGCCGCCAGGACCGCGTCGCTCGGTAGTTGGTCAGTTTCCGGATAGCGCGTAACACGCTCAGTACCGCGCGGGGATTCGCCCCGCACCGTGCGCAATAGTTCTCTAAGCGGGCTTGGAAAGCACCGAGAGCACCGGACTGGCGCGCATCGCAATGGAGGTCGCTCGTTCGCCCACCGAAAACTGCGTCTTCGGGTGGTGTGGGTTGATCCGGATGAGATGAGCGTTGCGGTGCCTGGCCGTGATCACCTCGCAGGGCCAGCGGATCACGGACGGAGTGTTGAATCCGGCTCCGATCTCAATCACGACCAGACGACCGGCCGCAGCCCTCTTCAGCCATTCATTGAATGCCGCCCTTTGTCTTTTGTACGGCTTTTCTACGAACCAGCTCCCGCCGCGCACATTCAGCATCATGTCGCCGCCGCAATGTGGGCAGACGGGAACCGCGGAGCGGTCTTTCAGCTCTCCCGTCTTGAGATCGACGCACGGCAGGAGCCGTTCGATGTACGGCCTCGAATCCCAGACCTCCTCGCAGCATGGCCGCTGACATTGCAGATTCGCGAACGTGCCTTGGACGGTCCATATCCGCTCCGGGTCAAACTCAAGCCGGGGGAAGAGGTCGTCGGCGTTGCTGGTGAAGACCCATCGATCCGCATGGTCCGTCAACCGTCTGAGCTGAACGTACGGCTCGGGATGCGGCGGTGGGCCGTAGAGATCCTCTTCCAGTTGCCGCGCGTAGAACGCCCATTCCATGCTCTTGGTCGGCCATACGAAACCGATCGAGTGGTAGCGGCAGTGAACTCCGATATCCTTGAGGTACGGATAACGTTTGAGAAACTTCACGCTTTCCAGGTAGTCGTATCCTGCATCCGTGCTCAGTCCCGCTCCCGCGCCAATCAGAACGTACTCGGCCTCTTCGATGAGGCCAGCCAGGTCTCGTATCAGTCCCGGTGAGAGATCCGTATGGATCACGCTGTCATCTCCTCGAAGGCTCTTCTGTAGACGGCCTCGTCGGCTTCGGAGAAAGCCACCAGGATCAGATGGGGCGGGTTGCCATGACCGGTGAGGAATTCCCGCATCGCGGCCAGCGAGACCAGCGCGGCATCGCGCTTCGGGTAACCGAAGACGCCGGTGGAAATAGCGCAGAATCCGATGCTATCGAGAGCCAGTTCCAAGCCCACCGCGAGGCATGCCCGATAGCAGCCGGCCAGCGCCTGGCGATCCACATCCGACGGAATGCGGCCCTGGACGATCGGACCTACCGTATGGAGCACGTACTTCGAGGGCAGGTAGAACGCATCTGTCACGGTCGCCGTGGCCACAGGTTCGGGGCGTCCGCGCGTCGCCATGATGTCCTCGCAAGCCTTTCTCAGCCACGGGCCCGCTGCGGTATGAATCGCGTTGTCCACACACGCGTGGAAAGGGACGTAGCAGCCTGTCAGCCCGGAGTTCGCAGCGTTGACGATCGCCCCCGGCTGCAAGCGGGTGATGTCGCCCCGCCACAGAGACAGGGAATCCGTCCATCGGCCGTCATTCGTCAGGCGCGGGAGGTCGGCCGCACATTGGAATGGCTTCTCCTTCGACTCCCGGCTCCAGACCTCGTGCAGCAACGGCCACGCTGCTTCCGGTATCTCGGCGGTCCTGCGAGTCGTGAGCAGCGCGGTCAGGCGGCGCCGCCAGCTGCCTGGGCTTCCTTGCGGCTCACCACCGTCAAAGATCGAGATCAGTTGGAGGAGGACACTGTCAGCGCCCTCCTCCCGCACAGTCTGCATGAGCGGCCTGCTAGCGTTTTTCGCTCGACGGAGGCACTAGGCCCTTTATGCGCAGGTACGTCACGATGTTGCCGTAGTGCTCGTTGTTGTGCGCGGTATTGAACGACAGCATGGTCACTTTGGCCTGGTCGGCGCCGAAGAACTTCACCAGGGCGCCGGCCTGGGCGTCGGCAAGTCCGTCATAGGCCGCGTCGCAGTAGGCAAATGCGTCCTTCAGGGCCTGCACCAGGTCCGCTTTTGCGGTCTTGCTCTTCTCGATGCCTGGGGCGGGATTCGGCTTGCCCAGCACGACCGAGCAGAACAAGTATTGCGAGTCTGCCACATGCCCGATCATCTGTCCGAAGTCGCGTACCTCGGGCGTCGGCTTGAACGAGTAGTTCGCCTCCGGCATTTTCTCGGCCGAGCGCACGATGTTGTTCTTGACCATGTTGTAGAGGAACTTCTGGCCGCCGGAAATGGGGTTCTGGGCGAAAGCGGCCGCGCAGCCGCCGAGCAAAAGTACGGAAATCATTAACGCTGTCTGTTTCATATGTGATGTCTCCTGTTGTCTGAGAATGGGGTACTTCAAGGCTTCTGGAACAGTCCCGCGCCGATCTTGGCCGCTTCCGATCCGGCGGCCGGATGCAGGTAGTTCCGCTTGGTCTGATCCCGCTCCAAGGCTACCGGCTGCTCGGAGACCTTCGTTCCGACCAGTTCCAGGAACGACGAATCAATGTCCCGGTATTCGAGCCTGGCTCCGGTGCCCGAGCCTGTGAGCCTTCTGTTGTTGGCGAAATAGCTGTCAACCACTTTGTAGTGGACAGGCTCTTGCGCCGCGGCTGCGGGAGCACCTTGCCGGCCTCCCCGGCCGCCGGCACCCGCCAGAGCCGAAGCCCCGCCCTGAGCGGTCCAGACGTAATTGCAGCCCTCTACTACGTTGTTTCGATAATCGAAGTCATTCGCGATGCCGGCCGTCCAGACCGCGCTGCCGTACAGATCGTGGCAGAGACAGTTCCGCATCGCGTGGCCTTTGCTGCCGGGCGTCCAGTACACGACCGAGATCTTCAGGCCGCGAAAGACGCAGTGATGGACGTTCACCCCGTTCCCATTCGCGATGATCGCCACGTGGTTGGGGTTGGTCACCTCATCGCCTGCAAAGAGGCACTGCGCGATTTCCAAGTCTTCCAGGTCGCGGCGGAGCCGGCTGATCGCGTAGAGCCGCTGGATCAGCCCTGGTTTCGGGCTTTCCACCACCGGCAGGCCGAGGATCTTCAGACCCTGAATCGTGACATGACTGGTCTCGATCATCATGCCGTCCGCGGCACCGCCGAGAGGGTCGGGCCGTCCGTTCCACGTCTTAGGCAGTGGCATGGTGTGGATGAGCGTCGGCATCCGGCCGGTATGCCACTCTGGATCGTCCGGAAGCACCTCGGCGCGAATGCTCAGACGCTCCGTTTTGGAGAAGGACCGGTGCTCGGGCTTGAGCAGCGTCGTTTCGCCGACGGCGTAGATGCCCTCGGAGAGAGCGATCGTCATCGCGCCGTTGCCGCTGCTCTGGTTGACGCGCCGTGCCGCCTCGGCCACGGTGCGGAGAGGGTTCGCCTTCGTTCCGGAGTTCGTGTCGGCGCCGGCCGCCGGATTCACGTAGATGGTGTTCCCTTCGGCTGCCGCGACCCCCGAGCCGATCTGCTGCGCTGCGCCCTTTGCCCCGCGGAGCACGGAGACCGCCGCGGCTGCCTGCACTGCCGATTTCATCGCCTGTCTTCTGTTCATGACTTTTCGCCTTGTATGGATACTCGCTTCCCCTGTGGCCGGGCCCGGTAGCGGATCCCGATCCGTCTTCTTGCCTTTGGACGACGGCCAGGGTAGATCTGTGAATGCCGAATCGACGTTTCCGGAAGAAAGCGGGCGGGAGGACGGCAATCAGGAACTGGGATTCAGGTCCCGCTGGGCATCGAGCGCTTCCACCAGTCGGCGCGCGAAGTCGATCGACGAGGCGCGCGGATGGCTGGTGCGGTGCACTTCGAGCGCCCAGCGCGCTTCGTCGACCCGGCGGACCAGGGCGCGTGTCTCCTGGAAGGAAGACGGCATTGCGGCGAAATCGCAGGAATCCAGACGTACTTTACCGGCCCGCAAAGCAGCCGGCATCTGACGGTTGCACGAGCACGGGGCTGTGTCCGATGCCAGGCCGCAGTAGCTTCGGGTGAACCTCAGGATGGCCTCACGCGCATGCTGAAGGCGCTTTCTGAACAGGCCCGGCGAGATGTCGAGAGCTTCGGCGGCCTCCGGTCCCGGCAGCTCCAGGATTTCGCCGAGCACGTAGGCGAGGCGGTGCGGCCGGTCCAGGCACTGCAGCATACCCAGAGTGCAGCCCACCTTGACTTCTTCGATCAGGAGCGAGTGCTCTGTTTCTGAAGGCACTTCGAGGCCCAGTCCGCCCGTGAGGTTTTCGGCAAACCGCTCGAAGCTCAGGTGCAGGCGCTCCACCGCGCTCTTCCTGACATCCAAGATGTAGTTCACCGCGACGCGGTAGGCCCATGTCTTCAGCTTGCTGCGGAAGTCGAACTGCGAGAGGCGAGTAACGATTCGGACCAGGATCTCCTGGGTCGCGTCCTCCGCGTCTTCCCGATTGCACAACATGCGCAAAGCAAGGCCATAAATGTCCCCCTGGAGCGCTCTGACGAGTCGCTCGAGAGCGGGGCGATTTCCGCCGATTCCAAGCCGGGCCTCATCTTCGAGCACGGTCAACTTCGGTTCAAGTTCCTCTTCTCGCACGTGGCGCCGCTCCTGCGATCACTGACACAAACAGCATAACGCGGTGCTCCGCATGCCAGTGAAATCGGTGCTACGGCGACGCGAAAGGAACCGAAGTTGCGTCTGGCAGGAATTTCAGTGCGAGCGTTCCGGGCGGATCGTCGGCAAACCGGAACCTGACCCACTACCCGTCGCTCGGGATCCTCCGCTGCCACATCCTCATGTTCACGTGGTACGTCCAGAACACCCGCTTGGCTTCCACGCACTCCTTGATGAAGCCCAATGGATCAGCCGGAATGGCCGCCGGATCCACACGGGTATTCTACAGTACTGGCGACGGGTACCCCTGGTCGGCCTCTCTGTCCGCGCGCTGCGGCGTGGTGCCCTTCGACAGGCTGCCCAAGAAGGGCGGGTAGGGCGCAGAAGCCACGGCCGCCGCTCACGCGGCGTAACGCACGACCTCGATCTCGGCGCGCTCGTCGGTGGCCGACAGGATCCGCTCGACTTGCTGCATCACCCCGTGAGCCAGCACGTACTCCTCACACGTGGAACACTGCATGACCGGCAGGTCTCGCACGATCACGATGGAGCGGTCCCCCAACTTGAAAGGCAAGTCACTCACTCGCTGCTGCATGTTCCCGCCGCAAATCCGGCAAGTCACGGCTGTCTCCTGATTCTCAAGTCATGGTCCCATTTGCCCGGGTCAGGAACGTATACGGTGACGATCCGAACGTTGTCCCCGGCCACATCGACCGCAAACAGGACATGATGGCCGTCGGATCCACACCGGTATTCTACAGTACTGTGGGCTGCCCAAGAAGGGCGGGTAGGGCTTCGCTACCCCCAGAACTCCTCGCCGGGAGCCAGGTTCTTCCGGAGGAAGTCCCAGTTCAGATCCAGACCCAGCCCGGGTCCCGCCGGCAGCCTGAGCAGCCCCTGGCGCACCTCGGGAGGGTTGCTCGCCGCCATGCTCTCGACATAACGGTTGGGCCGGCCCAGAGCGCTTTCCGAGCGATAGAAGTTGTGGATCGAGGCGCCGAAATGAGCGTTGGCGTAACAGAGCACCAGCGAGCCTACGTTGTGCAGGGCCACCGGCGTGCGGGTCAGCGCGGCGTAGTCGGCGATCTTCCGGGTTCCGGTGATCCCGCCGGCAAAGGCCAGATCGGGGTGGATGATGTCGAGGGCCTGGTTGTCCAGGAAGGGGCGGAATCCGCGCACCAGCTCCAGTTTCTCGCCGGTGAGAATGGGGATGCGCGTGGAGCGCTTCAGGGCCATCCAGGCCTCCGAGTAGGGCGGGTTCAGGGCGTCTTCCAGGAACAGCGGGTTCATAGGCTCGACGGCCTTGGCGATGCCGATGGCGCTGGGGGTATCGAATTCGTTGTGGCAGTGCACGGCGATGTCGATCTCATCGCCCACCGCCTCGCGCGCGTTGGCGTAGGCCCGGGCGATGCGGCGCAATTGTGCGCTGTCCAGGGTGTTGGCGTAACGGGCCGAGGGCACGCCGGCCACCTGATCGATGCCGTTCTTGAAGGCGGTGAAGCCTTCCGGCTGTTGCTTGATGCGCTGCGCCCAATCGCGGCAGGAGGCGGGATCCAGCATGTTCAGCCCCAGGCCGTGCGAGTACATAGGGATGGCGTCGCGGAAGGGCCCGCCCAGCAGGACCGAGACGGGCAGCCCGGTGATCTTCCCGGCCAGGTCCCAGAGGGCGATGTCGATGCCGCTGATGGTGGGAATGTGGGCCACGTAGGTGTGCATCAACGTGGTCAGGTTGTGGAAGTGGACCTCGATGGCGAGCGGATCGCGGCCGATGAGCAACTGCCGCATGGTATCGATGCGGGCGCGCGCCATGGGACCGGTGGCGCCGGCCTCTCCGTAGCCGGTCAGGCCCGCGTCCGTGTCGATGCGGATCAGGCAGTTGCCGGCGATGTTCTGCAAGGCCATGGCCTTGATGGCGGTGATTTTGACTTTGCCCTGGTAGGGCGCGGCCAGGGCCTGGTAGCGGGCCAGGAAGGAACCGGCGGGCAGGGCGACGGCCAGCCGGAAGAGATCGCGACGAGTCCAGTTCGAGGGCATGGATGAAAGTGCCTCCGCTGAGTAAGCGTATCGCAAATGAACGCGGCGCCTCAGGGCTGCATGTCCGGCAGCAACTCGAGGTGGTCGATGATGCAGACGACGCGCGCGATCAGCATCTTGGAGCCTCGTGGCGCGGCCTCTCAGGCTGCCGGGCCGAGACTTCCGCTTGCGGAGCCCCCGGTACGGGTCCGTTCCGGACGTGCCGGGCGTCTCGGCCCCAGGTGCCGGCATGAGTGCCGGCACGGCAGACCAGGGGTCTGCGCCACAAACGTACCCCCGCGTGACATGCAACTCGTCGTCGGGCAGGAAAGCGAAGCTGGCCCCGCGGGCGCGGGTTCAGGACATCACAGCTGCTCGTCCTCGGCGAGCCAGCGGACGGTCTCGGAATCGGGCAGCTTCATGCTGCCGTGCGTCTCCTCGACTGCCGCGAGGGCATCCGACGCCCGGCGGCCATCGGGGCCTCTGAGCAACTCGGCTGCCAGCCGGCGCTGCTCGTCCGCCGCGAGTCGGCGAGCCGCCCCCAGCACATCGGTGTACGTGCTCCCGGCCATGGAAGTATCCCCCGCTTCCATCCTAGCAAGCCCAGAGCCGCCCCCGATTGATGAGGCGATTCAGTTGCTCATCTCCGGCAGCAACTCGATGTGGTCGATGATGCCGATGACGGCGGTCTCGATGGGGGCCATGGGGCGGCCGACGCTGGAGAAGGCGCTGAAGCCTTCCATGGTCAGCAGCACCTGCTCGCCGATGCCGGCCTCGACGGCGTCCACCGCCACGACGGCATCGCCGGCCGCTGCCGCGAATTCCCCGGCTTCCTGCTGGGCTGCGGCGTAGTGGCCTACGACTGCCCGCCCGAGCACGTCCTGGCCCTACGCGCAGCGCTAGGGACGCTTCCGTCTGTCCCCGGTCAGTAGATGAACTTGACCCCGAGCTGGATGCGGCGCGGGTAGCCCTTCTCGCTGGTGATGGTGCCGAAGGCGGTGCTGGTAACGCCGGTGTTGGGGTTCGAGAACAGCACGTGATTGAGGGCGTTCAGGAACTCGGCCCGGAACTGCACTTTCATCCCCTCGCGCACGCGGGTGTCCTTGAGGAGCGAGACGTCGAAGTTGTTGATGCCGTCGCCGCGGATCCCGCTGAAGCGCAACGACATGGTCCGGGCCGCGGTGCTAAGCTGCTTGGCGCTGTCGCGCTCGAAGCCCGCGTCGATGTTGAACCACCGCTCCGGGGTGCGCTGGCTGACCGGCAGCGGGATGTCTTTAAGGCTACCGCGGAAAATGACACTGCCGAAGCCCAGCGCCTGGCCGCTCTGGCCGGCGTAGATGCCCTGCACCTGCCAGCCGCTCACGATGGCGGAGGCCACGGGATTGGTCTGCGCGAGGAGCTTGCGGCCGCGGCCGAAGGGCAGTTCCCAGATCCAGCTCAGCGACAGCCGCTGCGGGTAGTCCTGATCGGAGATGCACTTGGCCGGAACCGGGCCGCCGTCGTCGAGGAAGCCGGTGGCCTCCATGAACTTCGACCAGGTGTAGGCCGCCTGGACGGTATAGCCCGCCGAGAAACGCTTGTCCACCTTGACCTGGAAGGAGTGATACCAGGAGTAGCCTTCGTTCGTGGTGGTGCTCAGGCCGCCGAAGTGCGGATAGGCGGTCAGCAGGGTGCTGCGCCCGATCAGCGTACCCGCCCTTCCGGTGCCCGGCAACAGCGGGTAGTAGGGGTTGGATAGGTTGGCGCTGAAATAGTCGATCACCGGCTGGTCGCGCACGCCCGTCCGGCTCAGGTATTGCACCGGAAAAGCGTTCAAATTGCGGCTGGTCTCGATCTTGGTGCCGCGGTTCCCGACGTAGCCGACATCCGCCACGATGCGATGGGGCAACTGGCGCTGAACGCTGAGTTGCCAGCGCTGCATGTAGGGGGCGCGGGGCTTGGTGTCGAAGAAGGTGATCCCCTGGCCCACGTAGGTCATCGCCCCCAACGACGCGCCCAGGGGTTCCTGGATACCGTTGGGGAAGGGATTGGCCAGCGTGGCCACGAAGGTCAGGCCGCCGTCCAGGGACGGAATCAGACTCGTCTGCTGGCTGAAGCCGGTCTGGATCACGTCCGTGCGCCGCGTGCCCAGGAACCCGAAGTAAATGCCGTAACCGCCGCGCACCACGGTCTTATCGCTCAGCGTGTAAGCGAATCCCACCCGCGGCATGAAGTTGTTGGCGTCGCGCCCCCAGAGCGTGCGCGGGAGGCCACCCACGGCGGCGAACGTCAGCCCTCCGCGTACCCGGAACTGGTCGGGAGGGATCTCCGGCGTCGGACTCTTGGCGTAGTTGGCTTTCACCTGCGCCTCGATAGGCAGCACGGCGCCGAAGTCCAGGCCGCGGATGCTGCGGTTGAACCGTTCCGTAACCGGTCCCTCGACTTCATATCGCAAGCCCAGGGTGGCGCTCAGCTTCGGGGTCAGCTTCCAGTCGTCCTGGAAGTAGACCGACCAGACGGTGGACTGTTCGGCATAACTGGCGCGGCGCTCCACCAGGCCCCCCGTGGGCAGGCCCAGCAGCATCGAGGCCAGCCCCTGGCCGCGGGGCGAGGCGGGCGAGTTGTCCATCGGCCCGCGCGTATACGTGGTGCCGAAATCAAACTGCCCGGTCGAGACGTTGTCGTAGTTGTACTGGTTCTCGCGATAGGCGCGGTACTCCATCCCGAACTTCAGGCTGTGTGATCCCTGCACCTTGTCGAAGGCGGCCGTGAAGCTGTGGGTCTCTGTAGGACGCCAGAGCATGCCGTTGTAGGTGCTGGCGTAATCGGTGATGGTGACGTAAGGGAAGCGCCGGATGGCAGGGTCGATGGCGTTGTTGTAAGAGGCCGGCAGTCCCAGGATGGTGAGGTCAAAGCCGCGGCTGGCCGGGTTGTTATCGTAGAAGCGGATGAAGCGGTTGTAGCCGTAGCGCAGGTTCATCACGAAGGTCGGACTGAAGCTGTAGACGTCGTCGAAGCCCGCGGCTCGGGAGAGGAACTGGAACCACTCGCCCGTGGCGGCGCTGTCGAACCAGTCGTTGTAATGGCTGTCGCGCTTGTAGACATTGACCCGGCTGAAAATCCGGTGCCGCTCGCTCAGGTTGTGGTCCAGGCGGAAGACGTGGGTGTAGTAGGTGATCGGCTCGGGCTCGTTGGGCAGCGCCAGGTTGTTGCCGCCGTCGGCGGTTCCGGGCACATTGGGCAGCGCGTAGTACTTGAGGATGTTGCGGGCGATGGGGCTGATGCGCGCGACCGGAACGATATTGCCCGCCAGGGGGTCGCTCTGGAAGCGCCCGCCCGCCGCGGTCCGCCGCGTGCTCGGATCATAGATCTGATAGCGGCTGCCCAGTGTCAGCAGGTCGGAGAAGTCCCCCTCCCGCTGTTTCGGGGTGGGCACGGTCATGGTGGAGCCGCGCGGCCGCTCTTCGTGAATGCCTTCGTACCCGTACATGAAGAACGTCCGGTTGCGCCCGTTGTAAAGCTTCGGGAGGTACACCGGCCCGCCGGCCATCGTCCCCCAGCGGTTATACGTGAACTCGCTGCGCGGCAGGCTGGCGCGGTTCGAGAAGAACAGGTTGGCGTTCATCTCCGGGGAGAGGTTGGTGTAGTAGGCGGTGCCATGCAGGGTATTGGTTCCGGACTTCAGGCTGACGTTCACCACCCCGCCCTCGGTCTGTCCCACCGTGACATCAAAAGTCGCCGTCTGCACCTTGAATTCGCTCACCACGTCCGCCGGCGGGACGTAGGAGGAAATCACTTCATTCCGGGTGCCGGTGTTGCCGGAGGCGGTGTTGGGAGTGCCGTCCAGGGTCACTTCGGCGCGATTGGAGCGCGCCCCGTCCATGGTATAGCCCACGATGTGGGTGGGCTCGAAGGGCCGGTCGAGCGTCAGGCTCTGGGCAAAGGCTATACCCGAGGCAAGCTGAATCAAGTGGTACGGGTTGCCGTGAGGAAACGGAAGTTCCGCCACCCGGCGGGAATCCACCACCGAGCCCATCGAGGCGCTGGCGGTGTCCAGCATGGGCGTCTCGGCGGTGACCGTGACGGTCTCGGTCACCGCGCCCAACTCCAAGGCGATGTTGACCTCCAGCCGGCCGTTCACGCGCAGTTCGATGCCTTCCCGCAGGAAGCTCTTGAACCCGGTCTTCTCCGCCGCGATCCGGTACGAACCCGGGATCAGATACGGCGCCAGGTAGTTGCCCTGATCGTTCGTTTCCAGCGTGGCCGTGACGCCGGTGGCCACGTTGGTGATCTTGACCGAAACGGCAGGGACCACCGCGCCGGTCGAGTCGGTGACGCGGCCCAGGAGGGTGCCGCGGGCTTCCTGCGACCAGCACAGGCCGGCCGCCAGCATCAGAACCAGGAAGGACACACACAAACGGCTGCGGAACATAGGAAGATTCCTCTGCGGCAACCATAGTCCAAGGGCGCTCAGTTTGTCAAGTCCGGCAGCAGCTCGAGGTGGTCGATGATGCCGACGACTGCGGTCTCGATGGGGGCCATGGGGCGGCCGACGCTGGAGAAGGCGCTGAAGCCTTCCGTGGTCAGCAGCACCTGCTCGCCGATGCCGGCCTGGACGGCGTCCACGGCCACCAGGGCGTCGCCGCGGTCGCTGCCGTCCAGGTTGAGCGGCTGCACCAGGAGCAGCTTTAGCCCCTCGTGGCTGGGGTGCTTGCGGGTGGCCACGACTTCGCCGATGACGCGAGCGATCAGCATTCCACGAAGCCCCCTGTCTGTGAAGAAGCTTGACAGCCCGCTCGTGGCGCAGACACTGTTGTCTGCCGCGTCGAGACTCGCCTCGACGCATGGGTCCACACGAGTGTGGACCCGGCAGGCTGAGAGCCTGCGCCACTTGGCCGGCAAGTCGGGAGACTTACCCTACTGCCCACGCTTGACATGCAGCTCATCCACGATGGCGACGATGGTGGCGTCGGTGACCACTTCGTCGGGCAGGAAAGCGAAGCTGGCCTCGCGGGCCCGCGTCCAGTAGATCAGCTCGCCCGCCCCGGCGCCCGTACAGTCGGTGCAGATGATACGCTTCCCGGTGTCTTCGAGCTCCGGGGTCACCGGCTGCACAATCAGGAACCGCTGCCCTTTGAGGCTCTCATCCTTGACGGTGGCCCAGACCGAGCCCACCACGCGACCCAGTAACATGGCGGCTACTTCTTCTCGTCCAGGCTAACGTTGTCCACGATGCCCACGATGGCGGTGTCCACGGGCCGGTCCTTGCAGCCCTCAGCCAAGCGTGCCGTGCTGCCCGAGACCGCCAGGACGGTCTCCCGGTAGCCGGCGCCGACCGTATCCACCGCCACCACGTAGCCGGACTCGTCCTTACCCTCCGGCGAGACCGGCTTGAGCACCAGCAGCGTCTTGCCTTCCAGGCGGGGGTCCTTGCGGGTAGCGACCACCGTGCCCACAACGCGGGCGAGAATCATGCGATACCTTCCCCGCTCCCCGACTACTTCCCGCCGCCCTGGCTCTTGCCGATGGGCAGGGTGTCCTCGAGGCTGGGATGCGGCCGCGGGATCACGTGGACGGCGATCAACTCGCCCACCCGGCGGGCGGCTGCGGCGCCCGCATCCGTGGCGGCACGCACAGCCGCCACGTCGCCCCGCACCAGAACGGTCACGTAGCCCGAACCGATCTTCTCCCAACCTATCAGGGTCACTTTGGCGGCCTTCACCATGGCGTCGGCGGCCTCGATCATGGCCACCAGACCGCGTGTCTCGATCAACCCCAGTGCTTCACCCATTCATCCTCCGAGAACCGCTCCCTAACGGTCGCGGCTCAGTCACGCCGCACTGCGCGCGCGGAGCGCGTCGTTGACCAGCCCAATCAGCTCCTCACGCGTCACCAGAAAACGCTCCCCCGGACCGCCCGCTTCCTCGGCGGCCAACGGGCAGCCCGCCTCCAGCCCGGCCCGGCACTGGATGCCGTAACGGGCCCGCGATTCAAACAGCTTCTCGACCTCCGAGCGGGGCAAGACCTTGGCGCCGCCCAGCAGCTCGGCCACCAGCGCGATCCGCGCGAAGTGCTCGACCGTCTCCATCCGGAAGTAAGCGCTCCAGATGTCCGGCCCGTAACACACGGCGCCGTGGTTGCCCATCAACAGCGCATCGTACTTCGGAATCAAAGGCAACATGGGCTGGAGGAGTTCCGGCGTTCCGGGCAGGCCATACTCCGCCAGGGGTACGCAACCCATCGCCAGGACCACCTCCGGCAACAAAGCCAGGTTCAGCGGCTTGCCGGCGCTGGCGTAGCCGGTGGCCACCGGCGGATGCACGTGCAACACCGAGCGCACGTCCGGCCGCAGGTTGTAGATCGCCAGGTGCATGGCAATCTCCGAAGTAAGCTCCTTCTGCCCGCTGATCTTGTTGCCCTGGAGATCGCAGATGATCAGGTCGTCGGGATGCATCAGGCCTTTCGACACCCCGGTCGGGGTGGCCAGGATGCGGTCCGGATCCAGGCGGACGGTGAGGTTGCCGTCGTTGGCGGCGATCCATCCTTTCTGCCAGATCAGGCGGCCAACCTCGACGATGTCCTGACGATGCTCCCGCTCGGTCTTGACCATCAGACCACTAGATTGTATCAGACGGGCCCCCAGGCGGACTGGCGGTCGCCGGATTGTACAATGAAATGAAAGGTATGGACAGACGCCGGATGTGCCCGCATTGCCGGGCCTTCATCAAGTCGAGCGACCGGGTTTGCCCATACTGTGAGACCGCGGTCGGTCCCCGCGCGATCGACCGGCGCCAGCCGGGCGAGATCCTGGGCGGGCTCATCCCGCACGCGCGCTTCACCACCACGCTTATCCTGCTGCTGAATTTCGGCCTGTACGCGGCGACGGTCCTCCAGAGCATGCGCGCCGGCAATGCGGACGCCCTGTTCAACATAGACGGGCGGACGCTGTTCGACTTCGGCGCCAAGTACCGCCCGGCGGTTCAGCTCGGGCAGTGGTGGCGGCTGATCACCGCCGGCTTCCTGCACGGCGGCCTGCTGCACCTGTTGATGAACTCCTGGGTGCTGTTCGACCTGGGCGCGCAGGTCGAGGAGATGTACGGGCCCAGCCGGCTGATCGCGATCTACTTCCTGGCCACCGTGGGCGGGTTCTTCGCCAGCACGTGGTGGTTTGCGGGGCTTTCCATCGGCGCTTCGGCCGGGGTGTTCGGGCTGATCGGGGCGATGATCGCCCTGGGGCTGCGGCATCCGCTCGGGGCCGGGATACGGGCCTTGTACATTCGCTGGGCGATCTACGGCCTGCTGCTGGGCTTGCTCCCCGGATTGCGGATAGACAATGCCGCCCACCTGGGCGGGCTGGCCGCCGGGTTCGCCTGCGGCTACGTGGCGGGCCTGCCAGAGGCGGTCCGGGGGTGGAAGGAGCGCTTCTGGCGGGCGGCGGCCGGCGTGTGCGTGTTCCTGACCGCCCTGGCGTTTCTCAACATGTATCTGTGGTTCGCCGGCAGCGGGACAAGCTGAAGCTTGTCCTACCGGAATCCGCAGGCGGTGCGCTTGCCCTCCCGGTAAACCGCATATTCACACCGGTCGCCCTCGGCCGAGGTCAAACGCACCGTTTCCAGCGCGCTGTTGCCGGCCAGCACCAGCGCCATGCGGGTGGCGTCCAGTGGATTGGGGGCCGCCAGAACGAGGGCCTCCTTCTCGGAAGCGTAGTCGCGGTCGCCCACGCGGAACTGGGCCCCCTGATAGTCCAGACCGAGGCGTTGCTGGAAGGCAGCCAAGGCGGAGTTGGTTTCCGGGCGGCCCACAAAGACCACATCGTGCCCTCGTAGATCCTCTTCTGAGACCTCGAAGTCCTTGCGGAGGGGCACAGCGCTCTCAAACCAGTCGAGGAACTTCCGCTGCCACTGCTCGGCGGCGTGGCGGTTGGCGCCGGCGTCTTGAACGGTGCCGTAGACCAGCAGAGCGGTGCGCAGGCGCTGCCCGAGGAGACTGGCCATGTAGATGGGTTTGCTCTCGCTCGCGGGCAGCCCTTGGCCGTCCAGCCAGGTGGCGAAGAAGGGCTGCATGGAGCGGCCGGCGGCCTTGTCTGCCGCTTCGAAGAAGGCCTGAGAGGTCACGCTTCGCGTGGCGTGGGCGGCAAAGAAGTCCTTCATCAGGGTCAGGAAGCGGTCGTCGCCCAACTCGCGGCGCAGGGCGCCGAACAGCAGCACTCCTTTGTTCGCGGCCAGATCGAACCAATGTGAGTTCTGGGGAGTGCTCACGAGAGTGCGCAGAGGTTGATCAGCTTGGACGGCCGTGGCCAGGAATTGGGCCCGGTACACCTTCAGCTCCAGTTCCAGATCCTCGGCGCTGAGCACGCGGTAGTAAGCTGCCGAGCCTGCCGACAGCCACAGCTCGGCGTCCGAAGCCGGCAGGATCCAGCCCTCCCAGAGCCGGTCCTTGTAGGAGGGTTTCTTTTCTGCGGGCGCGTCTGGCTTTGAACTGGGTCCGCTCCCTGACGGTCGCGGCTCTGAAAATGCCGCAGGGAGCGGCTGGATGAGCCGGTAACCGGAAGAATAGATCCCGGTGACTTGCGGATCGTCTTCCTTGTCCCGTGGCGAGGGGGTCCACTCGCGCTGGTTCGGCTTGCCGAAGACCGCCCAGCACATCAGGCGGGAGGCCAGGTCCGCGGTGGCGATCTTGGCATCGTAGGAAGAGGACGTAACCAGGGGCGCCGTGCGAAAAGCCAGGAAGCCGAACTGCTCGTCGATCTGGCCGCGGTACTGGCGATACAGCTCCTGCCACTTGATGTCACGGGCGCTGGGAACGAAAGGCACGTGCACGGGCCGGCCTTTCGGGTCGGGCTGGTACTCCAGCCGCACGTCCAGGTCCTTGGTGTTGTTACAGCCCCAGTAGAAGCCTTCAGTGCCGCCGAACCATTCGTTGCGGGAACTGCGGTAGAGTTTCGTCCGGTGGGTGCCGAGCTCCAGCATGGCGATCTCGTTATTCTTGGCGTCGGCGATGAGCCACTCGTTGGTGTAGAGGCCGTTGTTGTCGCGCATCAGGTGCTCGACGACCTTGTCGATGTCGGTACCGTACTGAATGGCCTTGCGCGCCCGGAAGGAGATGGGTGTGCCGCGGATGTTGAACGGCGTCTGGCGGATGGTGGTCTCGGTCAGGACCACGCCGGCGTCGTTCTGGTAGTAGTCGGTGCCGCTCTGAATGCCGCCGGGGTAGCTCTGCATGAGCACGCGATGGCCGGCCGCCGGTTTGACGTCGAGGAGGATGTTGGTCTGCTCGGACAGGGAGAGGCCGGCCATGGTGATGTGGCCGATGACCATCTTGCCGTCGCGGGTGGCGGGCCGGGTGGCGGCAAAGGCGCTGCAACGTTCGGTGACCGGGACGCTGCCAGGCTTGGGGTACTCGGGCCGCTGGAGCTTGAGTCCCTCCAGGCCGGAGGGGGTTACGGACAAAGCGCCTCTCAAGGTCCAGATCTCGATCAGAGTGTTCGCCGCCGCGATGTCCAGCAAGCCAACGTCCCGGTTCAAGCACTTCGCGCCGGCGGAGGTGGCGCCGTCGGCAATGCCTTTCATCTCCTGAAGGATCTCGCTGTCGAAGCCGCGCAGGAACAAGGAGTCGGCGGTGGCCCTGGCAAAGTCCCAGGCGCGCTCTTTCGACTTGGGATCGAAACTCAGGGCGCAGCGGTTCAGGTACTGCTCGATCTCGCGCGCCAGCAGGCGCCCGTGCTGGTAGCCGCGCTCATAGGGCTGGCCCTCGATGTGGAGGTAAATCCAGCCGCCGACGGGATAGCGGTAGGCCGGGCCGTAGGATTCCAGTGCCGTGCGCGTGGGCCAGTCCGGTTCGGTGGGGAGCTCAGTCAGGTTAAGAGCGTCGAACCAAGCCCGTCCCCGGATCTGGCCTCCCAGGCCGGCGAAGACCACCACGCGATCTTCAGAACGCGTGGCGGTGAAGCGCAGCCGGACCTCGGTCCAATCGCGGGTGCCGCCGACGGATTCCGAGTGGAGGTCGAAGGGGGCCGAGGCCATCGAGACGGCAGCGCCGATAGCCACCGGCGAGCGGTCCAGGTCGCGCACCTCCAGCCGATCGGTACGGATCCAGGCGCTCAGCTCGTAGCGCCTGCCGATGGAAAGCGCGACCACCGGAGACCGGGCCGAGGCGTCGGAGCCTTCCGGCGACGATTCCAGGCGCAGGGAGACGCGGCCGTCCCGGGCGACGCGCTGATCAGCCGCGGCCGAGCCCCGCTCCACCGCCCAACCGGCGGGCAGAGACCCGCTCACGCTTTCGAAGGAGCCGTTGAACTGAGGGCCCGCAGCGTGCAGTGCGGCCAGCGACAGAACACCGACGAACGCAAAATGGACGCGTCTCATGAAACCTCCGTATGAGTTAGGGTACTACGCAGCGGCGGCCGGGGGGCTGGCAAGCACACGGATGGCCGCCCGGCAGAAGGCCGGCAGGTCGTCGGGCTTGCGCGAGGTGACCAGGTTGCGGTCCACGACCACCTCGGCGTCTTCCCAGAGGCCCCCGGCGTTCACTACGTCGTCCTTGATCGCCGAGAAGCAGGTCACCCGCCGTCCGGGGAGGATGCCCGCCGAGCACAGCACCCAACCGGCGTGGCAGATGGCTGCCACCAGCTTGCCTTGCGCGTTCAGGTCCTTGACCAACTGGAGCGCTTTCCCGTAACGGCGGATATGATCGGGCGCGTAGCCGCCCGGGACGACGACACCGTCAAAATCCCCCGCCGAGACCTGCTCGTAGGATTTCTCGCAGACGATCGGGTAGCCGTACTTGCCGTGGTAGGTCTCCCCGGCCTTAGCGCCGACGACCACCACCTCGGCGCCGGCCTCCTTGAGCCGGTAGTAGGGATACCAGACTTCCAGATCCTGATAGATCTGGTCCACCAGGATGGCGACTTTCTTTCCCTGTAGTTCCATACCTACTCATTGTAGGCGCGCCCTTAACGGCTGGAGAAACGACCAGTGGATTGCTTCGCTGGCACGAGCGGAGTAGACTTGTGCTCCAGACGGGCGTTTCATGATCGGCCGCACTGTCTCGCATTTCGAGATCCTCGAGAAGCTCGGCGAAGGCGGGATGGGTGTGGTGTATAAGGCCCGCGATACGCACCTGGAGCGCCCCGTCGCCATCAAGGTGCTGCCGCCGGAGAAGGTGGCTGACCCCGAGCGCAAGCGGCGCTTCGTGCAGGAGGCCAAGGCTGCCTCGGCGCTCAACCATCCCAACATCATCACGGTCCACGACATTGCATCTGAGGGTGGTCTGGATTTCATCGTGATGGAGTACGTGGCGGGCTGCACGCTCAGCCAGTTGATCTCCGGCAAAGGGCTGCCGCCGAAGGAAGCCGTGAAGT
>CAYGVJ010000081.1:10979-24997 GCA_964353255.1 uncultured Solibacteraceae bacterium | reverse complement strand
CGGTCACCGTCACGGTGACGCTGAAGGGGCTGCCTACGCTGGTGGTCGGGGTGCCGGAGATGACCCCGGTGGCGGGCGCTATGCTCAGCCCTGGGGGCAGGCCGGTGGCCGACCACGTGTAGGTTCCCGTGCCGCCTGTGGCGGTCAGCGTGGTGTTGGGGTACACCGCCCCCTGCGTCCAGGGCGAGGGCAGCGAGGCCGTAGTGATGTTGAGCGGCGGGTTGATGGTGAACGGCAGCGCGTTGGAAACGCCGGCCGGCGGGTTGGTGACGGTCACGCTAACCGGGCCGGGCGTAGCGATCAGCGCGGCAGGCACCTGCACCCTGAGCTCGACGGCGCTTCTGAAGGTAGGGGTCAGGACGGTGGCGCCGAAGTTGACCACGGCGTCGCTGGCGAAGCCCGAGCCGTTGACGGTCAGTTGAAACTCCGGCCCGCCGGCAGTTGTCGAGTTCGGGGTCAGAGTCGTGATGACCGGCTGGCCCGCCGCCGTCCCGACGAACAGCACGAGCAGAACGGCTGCTGCGAAGTGTGACCAGGGAAGGCGTGCCATTGGCGGCTCCCCCCTACGGCTTCCCGAAGCTGCCGGCGCCGGCGGTGACGGTGGTCGCCGTGGAGGTCGGCGGCGTGGGTGTGGCCGCGCCCGTGCTCTTGCTGCGGGCCAGGCCCAGGGTGGCGCCGGCGGCGCCGCCCCCGGCGAGAATCAGGATCAGCGCAATCGTCTTCGAGGAGCCTTTGCGAATCGCCGTCGGCGCGGCGTTGGTCTGGTTGATGACCGCCGCGGCCGTCTCGCCGCGCCAGGAAGCGGTGACGCGGATCTGGAACGGTCCGGCCACGTTGTTCGGGCGCAGCCCGCGTCCCACGGCTTCCCCTTTGGCGTCCGTGGTGGTGGTCACACTACTCCCGGAGGGGAAGGTCGCGCTGGGCCCCAGTTCCGTTGTCAGGAAGGTTACCGAAGCGCCAGCCACGGGCCGGAATTCGGCGTCCACCACGCGGACGACGGGCTCTTTGGCGCGGCGCTCACCGATGTTGTTGATGGCGCCTTCGCCCTCCACAACAACAATCCTCAGCCCCATCGCAGAAGGCGTCTGCGCGGGTAGCACCGCCGTGAAGGCGGCCGCCAAGGCCCAAACACCACACAGCGTCCATCTCGGATGCATTCTGACCTCGCCCAAAAGAGGCTCCATTGTACCTCAAAGCTCCCCAAGCGCCACGCGGAAAAACTGCGGTCTGTCTTTATCAAAACATGGAGTGTAGAATTTGTAGTATGGTCGGGGCGGAGCCTGTCGCCGAATTCCGCACCTGCGCGCTAGCGGGCAGCCCCCTGACTATCGAGTACTCGAAGAGCGCCCTGGCGGAGATCCTGAGGGCGGTGCTGGATGGTTTCCTGGCGTTCCCTTACGGGGGAGTGGAGGTCGGCGGGGTGTTGTTCGGCCAGCGGGAGGGCGACTGTGTTCGCATCCTGGCCGCGCGCCCGGTAGAGTGTGAGCACGCTTTCGGACCCGGCTACACGCCGTCGGAGAATGACGAAAGCGGCCTCTCACAACTGCTGGAGGGCTTCTCAGCCGACAGCGCGCTCAACGGGCTGATTCCGGTGGGTTGGTACCACTCCCACACCCGCAGCGCGCTCTCGCTCACCGGCACAGACCTCAACCTGCATAACCGCCACTTCCCTGAGCCCTGGCAGATCGCCATGCTGCTTCAGACCCGGGACTTGAACTCCACGCGCATCGGTTTCTTCGTGCGCGATCCCGGCGGGACCATGCCGGAGGCGGCCAGTTGCGAATTCGAGGCAGGACCAGTCTCGATGGTGAAGCCGCCGCCTCCCCGGGATAAGGTCGAACTACAGGCTGAACCGGTCCCGGAGGAGCAGACCGCAGCGGTGGCGGAGGAGGCGGCGCCCCCCGAGCCGGCGCCCGCCGTGGGCCTCCCGCCTGCTCCGCAACTGGCGCCTCCCTCTGATCGCGGGCGGCGGTCCTGGGTGTGGCCGGTGGTCGCCGCCTGTGTGGTGCTGGCGGGCGCAGCGTTGGTAGTGCCGAGCTACTGGCGCAGGACGCCGTCCCCTCCGTCGCTGTCTCTGCGGCTGGTCGAAAAGAACGGGCGGCTGGAGATCCAATGGGATCCGACAACCCCCACCATCCGCCAAGCCAACCGGGGCTGGCTGGAGATCGCGGACGGCCCCGTCCAGGTGGTTTTCCCGATGGACTCTAATCTACTGGGCGCGGGCTCGTGGCCCGTCGCTCGCCAGTCGCCGGAAGTGAGAGTGCGGCTGAAGGTGCAACGGGCCGGAGCGGCGCCCGTCGAAGAATCGGCTCAGTTTCTGGGGCCTCCAGCCACCGCCGAGGCGGCCTCGCGCGCGGCGGACGCCTCCCCTGCGAAAGGTTCGGTGCAAGAGGAGGTGGTGAAGCTGCGCGCCGAGCTGGAAGACCAGCTTGCGGAGAGCGCCCGGCTGGAGAGCCGGCTGAAGTCACTGGAGGAACGTGGCAAACAGGTTGCGGCGGCGCCAGGGACGCCGAAGCAGCTCCCCGTGCAGGGGCCGCCCAGGCGGGTGTTTACCGCCCCGCCGACTCGGAGTCTTCCCGGGGCGGACGTGCCTGGTCCGCCGGAACTGGCGCAGCAGCCCACGCTGACGGCGCCAATGCTCCCTCAGGCCGGACGGCTTCCCGGCGCCCAGCCGGTGCCTCCGCCGCCTGCTCCCGGCCGCGGGCCGACCTCAGGCAAGTTGATTTGGACGGGTCTGCTGCCCAGGAACTCAGTGCTGACCATCGAGAACCGGCGGCCGTCCTCAGGCCACCTGACGGGCGAGCTGCCTGGCGTGCCGTTCCGCATCGGAGCCCGCCCGGCGGAGTTCGTCGCGGGTGGCCTCACCGTCTACAGCTCGAATCCCAGGTTGGCGCGGGAGCCGGTGACTGAGCCGCCCGGGCCGCAGAACGGCTGGAACCGGACGACGTACCGCTATGACCCCAGGCTCTCGCAAGAAGTGGTGGTGGTGGAGGCGCCCGGGGCGCACAACGGGTGGAACCGCGTCCTGCTGCGCAGCGGGGACCGCCCGCTGTCGGTGATCCTGCTGGAGTGGGAGATCATTCCATAGACACAGGCAAGAAGGCCTGTGCCACCGAGCGGGAGACTATGCCCTGAGCCGGGGGTCGTCGGCGCTCACCGGGCGCATGTCGCGCATCAGCCGGTGGACCAGCACCAGCGCGGTCAAGTGGAACCAGCCCATCGCCAGGAACACCGGGGTGTAGCCGAAGCGGGCAATCACGTACCCGGGGATGACGGAAGAGAACAGGAACCCCCCCAGCGCGCCGGCGCACCCGCCGATACCTACCACCGAGGCGACGGCCTGCTTGGGGAAAATGTCCGAAGTGGTGGTGAACAGGTTGGCCGACCAGCCCTGATGCGCCGAGGTGGCCACGCTCACCAGAGCCACGGCCAGGATGGGACTGTGGGCCAGCACGGCCAAGGAGGACAACGGCATGCAGGCGGCGCACATCGCCATGGCCCTCTTGCGGGCCTTGCCGTGGTGCCAGCCGCGCCGCATCAGGAAACTGGAGATCCAGCCGCCCAGTACGCTTCCCACGTCTGCCATCAGGTAGGCGACAAACAACGCCCAGCCTCTTTGCTGCGCGGAGACCTTGAACACGTCGTGGAGCAGCAGCGGCAGCCACCACAGGTACAGCCACCACACCGGGTCGGTGAGGAACTTGGCTACGGCGAAGCCCCAGGTTTCGCGCAGTCGCAAGGCCTGGGCCCAGCTTACTTTCGGCCCCACCTCCTCGGCCGCCGCTCCGCCGCGGATGTAGTCGCGTTCGGCCTGGCTGACCCGGCGGTGCTTCTCCGGGGCGTGGTAGGTCGCCACCCACAGAACCAGCCAGACGAAGCCCAGCGAAGCCGTGATCAGGAAGCAGGCCCGCCAGCCGTAAGCCGCTTCCATCACCACCAGCGCCGGGGGGCCGATCATCGCGGCCACATTCGCCCCGGCGTTGAAGATGCCCGTGGCCAGGGCGCGGTCCTTGGGCGGGAACCACTCGGCCACGGACTTGATGGCGGCGGGGAAGTTGCCCGACTCGCTTAGGCCCAGCATGCCTCGCCAGAAGCCCAGGCTCAAGGCGCCCCGGGCGGTGGCGTGCAAAGCCGCGGCGGCGGACCAGAGGGTCACCGCCACGGCGTAGCCCAAACGCGTACCGACGCGGTCAATCCACCGGCCAGCGAACAGGAAGCCCACCATGTAGGCGACCTGAAACGCCCCGGTCACCCAGCCGTAGATCTCGGGAGTGAAGTGGATCTCCTTGCGGATCTCCGGCGCCAGGAAAGAGAAGACAATACGGTCGAGATAGCAGATGACGGTGCCGAAGAACAGCAGCGCCACCACCCACCAGCGCACGCGGGTCATGGTCGAAGAGGGCACCCCGCGATTATAACCTGTAGGGGGCGGGCATGCCCGCCCCCTACATGCCCACGTACCTGGCGTACAGGCTGCGGGCCAAGCCTACCTCGGTGGTGCCCTTGATGATGGCCCGGCCGTCCGGGAAAACGGTCATCTCGTAAGGCGGAATGAAGAACCGCAGCGCGAACTCGTTGGCGCGCACTTCCCCCAGAGGCGCCAGCCGGCGCCGGAGCTCCTCCAGATCCAGCGGCCTCGGGTGTTCGTGGATCTGGACCGCATTCCTACCGCATAGAGTGATTGGCGCGCGGCCTGCGCCCTCCAGATGCACGAACCGCCGCGCGCCGCAGGCCAGACATCCAGGGAGCGGTCCGGGCTGCTCGATCTGCCGGATCTGGCCCGCCCAGAGATCCAGGGTGGTGATTCGCGGCCGCACGGCGTCGGCCTGGCCGGAGAGGATCTTCAGCGCATCCGCCACCTGGATGGAGGCGACCGCGGAGGTGACGGCGTTGAGGATCCCGACGGTCTCGCAAGTGGGCTGCGTTCCTCGGGGCGGCTCGGGGAAGACGCATTTCAGGCAGGCGGTGCGACCCGGCAGCACCGGCATGGTAAGGCCGTAGGCCGCCACGGCGGCCCCGTAGATCCAGGGCACGGCGCGGGCGACGGCGTAATCGTTGATCAGGTAGCGCGTCTCGAAATTGTCGGTGCCGTCCAGAATCAATTCGACCCCGTCCAGTAGCTCGGCGATGTTGGCGGGGGCCAGGTCCGCGACGTGCGGCGTGAGCTTGATCTCGGAGTTGACCCGGCCCAAATGCCGGGCGGCAGCCACCGCCTTGGGCAGCCCCTCCTGGGCGTCGGATTCCTCGTACAGCCACTGCCTTTGCAGGTTGACCAGCTCGACGTAATCCCGGTCGATCAGCACCAGGCTGCCCACGCCGGCCCGCGCCAGGGCCGCCGCCTGGAGGCTTCCCAGGGCGCCCAGACCGACCACCGCCACCCGCGAATTCAGCAGCCGCTGCTGCCCTGCCTCCCCCAGGCCGGCGAAGAGGATCTGGCGCAGGTAGCGCTCGCGTTGAGCGGCGGTCATCAAGTTCATTCTCGCGCAAGGCGCGATGTTAAGATGCAAATGAAGTGAGCACCCGCGGGCCCTCGAACACGCTGATACTGCTGTCCGCGCTGGCACTGCTGGCCGGAGGAGCCCTGGGCGCGGATTCCGCTTACGAGGGCCTGCCCGTCCTGAAGATCGAGTTCAGCCCCGAGCGGCAACCGCTTACCGCGGACTACCTCAGCGAGATCCTGCCCGTGAAGCCCGCCGCGCCGCTGCGCCTGGCCGACGTTCGGGCGGCGATCGAGCGCCTGTACGCCACGGGACGGTACGAGGACATCGTCGCGGAGGCCCGTCCGGCGCCCGGCGGCGTCATTCTGCGCTTCACGACCCGCCAGGAGTACTTCATAGGCCGGGTCACCGTCCAAGGGGTACCGGAACCACCCAACCGGGGAGTGGTGGTCAACGCCACCCGGCTGGAACTGGGAGCGCCGTTCAGCAGCCAGGACCTCGCGCAAGCCGGCCGGCAGCTGAAAGAGTTGCTGCAACGCAACGGGTTCTACGAAACCCGCATCGAACACCGCCTTGAGCATGACCCGGAGACCGGCCAGGTGGCGATTCACTTCACCGTCGATAGCGGCCGGCGCGCCCGCTATGGCCCGACGGGGGTGACAGGCGTCCCGGAAGGCACCGCCCAGGCGGTGGCCAAGGCCACCGGCTGGCGGGGCTGGCTGGGCTGGAAAGCGGTGACTGAAACCCGCACCCAGGATGGCCTGGAACACGCCCGCCGGTTCCTCCGCAAGCAGAACCACCTGATGGCGCAGGTGGCCCTGAAGGGCCTGGATTATGACGCGGCGCAAGGCCGGGTCAGAGCCGCTTTGGAGGTCCAGGCCGGTCCCGAAGTCCAAATCAGGGCCTTGGGAGCGAAGGTGTCGCAGGGCAAGCTGAAGCGCATAGTGCCGGTCTTCGAGGAGCAGTCGGTGGACCGTGATCTGCTGGTGGAGGGGGCACGCAACCTGAGGGAGTACTTCGGAGGCCAGGGGTACTTCCAGGCCAAGGTGGATTTCCAGAGGCGTTCCCTGCCCCGGAGTGAAGAGGCGATCGAATACCTCATCGAGCGCGGAACGCGCCGCAAGCTGGCCGCGGTTTTCATCGAGGGGAACCGCTACTTCGACAGCACCACCATCCGGGAGCGCTTGTACGTGCGGCCGGCATCCCGGGTCCAGTTCCGCCACGGCCGTTACAGCGAAGAGCTGCTCAGAAGAGATCTGGCGGCGGTTGCCGCCCTGTATGTCTCTAACGGTTTCCGCGATATCAGCGTGACGTCGCGGCTGGAACATCCCTACCGGGGCAAGAATGACGAGCTGGCGGTCCACATCCAGATCCGGGAAGGCCCGCAGTGGCGGGTCGGGCGCCTGGAGTTGACCGGGGCATCCAAGGAGCACGCGGAGGCCGTGCACGCCTTGCTCCAGGAAAGCGAGGGACAGCCATTCAGCGAGTCCAACGTGGCGGTGGACCGTGACAACGTGCTGGACCATTACTACAACCTGGGCTATCCAGACGCCACCTTCGAATGGACATATCAGCCGGACGGAGAAGAGGGCCGGGTTGACCTGCGATACATCATCCGGGAGGGAGATAGGAAGTACGTACGGGACGTGCTGGTCAGCGGCCTGGAGAGCACGGATGCGGAGCTGGTGGCCCGGCGGGTGTTGCTGAAGCCTGGAGAAGCGGTGTCGCGGACCGAGTTGCTGGAGACACAACGGCAGCTCTACAGCCTGGGGATCTTCGCCAAGGTGGACGCGGCTCTTCAGAACCCCGACGGCGAGGAGCGGGCCAAGTACGTGCTGCTGAACGTCGATGAGTCCAGCCGTTACTCGCTGACCGGAGGCGTGGGAGCGGAAGTAGCCAAGATCGGCGGCTGCCGGGATTGCTTCGAGGCGCCGGCGGGCAAAGCCGGCTTCAGCCCGCGCGTGTACTTCGGCATCACGCGGCGGAACATGTTCGGCAGCGGGCACCTGGCCTCCTTCAAGAGCCGCGTTTCGACCTTGCAGCGCCGGGCGATCCTCAGCTATGAGGCGCCGCAGTTCCGCGGCAACCCGGACTTGAGCCTGCTGTTCAGCAGCATGTACGACGACTCCCGCGACGTGCGCACCTTCTCGGCGCGCCGCCAGGAAGGCTCCGTGCAGTTGGGCCAGAAGATCTCGCGGGCCTCGCAGATGCTCTATCGCTTCACCTACCGGCGAGTGAGCGTGGACCCCAACACTCTGCAAATCAACCCGTTACTGATACCGCTGTTCTCGCAGCCCGTGCGGCTGGGGATCCTGGGGAGCAACTATATCGAGGACCGCCGGGACGACCCCACCAACTCCCACCGAGGCATCTACAACACGCTGGATGCCGGGTGGGCTTCGAAAGCTTTCGGCTCGCAGGCCGGCTTCACGCGCTTCCTGGGGCACAACGCCACTTATCATTCCTGGGGCCTGGGCAACCGGTACGTGCTGGCGCGCTCGGTGACCTTCGGCTGGCTGCACCAGGTGAACCCGGAGCGGGAGATCCCGCTGCCCGAACGTTTCTTCTCCGGCGGCGCAGGTTCTCATCGCGGTTTCCCGGAGAACCAGGCCGGGCCCAGAGACCTGCTCACGGGATTCCCGCTGGGCGGCAAGGCACTGCTGCTCAACCAGGTGGAGGTGCGGTTCCCGGTGTTGGGCGAGAACCTGGGCGGCGTGCTGTTCGAGGACGCGGGCAACGTCTATTCCCGGCTGGGCAAGCTCCGCTTCCGCGTCCAGCAGCGCGACGTGACGGATTTCGACTACATGGTGCACGCGGTGGGTTTCGGGATCCGCTACCGGACTCCGGTGGGCCCTGTGCGCGTAGACCTGGGCTGGGCTTTGAACCCGCCGAACTTCGTCGGGTTCAAAGGCACGCGGGAGCAACTGCTGTTCGGCGGGGGCTTGCGCACCCAGCAGCAGATTGGTCATTTCCAGTTTCATTTCTCCTTGGGGCAGGCGTTCTGATGCGGAGCGTTCGCGGATCTTTGATTGTAGGCGCGCTGCTGGCATCACCGGGACTCAGGGGCGCCCAAGTCATCGACCGCATTGCGGTGACCGTGGACAGCCAGGTGATCACCCAGAGCCGGGTGCTCGAAGAGATCCGCCTGGCGGCCTTTCTGAACGGCGAGAAGCCGGATGTCAGAGGGGAGGCGCGGCGGCGCATGGCCGGCCGCCTGGTCGAGCAGCTCCTCCTCCAGCGGGAAATGGAGCTGACCCGCTACCCGGCGGCGCCGCCCAGCGCGGCCGATCAAGCGATCGACCGACTCAAGCGCGAGCGTTTCCCGGAGGCGCAATACCGCGCGGCGCTGAGAGCGTACGAAATCACCGAGGAGGAATTGAAGCAATACCTGCTCCGCCAGGCGGCCCTGCTGCGTTTCATCGGGGCGCGCTTCAGACCCGAGGTCCAGGTGACAGAGAGCGAAATCAAGGACTGCTACGAGAAGCGTAGCGTCCAGGCGCGGACCTCCTTCGAGGAGGCGCGGGCCCAGTGTGAGGAGGCCCTGGCGGCCGCGGGCGTGGACAAGGCCGTGGACCGCTGGCTGCGTGAAACGCGGGAACGCGTGCGCATCGTCTATAGGGAGGAAGCGTTCCAGTGAAGCGTTGGGGCAGGATCGCGCTTTACACGCTGGCCGCCGCGGCCCTCCTGGTGGTGGCGGCACTGGTGGTCCTCCAGACGCGGTGGTTCCGCGACCGGTTGCGCGATCGCATCGTCTGGGAAATCGAAACCGCTACCGGCGGCCGCGTCGAGCTGGCGGCGTTCGATTTCCGCTGGCGCGGTCTGGAGGGGGAGGCCCGCGGGCTGGTCCTGCATGGAACCGAGGGGCCCGGCGAAGCCCCGTTGTTCCGCGCCCGGTCGGTCCGCGTGGGCTTGAAGCTGGTCTCGGTTTTCGAGCGCAAAGTGGATATCCAGTCACTCGCGCTGGAGGCGCCCGAGATCAACGTGATCGTCTACCCGGACGGCCGGACGAACCTCCCCACGCCGCAGGCTGCGCGCGAGCCGCTCAAGAGCCCCGTGGAGGTGATTCTCGACCTCGCTGTGCGGCGCTTCAATGTTGTGAACGGCACGTTCCGGGCGGGCATTCACAGCCTGCCCCTGGATGCGCGCGGCGAAGATCTCATGACGCACATCGTTTACGAAGCCACCGGCCAGCGGTACCGAGGAGAGGTCTCTTTTCGCGGGCTGGCAGTTCCCTCCGGACCGGCCGCCGCTTTCCCGCTCGACGTGGATGCGCGCCTGGCCTTGGACCGAAAGCGGCTTGAGGTGACCAGCCTGCGGGTCGCGATGAACGGCTCGCGCCTGGAGGCGAAGGGCGCGCTCGAAGGCTTCGTTTCGCCACGCGTGGAACTGGAGTACTCCGCGGTAATGGCAGTGAAGGACATCGCCCCGGCGCTCGCTTTCGACGCCCTGAGCCCTCGGGGCAGCGTGAAACTGGCCGGGAGAGCCTCGCTCGCGCCCGGAGGCTACGCCGCGAGCGGTGCGCTCCGGGCCAACGGGCTGGCGTTGCGGCACCGGGGCGTGAGGGTGGAGAACATTGCCGTGGCCGCGGAAGTGGCGCTCACCCCGGAGAGGCTGGAATTCCGCGACCTGGTTGTTTCCGCATTGCGGGGCCGGCTGGCCGGCCGGGCCGAGCTGCGCCGCTTCGAGGATTTCTCGGTGACCGGGCACCTGACCGGCTTCTCGCTGGATGAGCTGACCCGCGTGCCGGGCACCCCCAGGGTGGCCTGGAGCGGGGTGCTCTCGGGACCTATCCGGGTTTCCGCAAGGTTGCGTAAGGGGAAGGCCGAGGATTTGGAGGCCGCCGGCAAGCTGGCGCTCACGCCGGATGCGGGCCCTCATCCGTTGGAGGGTTTGCTGGAAGCCTCTTACAGCCAGCGCACCGGGCGGCTGGAGCTGGCCCAGTCGTGGCTGGCCACGCCTTCCACTCGCATCCAGTTCGCGGGCACGTTAGGGCAGCGACTCGAGCTTGAGCTTCACACCAGGAATCTGAGCGACTTCGAGCCGGCGCTCGCCATGCTCAGCGAGAAGGCGCCGCCGTCGTTGCCTCTGCGGCTTGAAAACGGCGAGGCCAGCTTCCGAGGGTCCGTAAGCGGACCGCTCGAAGATCCACAAGTTCAGGGCCGCTTCGGGATCTCGCAGTTCGTTCTGGAGGGCCGCGCGCTCGACTGGCTGGAAGGCAGCATCGCTGTATCTCAGAGACAGGTTCGGATCGACGACTTGGTCGTGCGCAAGCGCCGGATGCGTCTGAGCGGGTCCGTAAGGGCCGACTTGCGAAACTGGACTCCGGAACCCGAGCAGGCGGTTTCCGGGAGTCTCTCGCTGCGGGCACCCGATTTGGCGGAGCTACTGGCTGAGGCCGGCCTGAAGCTGCCCGCCTCGGGCGACCTGACGGCTGCAATCAGCCTCTCGGGGAGTGTTAGCGCGCCCCAGGCCGCCGGCGGAATCACGGTGCTTCGTGGCGTGGCATACGAGGAGCCGTTCGACCGTCTCGAAGCCCAGGCCCGCTACTCGCAGGGCCTGCTGGAGATTTCCTCGGCCACGGTTCAGCTTGGCCCGGGCCGGGTTGAGGCGGCGGGCGCCTTCCGGCCTGCCCGGCAGGACTGGAGGCAAGGGAACCTTCAACTGGACGTCTCGGCCAAGGGTGTGCAGCTTGGGCGGCTGCATGTGATTCAGGAGCGCAGTCCCGGGCTGGAGGGACAGATCGAGGGGCGGCTGACCGGCGTTCTGGAACTGGCGCCGGCGGGCCTGCGAGTGAGTGCGGTCAATGGGCAGCTCCGCGCCGGCGACCTGGCGGTGGAGAAGACACCCATAGGCACTCTGCTGTTTACGGCAGTGACCGGCGGACGGTCTCTGAGCCTAAACCTCACCGGGATGCTGGCCGGCTCGGCGGTCCATGGCACGAGCCAGTGCACCTTGGAAGGCAACTACCCGGCCCAGGGGACAATCGAGTTCGGCCGGCTGGACTTCGCCGCCTTGAGAGCCCGGCTGGGACCGCAGCAGCGCCGGCCGGAACTTCCCTTCCACGGTTTCCTGGCGGGCAAGATCGCCTTCTCGGGTTCGGCGCTCGAACCGCCGACCTGGCGGGCGACAATCGATCTGCCGACGGTCGAGATTGTCCCGCGCCTCGAGGGCGCCCGCCTGGCGCCCGGCACGGACCTGACGGTAAGGAACCGCGGGCCGGTGCGCGTCGAAGCGGACTGGAAGGGCGCCACCATCCGCAAAGCCGAGTTTGTGGGCCAGTACACCGCGGTCTGGGCTTCGGGCGACGTGACCTTCCGGGCCAAGGCTCCTTGGAACCTGCGCCTCCAGGGCGCCGTGAACCTGGCGGTGTTACGGAATCTGGATCCGGAAGTGTCTTCCTCGGGCCAGCTCTCGCTGGATGCGGTCTTCCGCGGTCCTCTGGACCAGCCGGAGGTCTACGGCCGGGCGGAGATTCAAGACGGCACGCTCTACCTGTCGGGCTTCCCCAACGGTCTCGACAAGATCAGTGCGGTGGCCTTTCTTTACGGCGACCGCGCGACCCTGGAACGTTTCAGCGCCGAAAGCGGCGGCGGCAAGGTGAGCGTGAGCGGTTTCATCGGCTTCGGCGCCCCCGTTACCTACCACTTGCAGGCCCGCGCCGAGCAGGTGCGGTACCGCGACCCGACCGGGGCGAGCGTGACCGCCAACGCGGCCCTGAGCCTGACGGGCACCAGCGAGCGCAGCCTGCTGGGTGGGGAAGCCACCATCTCCCGGATTACCTTCAATCCTCAAACCGACCTGGGCTCGCTGCTGGCCTCCAGCGTGCAGCCGGCTTCGGTTTCCGCCCGGCCCGGCGTGCTCACCGAGGGTCTCCGTTTTGACGTTCGGGTGCGTACGGCGCCGCAAGCGCGGCTGGAGACCGCGCTGACTCGCGGGCTCCAGGCCCAGGCGGAGCTGCGGCTGCGCGGCGATCCCGCCCGCCCGGTTGTGCTGGGCCAGGTGCTGGTCAACCAGGGCGAGGTCCTGTTCTTCGGCAACCGGTACACGATCGATTCGGGTGAAATCACTTTCGCCAACCCCGCCCGGATCGAGCCGATCATGAAGCTGGACCTCCAAACCAAGGTGCGGGGCGTGGATGTGACGATGACCTTGAGCGGTCCCATCAACAACCTGAACGTCACCTACCGTTCCGATCCCCCGCTCCAACTCGCCGACATCGTTGGGCTGCTGGCGACCGGGCGTGAGCCGGCCAGCGCGCCCGGGCTGGTGGGCGCCCGGACCGCGCAATCGCAAAGCTGGGAGCAGGCGGGCGCCACGGCGCTGATGGGCCAGGCCATCGCCACCCCGCTCTCCGGGCGTCTCCAGCGGTTCTTCGGCGTCAGCCGCCTGAAGATCGACCCGACGATTTCCGGCACCAGCAACACACCCGAGGCGCGTTTGACGGTCGAGCAGCAACTTTCGCCCAGCCTGACCTTCACCTACATCACGAACCTGACGCGGGCGCAGGAGCAGGCCATTCGCGCCGAGTGGGGCTTCGCCAAGCACTGGTCCGTGGTGGCCGTTCGGGAGGAGAACGGGTTGTTCGGCGTGGACTTCCTCTACAAGAAGCGCTTCAAGTAAGCTTGTAGGCTGGCTCCAGATGCACACGAGTATGGAGTGGTCCGAGCAGCGCCGGTTCATGGTGGAGCGACAGCTCCGCGGGCGCGGTATACGCGACGAGCGCGTGCTGACCACGATGCTGGAGATCCCGCGGGAGGAGTTTGTTCCGGCCGCCCACCGCGGGGCCAGTTACGCCGATGACCCGGCGCCCATAGGACACGAGCAGACTATCTCGCAGCCTTACATGGTGGCGCTGATGGCGCAGTGCCTGGAGCTAACCGGCACGGAGACTGTGCTGGAGGTGGGGGCCGGCTGCGGCTACCACGCTGCGGTGCTGGGAGCGCTCGCCGGCAAGGTGATCACCATCGAGCTGATTCCCGAGCTGGCTGAGATGGCGCGGCAGAACCTGGAGAAGACCGGGCGCGCCGCCAACATCACCGTGATTTGCGGGGACGGCTCGAAGGGCTGGCCGGAGTGCGCCCCGTACGAGGGCATTTCGGTGGCCGCCGCCGCCGATGAGACCCCGCCGGCGCTCATCGAGCAGCTCCGAGAGGGCGGCCGGCTGGTGATCCCGGTGGGCGGCTCCTGGGAGCAGGAGCTGCGGGTGATCCGCAAGATCGGGGGGGAACTCACCTCGCGCGTGGCCACTTACTGCCGCTTCGTGCCGCTGCGGTGAGCAGGTTTCGCGCAAAGAACGCAAAGATCACGCCAAGCACGCAAAGAACACGAAAATAAAGGCTTAGAGGAAAACCTTGGCGGGCTTGGCGCGAACCCGGTTGTTTCACGCAGAGGACGCAAAGGTCCCGCAAAGCACGCAAAGAACACCGGAATCGAAACTTAAAGGGAAACCTTGGCGAGCTTGGCGGGTCCTTGGCGTGCTTGGCGCGAACCCGGTTGTTTCACGCAAAGAACGCAAAGATCACGCCAAGCACGCAAAGAACACGAAAATAAAGGCTTAGAGGAAAACCTTGGCGGGCTTGG
>CAYGVJ010000081.1:0-10879 GCA_964353255.1 uncultured Solibacteraceae bacterium | reverse complement strand
GCACGCAAAGAACACGAAAATAAAGGCTTAGAGGAAAACCTTGGCGGGCTTGGCGGGAAACCCCTAGAGAAGTCTGCGCCCCGGCGGGACTATATCGTGTGACGGAGAACGAGGCCGCACGCGGGATAGTCGAGGCCGCCTTACACGTACACAAGACCCTTGGCCCTGGGTTGCTGGAGTCAGTCTACGAAGCAGCCTTGGCGTGCGAGCTGGAGCAGCGGGGGCTTCGCGTGAGCCGCCAGCAGCCGGTTCCGGTCGCTTACGGGGCGCTCCACTTCGAGACCGGCTTTCGCGCAGATCTCATGGTGGAAGAGAGGGTGATCGTGGAAGTGAAGTCAGTTGAAGAAGTGGCCCCGGTGCACAAGAAGCAGCTATTGACGTACCTCCGCCTGAGCGGCAGACACCTGGGCCTGCTGATTAACTTCAACGTCGCTCTGATCAGGGACGGCATCACCCGGCTGGTGGACAATCTCCCCGAGTAGAACACTTCGCACAAAGGACGCAAAGATCCCGCCAGGCACGCAAAGGATTCTTTTTTCTGGATTCTTGGCGAGCTTGGCGTGACCTTGGCGAGCTTGGCGCGAACCCGGTTGTTTCACGCAAAGGACGCAAAGATCACGCAAAGCACGCAAAGAACACGAAAATAAAGGCTTAGAGGAAAACCTTGGCGGGCTTGGCGCGAACCCGGTTGTTTCACGCAAAGAACCCAAAGGATTCTTTTTTCTGGATTCTTGGCGAGCTTGGCGTGACCTTGGCGGGCTTGGCGCGAAACCGTTAAACCGCCTGGCCGAGGTGCAGGGCCACGATGCCGCCGGCCATCCGCTCGAAGGTTGCCTCGCGGAAGCCAGCAACGCGCATCTCCTCCGCCAGCTCCTCCGGCGCGGGGAAACGGCTGACCGAGGCGGGCAGGTAGCGGTAGGCGCTCCAGGAGCCGGAGATCACGCCGCCGATCACCGGCAGCAGGCGGCGTGAGTAGAATCCGTAGAGCGCCCGCCATAGCCTGTTCGGCGGCTGCGAGAACTCCAGTATCGCCGCGTAGCCGCCCGGCCGCAGTACACGTCGCATTTCGGCGAGGCCCGCGCTGTAATCCGCCAGGTTGCGAAGGCCGAAGGCAATCGTCACCAGATCGAAGGAAGCGTCGGCCAGCGGCAGTTGCAGGGCGTCGCCTTCCACGAGCAGCGAACGGCTGCGCTTGCGCCGGGCCTGCTCCAGCATAGTGCGGGAGAAGTCACAGCCGATGACGGGGCGGCCACACGCCGCTTCAAGCGCCAGCAGCAGATCCCCTGTTCCACAGCACAGGTCGAGCGTTCGCGCGCCGGGCCGGCGCAGAATCTCGCTCACGCGACGCACCGCGCGGGCGCGCCAGCGCCGGTCCTGGTTGAATGACAGCAGGTGGTTGAGTAGGTCGTAGCGCGGCGCCACCCGGCTGAACATGCCGCGCACCCAGGCGGCGTCCGGCAGCGCGCCCCGCGCGCGGCTCATCGGAGCGCGTCCTCGATGGCGGCGCGCACCACCAGCTCATCGATTCCGCTTACCACCTTCACTTGCCCGATCCGCTCCGGCAGCACGAAGTGGACTCGCCCGCGAACTGTCTTCTTGTCCCTTCCCAGGCGCGCCAGCAGGGCCTCGGCCTTGATCCCTTCGAGCGACGGCAACGGGCCATAGAGATCAAGGGCGTCCCGGATCTGGGCCGCGTCCCCGGCTGCCAGATGCCCGGTTCGCTCGGCCAGATGCAGTGCCGCGCGCATGCCGAAGCCGACCGCCTCACCGTGCAGGAAACGCACGTAGGCGGTCTCGGCCTCCAAGGCATGGCCGATGGTGTGGCCGAAGTTGAGGATGCGCCGCAGGTCGCTTTCCCGCTCGTCGGCCGAGACCACCTCGGCCTTGATGCGCACGGATTCGGCGATCATCTGCTCGATCACGCCGGGCGCGCGCGCCAGCACCTCCGGGCGCCTTTCCACCAACAGGGCAAACAGGGCCGGGCTGCGAATGACGCCGCACTTGAGGACCTCAAACAGCCCGGCACGGTACTCGCGCTCCGGCAAGGTCTCAAGCACGTCGGGGTCGATCAGGACCGCCAGCGGCTGGTGAAACGCGCCGACCAGGTTCTTGCCGGCCTCCAGGTTCACCCCGGTCTTGCCGCCGAGGCCGGCGTCCACCTGCGCAAGCAGCGTGGTCGGAACCTGGATGACCTGGATGCCGCGCATGAACACGGCCGCCAGGAAGCCCCCCACGTCATTGACGATGCCGCCGCCGAAGGCAATGATCACGCTGGTGCGGTCGCCGCCGCGGGCCACCATCTCCTCGGCCAGCGCTTCGACCGTCTCCAGCCGCTTGCGCTCCTCGCCGCCGGGATAGAAGAGCGCTTCATGCGGGAAACCGCGTGCCAATACGTCCCCGTGCAGCCGCCACACGTCTTCCGTGGTGACCACGAAGACCTTGCCGGCCCGCGCCGGAAGGTACTCCGCAACCCGCGCCAGGATGCCGCGCTCGACTACGGTCCGATAACTGCGCCCCGGCGTGTTCACGGGGTAAGAAGGCATATAGACCCGTTGTACCACGTGGCTGCTGGAGGGGGCCGTACGCCGGCCAATGCTAAGATGGCCTTTTAGCCCTCTTAACCTGATGACCTGTGATTTCCTGGTGGTGGGCGCGGGGGTGGCCGGCCTGCGCGCGGCCATTGAGCTGGCTGAAGCCGGCCGGGTGCTGGTCATCGCCAAGGACAGCCTCCGGGAGTCCTCCTCGGAATACGCGCAAGGGGGAATCGCCACCGCGCTGGGCGAAGACGACTCGGCGGAACTGCATGAGCAGGACACGCTGGCCGCCGGGGACGGCCTGTCGGACCCCGCGGCCGTGCGCGTGCTGGTTCGCGAAGGCCCCGCGGCTATCGCCCAGCTCATCGACTGGGGCGCCGAGTTCGATCGCGAAGGCGCGCGCCTGGCTTTCGGCCGGGAAGGGGCGCACAGCCGGCGCCGCATCCTGCACGCCCATGGGGACTCGACCGGGCGCGAGATCGCCCGGACGCTGCATCGGAAAGCCTCCGCGCTGGCCAACGTCGAGTTCCGCAGCTTTTCGGCGGTCACGGACTTGCTGCTCTCGGAGGAGGGCGTGGCCGGGGTGGCAGCCTGCGACGCCTCGACCGAGCACTCCGCCATGCTCGAGGTCCGGGCGGTTTTGCTGGCCACCGGCGGCCTGGGTCGGGTGTACCGCTACAGCACTAATCCGGAGGTGGCCACCGGAGACGGCGTGGCCGCGGCCTGGCGTGCCGGCGCCGAGATCAGCGACATCGAGTTCGTCCAGTTCCATCCGACCGTGCTGGATGTGGAGGGGGCCTCGGAGTTCCTGCTTTCGGAAGCGCTGCGCGGCGAAGGCGCCTATCTGCGCAACGCGGCGGGGGAGCGGTTCATGCCGCGTTATCACGAACTGGCCGAGCTGGCGCCGCGCGATGTGGTCTCGCGCGCCATCGTCACCGAGATGGAGCGCACCGCCTCACCGCATGTCTTTCTGGATCTGACCCACCTGGAGGCCCGGTTTCTGCGAGAGCGGTTTCCCCGGATCTACCAGACCTGCCTGAGGCACGGCGTGGATCTGGCCAAGGGGCCTGTGCCGGTGCGCCCGGCAGCGCATTATGCCATGGGCGGCGTGCGCACGGACCTGGAGGGACGCACCAGCCTCGCGCGCCTCTTTGCCGCCGGCGAGGTGGCCTCGACCGGCGTGCACGGGGCCAACCGGCTGGCCAGCAACTCGCTGCTGGAGGCCGTAGTCTTCGGGGCGCGCGCCGGCCGCGCGATGCGCGAACTGGCGGGCACGCCCCTGCCGCGCCCAACGCCGCCGCCGGAGCCGGCGTTTCCGCGCATCTCCGAGGAGGAGCTGAGGCGGCTGGCCTGGGACAACTGCGGAATCGTCCGTTCCGGCGACGGCCTGGCGGAAGCCTGCCGCCGGCTCAAGAGCACGCCGCTGGAGCGCACGGCTGCGCCCAACCGGGCGCTCTTCGAGCTGCGCTCGATGCACGCGGTGGCGTTGCTTATAGCCCGCTGCGCGCTGGCGCGAGAGGAAAGCCGCGGCGCCCACTACCGCACCGACTACCCGGAGAGCCGGCCCGAATTTCGGCGACACTCCGTCGTCAGCGAGGACCATGAAGTCGTTTTCGTCTGAGGAAGGGTCGGGGGGCGCCCCCATCGCCGCCATGGCGCTGGTATTGGCCGCCGTGCCCATCATCAAGGGAAGCCCCCGGACGGCCCTGTGGGCCGCGCCCGCCATCCTGGTGGCCGCCATGATGATCGCCTGGGCGGCCGAGTCGGCCCAGTTCTTCATCCCCCAAGGCTTCGCGCTGGCCATTCTGGCCTGGCTGCAAACCTTCCCGGAGTTCGCCGTCGAGTTCGTCTTCGCCTGGAGACAGCAGGTCCCGCTGCTGATGGCCAACCTGACCGGCTCGCTGCGGCTGCTCACCGGCCTGGGCTGGCCCATGATCTACTTCGTGGCGGCGTTCTGCTGCCGCCGCACGCACGGCCGCCCCTTGCGTTCGATCAAGCTGGACGATCAGCACTGCGTCGAGGTCATAGGACTGTTCGTCCCGCTGGTCTACGCCGCCCTGATCTGGTGGAAGGGCGCGCTGACCCTGGTTGACGCGGCGGTGCTGATTGCGATGTACGTGGCCTACCTGATGGTGCTGCGGAGGATGCCGCCCGAGGAGGCCGAGGGCATCGAGGATCTGGAGGCGATTCCCAGGAGCATCGTGCAGGCGCCGCGGCGCATCCGCATTGCGGTGATCACCGGGCTGTTCGTCGCCGGCGGCGCGCTCATCTACTACAGCGCCGAGCCCTTCGCGGGCAGCCTGTTGGCGGTTTCGGCGGCGCTGGGTATCCCCACCTTCGTGTTCGTGCAATGGGTGGCGCCGTTTGTTTCCGAGTTCCCTGAGAAAGTCTCCGCCTTTTACTGGGCGCGCACGGTCCAGAAGGCCCCCATGGCGCTGATGAACATGGTTTCCAGCAACATCAACCAGTGGACCTTGCTGGCGGCCATGCTGCCCATAGTATTCTCGGTCAGCCGCGGGACGCCCTCGGCCATCGTGTTCGACCAGCAGCAGTCGCTGGAGCTGCTGATGACCATCGCCCAGTCGCTGGTCGGCATGCTGTTTCTGGTGAACATGGAACTGGCCTGGTGGGAGGCCGCTACGCTGTTCAGCCTGTGGGGCATCCAGTTTGCGCTGTCGCCCGTCCAGCGGGGCCCCGGATTCTGGGGATTCCTGGCCGGGCACATTCACTGGTACGTGACCGTGGCCTACCTGGTGTGGGTGGGCCTGGGAGTGGTGCGCATGGTAATGGGACAGCGCGAGCCCAGCGCGTTTCGCCTGTTCGCGGAGATGTGGCGCCGGCACGTGCGGAAGGCGCCGGCTCCACCTGCCGCGGAGTGAGCTTCAGGCGGACGCGCTGCGGCCCATTCCGGCTCATGGCCGCCGCTCAGGGCATCTTCACAGCGGCAGGCGTCGAGCCTTTCGGCGCCACGACGATGGTCTCGCCCTTGGCGGTGGGGAAAGCCAGCGTTTCACCCGAGAGGTCCTCGGCTTTCCGGCTGTTGCGGTAAAGCGTCACCTCTCCGCCGCCCCACGGGTTGACCAGCCGGCACGGGCCGCCGGCCTGAGACAGGATCTCAACCAGCGGAATCTTGCCGCCCTTCTGCGCCGAGCTGACCACAAACGCGCCGCGGGCCAGCAGGCTGAAGGCCGCATCCCAATCCTTGGGCCAGCGGTTGAAGATGCGGATCGGCTCTTCGTCGGTCAGCGACTCGGGCTGGCTGGCCAGCAGGGTGGAATGGATCCCGGAGCTCAGGCCGCCGAGGTGTTCGGCGTCGATCGCGCCGGGGCCTTCGCGCAGCCGCAGGCGGTTGCGGAAGATCTGCGCCCCGCCGATGCCCTTGTCATCAATGAAGCTGGCCAGACGGTTGAAGCCCAGGAAGCGGCTCTTGAGCTCCGGTTCGGGGCCGATGGGCTCGATCACCCCGGGGCCGCCGTAGACAAAGGCGCCGTAGGCGCGTTCGCCGCCGCCGCCGCCTCCCCGCCCGCCGCTCATAGGCACCAGGTGGTCCTTGATCTCCTGCCAGATGGGCCGCAGCTCAGCGTCAACGCCCAGGACCTGGGAGGCGCGGATCGCGAGCGGGAAGATCATGTGCATGCAGGAGACTTCATACGGGGCGTCCCTCGAATTCCAGGCCGATTCGCCACTGTTGGTGTGGTTGATGTGGTAGATGCCGTCCTCACCTTTCTGGAGGTTGGGGAAGTGGCGGTAGAACTCGGCGGCGCCCTTGATGAGCGGGTAGGCCCGCTGGCGCAGCCAGGTCTCGTCTAGCGTGAGCTGGTAGCGCTGCCAGGCGAGGTTCGCGATCCGGGAGGCCACTCCCAGGATGTGCGAGGTGTGGCCGAAGGCGCCGGAGCCTTTGGGCTTGAAGACGTAGTAGCCGTGAACCCAGTCGCCGTCGGCCCGGAAATTCCAGCGGCTGTTGTGACGGTTCTTGTTGTTAGCGAACCAGTCGAACTTCTGGGACCGCTGCTCCCACGGCTTGCGGACCAGCATCAGGTCCTGGAGCTCCTGCGCGATGTCGTCCGGCAGTTTCTCCGGCCCGTTGAAGAAGGTCGTCTCCGGGATCCAGATGCCCTGCGTGCCCCACTGCTGGCGCGCGGCCAGCGCACAGGCCTCATACATGTTGAAGTACATCTTGAACATAGGATCCATCAGCTCCAGGCGGTTGGCCGGCATCAGATTGCTGTAGTAAGCGTTGGTGTTGGCCCACCAGTGCTGCGAGCCCCAGCGGGTCATGTCGCCGTCGGTGAACCAGAGCATGCCGCCGAAGCGCGGGGGAAAGTCGCCGCGCGAGCTGGCGCCCATCAGGTAGAGGAAGTAGGTGTAGTTCTGCTCGACGAAGTCGGCCTGGCCCGAGTCGCTGCGCAGGTAGACCATGCCCCGGGCCCAGAAGTTGCTCCACCACTCGCCCGTCTCTTTGCGCAACCCCTCAAACCCCTTGGGCGCGGCGGCCTGGAGCTGCTGGAGCGCCAGCGCCGTCGTGTCCTGGGCCGGGTTGTCGCTGGCGGCGCTGGCGATCAGGATGGTGAAGCGTCCCTTGCCTGGCGCCGCCGACAGTTGGACGGTCGATTGGTTCAGGTAGCGCGCCCGCGCGGGGCGGCCCAGGACGCCGATGGCCACTGCCGAAGAGCCGTAAAAATCCCCTTCGCGAAACTGTTGGGTCAGGGTGATCCGCCCGTCGTGAACACCCAGGATCGAGGTGGCGGTGTGGGCGGCGGTGCGGAACATCACGGTGTGATTGTTGGCCAGCTCGGAGGTCCGACCGAGATGGAACTGCATCTGGTAACGCAGCATGCGCAGGTCGATGTTGATGGCCGCGGGCCGGTCGCGCTGGTCGTCGATCTCGACAGCCATCACGTCGCTGTTGGGCCAGGCCAGCACGCGCGCCGTCAGGCCCTGGCCCTGGGCGGTCATCAGCGCTTCGTACAGCGACAGGTGCTGGCGGAACACCGGGCCGGTGAACACGTCCTCGCCGGCGTCTACCACGTTGATGTCAACGTAGCCGCAGACGCTCGAGTAATCGGAGTCGGCCCGCGGGAAGCTGACGGTCGTGCTGTCCATGGCGTGGACGTCCACGCGGTTGATCTGGAATTTCAGCGCCGAGGGGGTGGTCCAGACCAGGCTTCCCATTCGGCCGTTGCCCACCGGCATGCCTTCCTCGGGGCGCGCGGCGGGGGAATCGAAAACCAGGTCCGCGCGCGAAACCTGGTTGCGCCGATTAACCTGGATCAGACTCTCCCCGGCGAGGGCGCCGAGGTCCGGCGCCAGGACCGCGCTCGCTAATATCAAGCTTGGGCACAAGAAAACACGCTGTCCGAACGAGCCGCGGGGCGCGGCCCCGCGCGGCGCCCGGCCCGCGGACGGGCTGCGGCAGCCCTGCGCTAGAATAGACTTCGTACTCCATGAACAAACGAACTCAGACGCCCACTGCCCCCGACGAACCCAGGCAGATCCGCTCGACCACCGTCCTCTGCGTGCGCCGCGACGGCAAGGTGGTGCTGGCCGCCGACGGCCAGGTGACCTTCGGCCAGGAGGTAATGAAGGCCTCCGCCAAGAAGCTCCGCCGCCTTTACCACGACAAGATCCTGGCCGGGTTTGCGGGTTCGACCGCCGACGCCTTCGCGCTGTTCACGCGCTTCGAAATCAAGCTCGAGCAGCACAGCGGGAACCTGTCCCGCAGCGTGGTCGAGCTGGCCAAGGACTGGCGCACCGACAAGGTCCTGCGGCACCTGGAGGCTTTTCTGCTGGTGACGGATCTGAAGAACACCTTCCTGCTGAGCGGCAGCGGGGACGTGATCGAGCCGGACGAGGACGTGGCCGCCATCGGTTCGGGCGGCCCTATGGCCAGGGCCGCGGGCACGGCGCTGCTGCGTCACACCAGCTTCAGCGCCCGCCAGATCGCCGAGGAAGCCATGGCCATCGCCGGGGCGATCTGCATCTACACCAACGCCCAGGTGACTTACGAAGAACTGGGCTGAGCTATGGTGATCTACCTTCCCGGACCCTCCGACGACGAAGCGCCGGCGCTGGACGAGATGACGCCGCGGGAAATTGTCCGCGAGCTGGACAAGTACGTCATCGGGCAGACCGCGGCCAAGCGGGCGGTGGCCGTGGCGCTGCGTAACCGTATCCGGCGGCAGAAGCTGGAAGCGGACATGTCCGAGGAGGTGATACCCAAGAACATCCTCATGATCGGCCCCACCGGGGTGGGCAAGACCGAGATTGCGCGCCGCCTGGCCCGGCTGGCCAATTCGCCCTTCCTGAAGGTGGAAGCCAGCAAATACACCGAGGTGGGCTACGTGGGCCGGGACGTCGAGTCCATGATCCGCGACCTGGTGGAGACGGCCATCGAGATGATCCGCCAGGAGCGGCTGGAAGAGGTCGGCGAGCGGGCGGAAAAGGCCGCGGAGGAAAGGCTGCTGGACCTGCTGATGCCTCCCCAGCCGGAGCCCGCCGAGAGCCTGGAGCGCACGCGCGAGAAGCTGCGCGAGCGACTGCGCGCCGGGCGGCTGGACGACCGGCAGGTGGAGATCGACGTGCGCGAGCGCGGGCCCACCTTCGAGATCAGCACCCCGGCCGGCGTCGAGGAGATGGACGTCAACCTAAAGGACATGCTCCCCGGCATCTTCGGCCAGCGCACGCGCAAGCGGAAGACGCGCGTCTCGGAGGCCCTGGACCACCTGGTCCAGGAAGAGGAGCAGAGGCTGATCGACATGGATCAGGTCACGCGCGTGGCGCTGGAGCGGGTCGAGCGGAGCGGCATCATCTTCCTGGACGAGATGGACAAGATCGCCGGCCGCGAAAGCGGGCACGGGCCGGACGTCAGCCGCGAGGGCGTCCAGCGCGACATCCTGCCCATCGTCGAGGGCACCACGGTGAATACCCGGTACGGCTTTGTGCGCACCGACCACATCCTGTTCATCGCCGCCGGCGCCTTCCATGTCTCCAAGCCCAGCGACCTGATCCCCGAGCTTCAGGGCCGCTTCCCCATCCGCGTCGAGCTGAAGTCGCTCTCCGAGGCGGATTTTCTCCGCATCCTCCAGGAGCCCAAGAACGCCCTGGTCAAGCAGTACACGGCCCTGCTGGAGACTGAAGGCATCAAGCTGATATTCACCGACGACGCGCTGCGGGAGGTGGCCCGGCTGGCGGCCCACGTCAACCAGACCACCGAGAACATAGGCGCGCGCCGCCTGCACACCATCATGGAGAAGGTGCTCGAAGAGATCTCCTTCGCCGGGCCGGACCTCAAGAAGAAGAGGGTCAAGATCGACGCGGCCTACGTGCGCCAGCAACTGGACGAGATCATCAAGGACCAGGACCTGACGCGCTACATTCTGTGAGAGAATGCCCGGACCACTCGCTTACGCTCGTGGCTCTGTTGCTTTGGGCCTGCTGCTGGCCGGCTGCGGGTACGTGGGGGAGCCGCTGCCGCCGTCGCTGGGGATTCCCAGCCGCGTCACCGATTTGAGCGTGGTCGAGCGCGGGGAACGGCTGGTGATCAAGCTCACGATTCCCGAGCTGACCACCGACGGGGTGGTTCTCAAGAAAGTGGAACGGATCGAGTTGCGGGCCGGAGCCGCCGGGCAGGATTCGTTCGAACTCGGGACTTGGGCCGCGCGGGCCCGTGCCATCGACAATCAACTGAGCCAGCCCGGCCCGGCGCAACTGGAGGTCCCGGCCCGCGACTGGATCGGCGAGGAAGCGATCTTCGCCGCGCGAGCCTGGGGGCGCAAGGGCCGTGCCAGCGAGTGGTCGAACCTGGTTATCGTCCGGGTAGCCCCGCCGCTGGCGCAGCCGGCCGGGCTCAAGGCGGAGGCCGTCCTCGAAGGGGTGCGGCTCACTTGGCAGGCCGCGCCAGGGGCCGCCTTTCGCGTCCTCCGGAACGGCGCCGAAATCGCCGTCGCCGATGCTTCCCCCTGGGTGGACGCCGCCACCGCATACGGCAAGACCTACCGTTACGCCGTTCAGGCCTTCCTGAAAGCCGCCGAGCCGGTGGTGGAGAGCGAACTCTCCGCGCCCGCCGAGATCACCCCGCAGGACCGCTTCCCGCCGGCCGTGCCCGCGGGACTGGCGGCGGTGGCCGGCGTCGCCTCCATCGAGCTGAGCTGGGAACGGAACACCGAGCCGGACCTGAAAGGCTACTACCTGTACCGCTCCGTGGACGAGGGTCCGTTCGAGCGGGTAGGCGAAATGCTGGAGACCCCGGCGGCCAGCGATCGGGCCATCCAGGCGGGCCGGCGCTACCGCTACGCCGTCAGCGCGGTAGACCGGTTGGGCAACCAGAGCGCCCGCTCGGCGCCGGT
>CAYGVJ010000080.1:0-25094 GCA_964353255.1 uncultured Solibacteraceae bacterium | reverse complement strand
CGTCGGGCTGAAGGTGTGGGTCCAGTTCGCCGAGCTCGTCTGGTTGGGACGGTCGTAGTAGCGGGTGGACAGCAGGAAAGTGGTCTGGAACGGGTTCGGCTCGTAGTAGTGGTACAACATCGCGCGCCAGCGGATGTTGTCGTTTTGCGTGGGCAGCACGTCGATGCCGAAACTGTCCTTCCGCTGATTGAGCGGCACAGCCGCAAAGCCGAGCCAGTTGGTGGTGCCTTGCGCGGTGATGTTCGGATCGGGATAGACCTTGAGCAGCCCCACGCCGTTCGGGCTCTGCCGGCTGGGCGGAATGATGTTGCCGGGGAAGGCTTGGCCCGTGGCCGGATCTTTGATGATCTGCGGCGAGCTGAACCAACTGTTGGATCCCAGCAACTCGCTGAAGTCGCCGGTCTTCATCCTCGGGCTGGGCACAGTGGCCGACCCCGACCCGTCCGTACGCCGCTTGGCCCATTCTTCTGAATACGTGAAGAAGACCTTGCTGCGGTCGGCGTTGAAATGCTTGGGGATGAACACCGGGCCGCTGACGTTGAATCCGAACTGGTTGAACTTCAACGGCGATTGGTAGCCGATGTTGTTGCGGTTGCGCGTCCACGAGTTGGCGTCCATCTTGTAGTTGCGGACATACTCGTAAAGGGTCCCGTGGAGTTGCGGGCCGCCGCTCTTGCTCACGATGCGAATCTGCCCGCCGGACGAGCGCCCGAACTCCGCGCCGTACGACGCGGTCAGGATCTGGACTTCCTGCGTGGTGTCAAGGTCCGCCGCGCCGATCGAGGTCCCGTTGGACCGTGTCCGGACAGCCACCGCGCCATCGTGGGTGATGAGGTTGTCCTGAGTGCGCGAGCCGTTGATGTTCAAGCCGGCCGTGGTCATGGCGAAGGTGAAGCCGGACAGCAGGGTGCCGCTGCGCACCCCCGGCTTCAGCAACGCAAGAAGCACCGGGTTGCGCCCGTTCAACTGGATGTCCTGGATCTGCCGGCCCTCCACCAGCTTGCCGAGCGCGCCGGTCTCGGTCTGCAATACGGTCACGCTGGCGGTGACTTCGATGGTTTCCGTCAGCGCGCCCACTTGCAGGCTGGCGCTGAAGTTGGCGGGGGTGCCCGGATCGACCTTGTTGTCTTTCGATTCGTGCTTTTTAAACCCGGTCGCTTCCATCGTGACGGTGTAGTAGCCGGGCGGAACGGTCGGGATCACGTAGTTGCCCGACTCGTTCGTGACGGCCTCACGCGTGAGACCGGTGCCTTGGTTCTTGATGACCACCTTTGCCTTGGGAACAACCGCACCGGTCGGGTCCGTTACGACCCCGCTTACGGTGGAGTTGTCCGACTGCGCAAAGGCGGCAAACGAAGTGAGCAGCAAAAGCCCCAACAATACTGCCCACGAACATACGCGCTTCATGTTTCCTCCTTGAAAGCAGCGTTCGCGATACCCAACTCCCTTTGCGAAACCACACCCCGGGCTTTCCATCCTGGACTCCCGGACAAGTAGAGTGTACACCCAATGCCTCTCCATGGCAACCCCCCCCGCGCCTGGCCGTCCCCCAGTTTGTACGCCGAACGGCCGGAATAGGTCGCCGGAGCGCCCCCGCCCAGCTCAGGCGAGCAACTTCTTCAGGTTCCGAACGCTGCGTTCAATCCCTTCCAAGCCGGGGTAGGCGCGGCCCTCCTCCTCGATGATGTACCACTGCGTGCCCCCGCGCTCGCAGGCGGCGAAGACCTCCGGCCATTTCACCTGGCCCTCGCCGATCAGGGCGCCGCGATTGTTGGGATTGAAGTCCTTCACGTGCACGGTGAGCGCGCGGCCGCGGAACTTCTTGAGCATGGCCACCGGGTCGCCCCCCGCGCGGGCCCAGTGGCCGATGTCGAGCTGCATGAACACCGCCTTGTTCGCCTTGCTGAAGAAGAATTCCAGCGGCACCTGCCCTTCCAGGCTCTGGAACTCGGCGGTGTGGTTGTGATAGCCGACATGCATCTTGTGCGGCTTCAGCTTTTGGGCGATTTCGTCGAACACCGCCGCCGTCTTGGCCCAGGCCTCCAGCGAACTGGTGTTCTCTTTCGGCAAACTCGGCGCCACCAGAAACCGGTTGCCCAGGATCTGGTTGAACTCGATGGTCTTCGGGAGCTCATCCCCGACCATGGCGCGCAGGCCAGTGTGGCTGCCGCAAGCCTTCAGGCCGTTGTCGTCCAGCAACTTGCGCAGCGTCTTGGCGTCCTGGTTGTAGTAGCCGGCGAATTCGACCCCGTCGTAACCCATCTTCTTAATGGCCGCCAGGGTGCCGGGCAAGTCGGCCGCGGCCTCTTTGCCCACCGAGTAGAGCTGGACCCCGATGGGCAGCTTCTTCCGGCGAGCGGCGAGCGCCGCCGGCCCGGCCATCAGCGCCGCGGCACTCGCCGCGGTCGTCCGCACGAAAACGCGTCTGGAAAAATCAGGCATGACATTGCCTCCCGATCTAAGATAGCAGACCGCCGCACCTGGGGCGCCACAAAATGCAGTCAACTACCAATCCCGGGGCGGCTTTTCGAGAAAGAGTCGGGCCGGATAGGGGGGCTCGTCGCCGGCGCCCGACGGGTCCCGCGGGCTCCCTCTGGGCTGCTCCAGGCGCCGGGCCAGAGACCGTATCCACGGGTCGTCGGGCGCGAGTTGGAGAGCCCGCCGAATGGCCGCCTTCGCGGCGTCGATCCGCTTCGGCGCGGAGCGCAGCGTGCACTCGGCCAGATAGTAGTAAGTCTCGGGGCTGCGCGCGCCCAGCGCGACCGCCGTCTCCAGCGCCTGACGGGCCTCCTCAAAACGCCTATGGGTCGCCAGAATAATCCCGTGCGCCACCCAGCCGGCGTGCCACTCCGGCCAGCGGTTCTGAATCTGGTTCAGCAGATGTTCGGCAGCCTCGGTCTGCCCGGCCATCTCCAGCGTGGTCGCTTTCATCAGCAGAATCTCGCGGTTCTGCGGCAGGACGCGCGCCGCCTGATCGAGCAGCCGCAACGCCTCGGGCGCCCGACCGTTCTTGCTCAGGAAAGCAGCCGCTTGCTGGTACAAATCGGGGCGTTGGGGTGCGGCCTCGAGCGCCTGGTCCAACGCCGCGAGGGCCTCTGCAGACCGCCCGGAGGCATCCAGCATTTGCGCGCGCGCCAGGTAGTAATCGCCGCTTCGCTCGGATTCCGGCGCCCGGTCCATCTGCTGTAGCCCCAGGCGCGCGCCCGCGGCATGGAAGGTCGCGATGGCCAGGTCCAGTCTCACATCGGTGGATGGACCTTCCGCCGCGGCCTCCTCCAGCAGTTCCTTCGCCAGCGAGTACTGTCTCGATACCAGCAGCGTGCGTCCGGCGCCGGCCAGCACGGCCGCCCCCGGTTTCAGGGCGGCGAGCCGGCGAGCGGTGGCGGCGGCCTGGTCCGCCTTGCCCTCATCGAGCAGCAGTTGCAGATAGCGTACTTGCGCGGCGGTATCACTGGGATTGTTGCTAACGGCCTTCTCTACGCGCGCCCGGTAGTCGGCCTGCCGCTCGTCGGGCGTGAGGCTCAGGTAGTCAACCAGGCCGGCGGGAACAATAGGTTTCTTACTGGGGCCCAGTTGCCGGAAGCGGTCCATCACCAGCTTGGACTCGGCGGTCTGTCCCGCTTCGGCCAGCGCGCGGCCAAAATGAAGCTGTATTCTGGAGTCTTCGGGCGCCCGGGCGGCGGCTTCGCGCAGCACGCGGACGGCATCGGCCGGCCGGTCCAAGGCCAGATAGGTTTGCCCCAGCCGGTCCAGGCTGATGGCGTCGTCGGGGCGGAGGGCGGCGGCGGATTCCAGGTCCGCCACCGCGGCCTCGGGTTTCCCCTGCCGGTAATACAGACTGCCGCGAGCCGAGCGCGCCTCCACGAAATCCGCTTTCAGGGCCAGGGCCTTGTCCAGGTGGATCAGCGCCTGTGCCGGGTCGGCTTGGCTTTCGGCCAGACCCAGCTCGTAATGCCCGACCGCGTCGTCGGGGTGCCGCGCGAGAAACCATTTGAGGTCGGCGATGCCTTGCTCGAACTGCCCCAGGCAGACGGCCGTATAGCCGCGCTCGCGCCGGGCGAACTCGTCGTTCGGATCGAGTTTCAGGTAGCGCTCCCACGCCGCGAGGGAATCCGCGAACGCCCCAAGATCGCCCGTGACGATAGCCAGCAGCTTCTGTACGTCCGCGCGCCGAGGGGCGAGTCGCGCCGCCTGCGCCAGCAGCCGGACGGCGGCCTCCCTTTGCTTTAGTGCTACGTCCACGTACGCCAGGCTGTAAAGCACATCCACGTTTTGCGGCTGCTGTCGGAGAGCCCTCTCCAGCACGTCCCGCGCGCGCTCGTTATGGCCCGCAAATGAAGCCGCCACCCCCAGGTTGTAAAGCACCTTGAAATCCCCCGGAGCGGCCGCCAGCGCGCGCGCGAGGAACGTCTCCGCCATGTCGTACTGGCCGGCCTTCGCCAGCAACATTCCTGCGGAATAGGGGGGCAGCCGGTTCAGGTAGGGAAGCGCTTCCGCCACGCCGCGCTCCAGCGCCGCCATCGCTTCCCGGATCGCCGCCTGCTCATCCGCGGCTGGGCCGGCCGATATCGACAGCAGGAAAACCGCGAGCAGAGCACCGAGATACGATGCCGGAGGCCGCATGGAAACTCGCGGCGAACAGCTTATCACATCGGGTATCCTGACACTGATGACCCGCAGACAACTGCTGCGGCTCCCTCTTGGGGCGCTTGCCGCCAGGGGTCCCTGGGCCCGCGCGCAGTATCGCGGTATGGCCTCGCGAGGCGTCACGCCCATCCCCCGCGGCAAACCTTCGGGGCGCCCCTTCAACGCGCGCTTGGTGAACGTGGCCTCCTCGGCCGGCCTGCGGTCGCCCGTGATCTATGGAGACATCGGCCATAACGACTACATCCTCGATTCCATGGGATGCGGCGCGGCCTTCCTGGATTACGACAACGACGGCTGGCTGGATATCGTGGTGCTGACCGGCCGCCGCTGGCAGTCCACACCCGAAGAGGCAATCATACGGTTGTATCGGAACAACCGCGACGGCACCTTTTCCGACGTCACGGCGAAGTCCGGGCTGGGCCGCAGCGTGTGGGCCGCCGGCATCACGGTGGGCGACTATGACAACGACGGCTTCGACGACCTTTTCGTCACCTGCTGGGGGCAGAACATCCTGTTTCACAACAACGGCGACGGCACTTTCTCGGACGTGACCGCCAAGGCCGGGCTGATTCATCCGGGAACGCGCTATGGCACGGGCTGCACCTGGATCGATTACGATCGCGACGGCCGGCTGGATCTTTTCGTCTCGCACTACCACGTCTTCGACCGGGACAGGATACCGCCTCGCGGCAAGGATCCCTCCTGTAGCTACAGAGGCGTTCCGATCTACTGCGGGCCGGGAGGACTTCCGCAGGAGAGCTGCCGGCTGTATCACAACAACGGAGATGGGACCTTCACCGACGTGAGCGAGAAATCCGGCATCGCGGCTTTCAAGCCGGGCTATGCCCTGACCGCGGCCGCGGCCGACTTCGACGGCGACGGCTGGCCGGATATCTACGTCGCCTGCGACACTTCCCCCAGCCTGCTGTTCCGCAACAATCACGACGGCACGTTCACCGAGCAGGGCCTGGAGAGCGGCGTCTCCCTCAGCGAGGACGGGCAGGAGCAGGCGGGAATGGGGCTGGCCATCGGGGATTTCAACGCGGATGGAAACCTGGACGTTTTCAAGACCCATTTCCGCGACGACACTCCGGTCCTCTACCGCGGCAACGGCAAAGGCTCTTTCAGGGACGTGACGCTGCGGGCCGGCCTGGGAGTGGAAACCCGGTTCGTGAGCTGGGGCGCCGGAATGGTAGACCTCGACAACGACGGTCTTCCCGACCTCTTCTTCACGACCGGCATGGTCTATCCCGAGGCCGAACAGAAGCTCTCCGATACTCCCTACAAAACGCCGAGCGTGGTATTTCGCAATCTGGGCGATGGGAGATTCGAAGAATTGCTGGATGAGGCGGGGCCCGGCATCACGGAGGCGCACTCCAGCCGCGGGGTGGCCTTCGGCGACTTCGATAACGACGGTGACATGGACATTCTCGTCATCAACATGAACGAGCCGCCGTCGCTGCTGCGCAACGACGTGAGCGGCACGAATCACTGGCTCAAGGCGCTGCTGATCGGCACGGCCTCGAACCGCAGCGCCATCGGCGCCGAGGTCGTCGCCACCTACGGCGAGCGGAGGCAGGCCCAGGCGGTGTTGGCGCAGTCTTCCTACCTGTCGGTCAATGATCGGAGGCTGCATTTCGGGCTCGGCTCCGCGACGACCGCGAGTCTGGAGATTCGCTGGCCCAACGGAGGACAAGAGAAGATCCCTAACCTGGCGGCCGATCAACTGGTGGTGATTCAGGAAGGCTCCGGCGTGATTCGCAGGGAGCGCTTTTCGCCGGGAGCCGGATAACCAACTACATCCTCGGGGCTAGCGTCCTGTCCCGCAAGTTCCTTGACAATAGCAGCCGGTGTGGCCGACAGCCTGGGTGCCCGCTGGGCGCCTGTCCCTGGAGTTTCTACATTTCTCTGCTCAAGGGTGGTGACTGCTGCGTGGGACAGGCGGTTTCGCCTGTCGCCCGCGCACTCGACCAAGGCCAATCTCCCACCGCCGTCGCCACCCCGGCGGCCCAGCCACTCGCGGGTCTCGCAGCCAGAGGGGGCCGGAGGTGGCTTGATCGGAGAGGCGATCCACGACCAGAAAGGCTCGGCCCGCCGTGCTGCGCTGCGGCGCGAGACCCGCTTGGGGCAAGGGACGGCGCGGGAGGGAGCCTGCCCACCGCCAGGTCAGGAACACCAAGGCCTGCTCTGGCTGCCAGTGGGGAAGGTGTCTGCGGTAGTCGAACATTTCCAGTGGGCGGACAGGCGAAACCGCCTGTCCCACAAGGCCTGGAGCCGCCACTCGGGAAGTGCTCCACGGTCTTCAATCTTCTCGGCAAATGTAGAAACTCCAGCGACAGGCCGGGTGCCCGCTGGGCGCCTGTCCCACGATTTCCCATTGCAAAGCTGTTCGCGGGACAGGACCTAGCCGGCTTGCGCCGGCTCGGTGAGGACGCGCTGCACCTTCAGCAGCAACTGGACCTCATTCTCGGGCAGGGTTAGAGCGGCGGCGATCTGCTCGGGGGAGGAGCCCCGGGCAAACATGCGCAGGGCCTGGGTTCGCTTGTTCAGATTAAGCCCGGAACGCGGGGGAACCGGCGGGACCAACACCCCGGCGCGCTCCTCGGCCTCCCCCAAGCGGGTCCGGGCGTCCTCGATGTCCGCCTGCATCTTGCGGATAGTCTCTTCCAGCGCCTGGTGCCTGCGGGTCCAGCGCGTCTCCAGCTTCCGGATCTCGCACTTGAGCAACACAAACAGGTACAGGCACAGCGCCAGTCCCACCACCAGCAGCAGGTAGTAGCCCAACGGAAGCAGTATCTTCTCCACTACAGGCACGCCTCCCGGGCTCACTTGAGCGTCCGCAGCCGCTCCTGTGGGCTGATGATCTCCCCGATCCGCACGCCGTAGTTGCCTTCCACCACCACCACCTCGCCGCGCGCAATCACGCAGTTGTTCACGATGACTTCCACCGGCTCGTTCACCGAGCGGTTCAGTTCCACGATCGAGCCGCTGGTCAGTTTCAAGACGTCCTTCAGCGGCAGTTCGGCTCTGCCGAAGGAAACACTCACCGGCAACTCGACCTCCATGAGCAGGTCCAGAGTTCTGAAACTCGCCCTCGGCGCGGCCGACTCGCTGGTCAGCGCCGCAAGCGCGGCGGGCTCGCCCTCGGCTGCCCCTGGAGCGCCCTCGAGTCCTTCCAGCAGGGTGTCTTCCAAGGCCAGGTAGACCGCAGGATAGGAGGCGCTTCCCACCTCGAACTGGGCCGCGAACCGGACCGAGGTCGCCGGCCGCGCAGCTATCTCGCGCCCGTTCTCGCAGCTCACCTCGCGCCCCACGCGCTGGCCGATGGCCTGCGCGAGGCCCGCAAGGCTTTGCTTGAGGATTTCCAGGTAGGTGCTCCTGGCGTCGGCCTCTTCGCCGCTTTCGATGCCGAGGGCGCGCAGGGCCGCCGCCCCCATTTCGCGCCAGGCGCCGGCGGGGGCGCCCACCCAGAGCACGGCGTTCGGCGCCAGGCTGAGCGGTTGCTCCCACCACAGGCTGTCTGGGGAGCCCGCCGCCGGGGTGTCCTCCTCTGCCGGCCCCCAGGAGGCCGTGGGGCGCACGCCAGTCATCGACTCCAGGGCCTGCGAAAAAGCCCCGGCCCAGGTTTCGGTCAGCCAGAGCGCCGTTTTGCGCCCATCTTGCGTTGTCATCTCACGCTCCGCCCCGGGTGGGCCAGCGCTTGCGCAGGCTGGAGCGCAGGCGCAGGATGGCCTGCGACTTGAGCTGCGAGATCCGCGACTCGTGGAGGTTGACCACCTTGGCAATCTCCCGGAGGGTAAGCTCTTCGTGGTAGTACAGGCTCAGGATGGTGCGCTCGAGGTAGGGCATCCTCTCGATGGAGGCGGCCAGCAGCCTCTCCAGCTCGGCGCGCTCGACTATCTCCGAAGGCCAGTTCTGCTCGCTGTCGGAGATATAACACAGCAAGTTGCGCCCGCCTTCCTCCCCGGAGACGCACTCCAGGCTTCCCAAGTTCATGCCGCGGATCTCGACCAGCCAGGCGTGGTACTCGTCTACGCTCAGCTTCAGCTCCGTGGCGATCTCCTCCTCGGTAGGCGTGCGGTGCAGCCGTTGCTCTGCCGCGGCCACCGCGGACTCGATCTGCTTGGCTTTGCGCCGCCGCTGCCGCGGCGCCCAGTCGAGCCCTCGGAGGCTGTCCAGGATGGCCCCGCGGATCTTGTACTCGGCGTAAGTCTTCAGCTTTACGTTCAGGCTCGGATCGAAGTTGTCGATGGCGGCGATCAGGCCCACAATGCCGGTCGAGATCAGATCCTCCAAGGAGACGTTTTCGGGCAGCCGGTCGTGAATCCGCCGGGCGATGAGGCGGACCTGTGGCAGATGCTCGAGAATGAGCCTCTCCCGTTCGTCGGTGGCGGTCTCCTGTCCAACCTGGTAGGAAATCATGTCCTAGCTATCGAGCCTGGGCCTCCCCTGGAGTATCAGGTCCACAATTCTCTCCTGGGTGGCGGGTTCGAGGTCCTCGGGAATCTGCTGCCCGTCCGCCAGAAATGAGATCGGCAGGCCGGTGCGGGCCGCCTGGTTCAGTAGCGGTCCGAACGAGCTGGTCTCGTCCAGCCTGGTGAAAACGAGCTTCCGCGGTCCGAATACGGCGAACCGATCCACGGCTTCTGAGAGATCGGCAGATTTCGTGGAGGCCGTTAGGACCAAGTGGGTGTCCACAGCAGGCCGCGCGGCCAGCCAGCGCGCCAAATCTCGTGCGGCATCCAGCTCCCCTGCGGCATAGCCTGGGGTGTCGATCAGTACCAGATCCTTGTGCCGGTGTTCTTCCAGGGCCTGCGCGAGAGCGCCGGTGGTCTCCAGCGCCTGGAATCCCACTCCCAGGATGGCGGCGTAGCCGCGGAGCTGCTCGGCCGCCGCCACGCGGAGAGTGTCCATCGAGATCAGTTGAGTGGGCCTCCGGGACGTGAGGCCGAAGCGGACCGCCAGCTTCACCAGGGTCATGGTTTTGCCTGAGCCCGGCGGTCCCACCAGTGCCACCACCTGGGGCGGCTCGGTGGTCCGCCCGAGCCGGCTGTCGGTGGAAAACCGGCTCCCCAGTTCGGTGATGATGGCGCTGCGGAGTTCGGCGGAGGTCTCGGGCGCCCCGGCAGCCCGGAGCCGGCTGATGATGTCTTGCGCCAGCTCGGCGTCCACCTCGGCGGCAACCAGGATCGAGAACAGCTCGGCCAGCTCCGCGGTCAGCGGCTGCAAGCCCGCGCTCACCAGCCCGGCTCGAGCCACCAGGGCAGCCATCCGCTGCACGTCGCGGCGCAGCTCGGCCAGCTCGCCGCCCAGCCGGCTGGCCCGGCGCTCGTCGCCGTCCGGCACGGCGGGCTCGCCGGCGCCGGGTTTCGATGTGCATTCCGTTGCGGACTCCGGCGGGGCCGCCGCTACTACCACCTCACACTGCCCCAGGTGACGCGCTTCCGGAGGCGCTGGGCGGGCCTGGACCAGCACCGCTTCGCCTCCCAATTCCCGACGTGCCAGGCTCAGCGCCGAGCCCACCGTCGCCGCAAAATAGGATTTCAGCTTCATAGCTCTCCTCCCCCACGTTCAACTTTTGCCTTTTGCCTTTCCCCTCCCCCCTCCTCACTCGATCACTCCCAGGGAAACCACTTTTGTCCCCGGAGGAATCTCGTTATGCGACAGGAAGAACAGGTTGCCGATGGCGGGCTCGACGATCTGACGCAGGAAGAAGCGGGAGGCGGAGCCGGCCAGAGCCGCCGCGGGCATCTCGGGCGTGCCCAGAACGCGCTGGATCCGGTCCAAGATATCGCGCACCGCTTGAGGCGCCAGGTTCACGTGACTGGAATACTCGCCGTGTTCCACGCTCCCCTCGACTAACTGCTCCAGCGCCGGCGCCAGGAAGTGGGCCGGCAGCTCGCCGGCCGCGTTCAGGAACGGCTGAGCGACGGCGCGGCGGATAGCTTGGCGCACGTATTCCGTCAGCAGCACGGGGTTCTTGGTCAGGTTGGCCGCCTCGCCCAGGGCCTCCAGGATCGAGACCGCGTCGCGAATGGAAACGCGCTCCCGCAGCAGGTTTTGCAGGACTCTCTGCAGCGTCGCCAGAGGCAGCAGCTTGGGCACCAGGTCCTCGACCACCCTGGGGTTGTCTTCCGCCACGCGGTCCAGCAGCTTCTTGGCGTCCTGGCGGGAAAACAGCTCGTGGGCGTGCCGGCGAATGATCTCCGCCAGGTGCGTGCCCAAGATGCTGACCGTGTCCGCCACAGTGTAGCCGGCGTTGCGGGCAGTTTCGACCTGCTCGGCGCGGATCCAGACGGCGGGTATGCCGAAGGCGGGCTCGCGCGTGGGAACGCCCTCCAGGGGGGCCACGGTTTTGCCCGGCGGGATGGCCAGCTCGCAGCCTTGCGGCATCTCGAAGCGAGCCACCTCGGCGCCTTTCAGCAGGATCACGTACTCGCGGGAGCGCAAGATAAGGTTGTCGGTGACGCGCACCGGGGGGAGCAAGTAGCCCAGCTCCGTGGCCAGTTGGCGCCGGATGGCGGCGATGCGGCGCAGCAACGGCGAGTTCTGCGCCCCCTCGACCAGCTTCACCAGCCCCAGGCCCACCTCCAGGGCCATGGGTTCCACTCTCAACAGCGCTTCCAGGTTTTCGCGCGCCGGCGCCGTCGCCGCCGTGGCGGCGACTTTCTCGGCGGCGACTCTTCTCCGCCGCATCCGCCAGGCCACTACTCCCAGGCCGGTGCCCAGCAGCAGGAACGGCGCTTTCGGCAGGCCCGGGAAGGCCGCCAGAGCCACCACTGCTCCGGAGGCCATCAGCAGCGGCTCGGCGTTGCCGAACACCTGCCGGCGGAACTCCGCGCCCAAACGGGCGTCCGTGCCCGTGCGGGTGACGATCAAGCCCCCGGAAATCGAGATCATCAGCGCCGGAATCACGGTCACCAGGCCGTCGCCGATGGTCAGCACGGTGTAAGTCTCGACCGCGCGTCTTAACTCCATGCCGTGCTGGAGCACGCCGATCAGGAAACCGGCGATGATGTTGATGCCGGTGATCAGGATGCTGGCCACCGCGTCGCGCTGGGTGAAGCGGGAGGCGCCGTCCATGGCGCCATAGAACTCGGCTTCGGCGGCCAGTTGCTTGCGCCGCTGCCGGGCTTCGGCCTCGTCGATCAGCCCGGCATTGAGGTCCGAGTCGATCGACATCTGCTTGCCGGGCAGCGCGTCCAGGGTGAACCGGGCGGTGACTTCGGAGATGCGCACCGCGCCGTGGTTAATCACCACGTACTGAATGGCGATCAGCACCAGGAAGATCACCACGCCGATGACGTAGTTGCCGCCCACCACGAAACTGCCGAAGCCCTCGATGACTCTGCCGGCGGCGGAGGTTCCCGTGTTGCCGTAGAGCAGGATCAGCCGGGAGGAAGAGATGTTCAGGGCCAGGCGGAACAGCGTCATCAGCAGCAGGGTGGTGGGGAAGACGCTGAACTCGACCGGGCGCAGAATGTAGAGCGATACCAGCAGCACGATCACCGACAAGGTAATGTTGGTGACCAGCAGAATATCCATCAAGAACGGGGGGATGGGCGCGATCAGGGCCAGCACGATGGCCAGCACCGCCAGCGGTATGCCCATCTCGGTCAGGGTGGCGGCCGCGAGACCGCCGGGACCTCCCTGCGCGCGGGGTGCGCTCAACGCTCGGGTCTGCGCCATGACGGCGGCCTCCCCTCCCTCACGGCAAACGCCCTCCCATCAGGCGGTAGATGTAGGCCAGCACCTCGGCCACGGCGCGGTACAGGTGCGACGGGATCTCCTGGCCGACCTCGGTGGACTCATAGAGGGCCTGGGCCAGCGGCGGATTCTCGATCACCGGCACCTGGTGGTGGATGGCCAGCTGGCGGATGCGCTGCGCCAGGTAGTTCTTCCCTTTGGCCACCACCCTGGGCGCCGGCATGACCTCCATCTGGTAGCGCAGGGCCACCGCGTAGTGCGTCGGGTTGACCACTACGGCGGTGGCTTTCGGGACCTGGCGCATCATCTGCCGGCGCAGCAGCTCGCGCTGGAGCCGGCGAATGCGCGCCCGGGTCTGGGGATTCCCTTCGGTCTCCTTGGCCTCCTCGCGCACCTCCTGCTTGGTCATGGCCAGGTCGCGCATGTACCGCCGGTGCTGGCGCCAGTAGTCCACGGCGCCCAGGGCGACGAAGACGACCGCGGCCTTCCAGAGCAGGTCCTGGATCGTGACGGCCACTTGCCGGGCGCCCTGGGCCACGCCCTCAAGCGGCAGCCGGAGCAAGGTGTCGAGGTTGCTCTTGACGACCGCATAGACCGCCAGGGCGAACAGCGGCAACAACAGAACCGCTTGCCGGAAGACGGCCCAGTTCTGCCGGGGCAGCTCGCGCAGCCGGGACACGATGTTCAGCCGGGCCGCATCCGGTACCAGACGCTTGGCCGCCAGCCCGAAGCGGGTGACGCCAAGCTGGGCCATCAGGGTCACGCCCACCAGCACGGCGCCTCCCAGCGCCAGCGGGAGCACGTCCCGATAGAGCGCCAGACCCACCAGCGAGAGAATGCCGTTCGCCCCGGGCTCGCGCCGGAAGGCCGCCGCCAGCAGGTACCGCGTGTTGTTAGCCAGTTGAATCAGCCAGGTTCCCCCGGCCAGCGCCAGCAGGATCACGAAGGCCAGGAACTGGAGGCCGGCCACCAGATCGCGGCTCACCACGAACCGGCCCTGCTTTCGCGCCTTCTGGACACGGCGGGGCGTCGGTTTCTCGGTGCGCTGTCCGCGATCAGGCATGGGCTAGTTCCCGAATGGTCTTCTCACGGTTTCCTTACGGCGCGGCAGCCAGCAGGCCGGTGAGCGCCCTCAACGTCCGGCCCGCGGCGGCGCCATACAGCGGCGGGAACAGCACGGCGAGCGCCGCCAGCAACGCCAGCCCGGCCAGCATCTTGACGGGGAAGGCCAGCATCAGCAGTTGCAGTTGCGCGTGAATCCGCCCCAGCAGAGCTAGGGAGATGTCCACCACCGCCAGCAGCGCCACCAGGGGCATGGCCAGGCGCAACCCCGTCGAGAACATGCCCGCGCCCAGCCCCAGAATGCTTGCGGCCGAAGACAGCTTGGCCGCATAGCCGCCCGGCGGAAACACCGCCAGGCTGGCGGCGAAAACCCGAATGATCTCGCGGTCCAGGCCGAAAGCGAAGAACAGCAGGCCCGCCATCAATTGCGCAAACACCAGCAGCACGTTGCTGTCGGCTTCGGTGGATGGGTCGATGGTGGAGGCATACGAGTAGCCGGCCTGGAGCCCGACGATCTGGCAGGCCACCAGGAGGCTTTCAGTCAGGAACGCTACCGCCACGCCCACAGTGATTCCGAAGGCTGCCTCCGCGGCCACCCAGGCCACCAGGAGGCCCGGACCCGGGTACGCCGTGGGCGCCGGCGGCCACAGCGGATACAACGCTGCGGCCAGACCCAGCGCCAGCACGACGCGGGCCGGCTCGGCTCCGCTGCGGATCCCGGGCAGCGGCACGAATACGATTGCTCCTCCCACGCGCGCCAGCACCAGCAGGAAACTCCACAAGGCCGGCAGCGGGAGGCTCAGCTCAGTGCGCATAGCGCCCCAGGTCTCCCAGCAGGCCGATGGTGTAGGCCTCCATCTTCTTCAGCATCCAGGGCAGCGCCAGCAGGAGCGCCGCCAGAAACGCCGCCAGCCGGGGGATGGTGCTGAAGGCGGAATCCTGCATCGAGGTGAGCACCTGGATCAGGCTGATGATCACGCCGGCCACAAAGCCCACCACCAGCAGCGGCGCGCTCAGCCAGAACGCCGTCATCAGAGCCTGCCGGATGATGTCCACTACCGATTCCGGAGTCATAGCCGCTATCGCCCGCCCTTAGTAGAAACTCTTCATCAGCGAACCGACCACCAGGTTCCAGCCGTCCACCAGCACGAACAACAGCACCTTGAAGGGAGCCGACAGCATCACGGGAGGCAACTGGATCATGCCGATCGACAGGGTGACCGAGGCCACCACCAGGTCGATCACCAGGAAGGGCAAAAACAGCAGGGCGCCGATCTGGAAGCCGGTCTTAAGCTCGGAGAGAATGTAGGCGGGAATGAGCACCCGCAGTTCGAGATCGGCAGGCGAGCGCGGCGCCGGCGCGCGCGTGATTTCCAGAAACAGGCGGACGTCCTTCTCGCGCGCGAAGCGCATCAGGAAGGCTTTCAGGGGCTTGGTCCCTTCCTGAAAACCCTGCTCCAGGGTCAGCTCGCCTCGCTCGATCGGGGCCCAGCCCTTGGCGTACACCTCGGTCGCCACCGGATGCATGATCAGCACGGTGAGGAACAGCGCCAGGCCCACCAGCACTTGATTGGAGGGCGTCGCTTGCGTGCCCAAAGCCTGCCGCAGGAAGTGCAACACCACCGTCAGCCGCAGGAACGGCGTCACCGACATGATCACGGCGGGCAGCAGCGTCAGCAGCGTCAGCAGGATGACAATCTGCATGGGCACGCTCAACGACGCGCCGCCCGGGCCGGGAACCAGGGACACGCCCAGCAGAGAGGGCGGCGTCGGGCTGGCGCCCAGTGCGCTGCCGGCCGCCGCCAGCAGGCAGCAGGCCAGGCTCAACCGGCGCCTCATCGCGGCGGCCCTCCCGGAGACGGTTGGCTCTCCGGCGCCCGCGACGCAACACTGCCCAGCAGGGTGCAGCTTGCCCCATGCGTGGCGACCAGGATGAGCTGCTCGCCCACGCGCACCAAGTGCAGCGCATGCTGGGAGGAAATCGCCAGCCGGTCGATCAGCTCCAGACCGCCCGAGCCCGGTCTCCGGACTGCCCGGGCGCTCCACCGCGCCAGGCCTCTGCGGCGCAGCAGCCACAGCGCCCCGGCCAGCAGCGCGAACACCAGCGCGAGCGCCAGAAGCTGTCGGAGAAGTTCCATCACGCTATTCCACCCCTCCCCACCGCCGTGCCGGCTCTCAGGACTGCTCCTTGAAGTCGGTAATGCGAACGCCCACCGTGCTTTCGATGATCACGATCTCGCCGAAACCGAACAGCGCTCCCCCCGCATAGATGTCCAGGTTCTCGCCGGCCGAGCGGGTCAGCCAGAGCACGCTCCCGATCTCCAGTTCCAGGATCTGGCGCACGCTCATGATCTTGCGGTCCAGTTCCGCCTCGACGGCGATCGGGACGTCGGCGACATGGGCGATCTCCTCGGCGGCGGTCATCGCACGGGGCTCAGCGCTTTAGGTTGATGGTTTCCTGGCTCAACTCATCGACCGCTATCACCACCCGCGCGTTGGCTTGGTAGCCCCGCTGATACACGATCAGGTTGGTGAACTCGCGGGCGATGTCCACCGTCGAGTACTCCAGGGCCCCGCCGATGATCTTGCCGCGCCCGCCGGTCTCCGGCAGGCCGATGGCCGGCAAGGCCGTCCGGGCACTGACCTGGAAGGCGTTGTTGCCCACCGCGATGAGGGACTCCGGGTTGCGAATCGAGGCTACTGCCAACTGGGCTACTACGCGCTGCTGGCCGTTGGAGTATTGCGCCAGCACGGTGCCTCCGTCGGCCAGCCCGACGCGGATCAGCGAGGCGGCGGTCGAGCCGTCCTGGGCGTTGGCGGACACCGCCGAGGGCTGGGTGAACTGGGTGATGCGGGCTACCCCGATCAGGGTGTACAGCTCCCAGTTCACATCTATGTCCGACGCGCCGTTGGTCAGGCCGGTGATCGAGATGGCGACCGTCGGGTCGGTGGCGGCCGGGCTGGTAAGCCTGCCGTCTGAATCGAACTCGAGGGTGCCACTGACCACCTCCTCGGTCTCGTCGGTTGAGCCCACGTCCGCGCCGGGGATGGTCAGCGAGTAGTCCCAGGTGTTGGCCGTGGCCGACTTGGTGAAATTGACCGTCACCACGTGGATGTAGCCGAGGGAATCGATGATTTCGATCGGCGAGGAGAAGATTCCGTCCGGTTGCCCGGTCACCCCCGCCGCGTTCAGGTTCAGGTCCATCGAGAACTTGGTGGTGACGAGAGGGGCTTTCAAACTGCCCACGGGGACCACGATGTCGCCGAGGGCGGCGTTGGTATTCACCACGCCGAGGGCGTTCTCGGTCCACCCCTGGACTTTATCCCCGGTGAGGGTGAGCAGGCGGCCGGAAGTGTCCACTTGGAAGTTTCCCGCCCGGGTCAATAGCATGGCGCCGCGGCTGTCGCGCGCGACGAAAAAGCCGTCGCCTTGGACGGCGGCGTCCAACAAGCCCGTGCTGGACTGGATGGCGCCCTGCGTGAACTGGCGCACGGTGAACGGTCGCCCCGTTCCGAAACCCACCTGCGTTTCGCCCAACCCCGCGCCCAGCGATTGCGTGACCAAGTCGCGGAAAGACACCACGCTGGTCTTGTAGCCCGGTGTGTTGAGGTTGGCCAGGTTGTTGCCCACCACGTCCACTGCGGTCGAATGCGCGCTGAGCGCCGAGAGTGCGGTTGAGAATGAGGTAAACATCGTTATGCTCCTGCCTGCGATTCTTGCGCCTGGCTCGCCGAAGACGCGGAGTCGGTCGTCTTAGAGACCAGGGCCTTGCGGATCGTTTCCAGCTCGGAGCGGATCTCGAACATCTGTTCTAGTTGGCTGAATTGGGCCAGTTGGGTCAGAAACTCGATTCCGTCGGCCGGGTCGAGGGGGTTCTGATTTCGTATCTGTGCCACCAGCAGCTTCAGGAACGTCTCCTTTTGCGCGAGAGTGTCGGTTGCGATACTGGCCGACTGCTTGGTGGAGTTGTCGGCCGACGTAGTGCCGGCGGTGCTGCTTAGTGTCAACGCGCTAGTTTGCGAAGCCATGTGCAACGCTCCTTGTTGAATTCCAGGGCGCCAGGAGGGGCTGAAATTCCGCCCCAGCGAGAGCCTGGGCCCACTCCGGCTGATCTTGCCGCTGGCGTCCGTGTTGGTGCCCTGGCTGGCCGCCGGCATCCGGGTGGCGCCCGTGGCCGGCGGAAGAACTGTCGCCGCGGTCCCGCGAATCGTGATGGCGGGCAGAGACAGGCGACACCTCGGCCGGCCGCCAGGTTTCTGCCTGGTAGCCGGTCTGTTCGAGCCGCCCCACCAAGTCCCCCAGTTGCTGGCGCAGCGAATTGGCCAGCTCGGTGTCCGGCGTGCGCACGCTCAGGCGGACCTCGCCGGCGCGTTCGAGCACGCGCACCTCCACGCTGCCCTGGGTCCGGCCTTCGGCCTGCCTGCCGGGAACCACCAGAGAGAGCTCGCGCAGGGGTTCGGGCTTCGCTTGGTGAGCTTGCGGGCTCAGCGGCTCTTCGGCTGCGGCCGGGAGCGACTGGGGTGGCGACTGGCGCGAGGAGGTTTCGTGGGCCGGACCGCTGCGGGTGGCCGGGGCGGGGCCTGAATCCGTGAGCACGCTGCGGTCAAGCGGCGGCGCGATGCGGAGCACTTTGCCTTCGTCTTGCGCCGGCTCGACCGGAGGACGCTGCCCGGAGGCGGAGGACGCACGCGCCCGCACAAACTCGGCCGGTGTGAGAGGCGGCGTTTCCGCGCTCTTCTGTGCCATGCTGCGTGGTTCCGGTGGCGCCTCGGGGGTCAAGTTTTCTGAGGTCGTCTGGGGAGCCTGGTTGAACGGGGCTCGGGACGCCTGCGGCTGAGAGCCGGCTGGGGCAGCGGGCGGCGCGGGCTCGGTCGGGTCCACTGGTGAAGTTCCCGGTTTGTCAGGGGTCTGGCCGGATTCCGGCAGGCTGGCCGGCGCTGCGGGGCGTTGGGAAGCCAGCGCGTAGGTGGGTGGTGCGGAACTCAGCGAGGCCAGCAGTGCCTGCCTGGCCTGAGCCGTGCCTCGGTCAGTCAGCCGGGCAGCGGAGGCCAGTTCGGAGGCTGGGAAGGATGGCTGGGCCGGCAGGCTGGCCGGCGCTGCGGGGCGTTGGGAAGCCAGCGCGTAGGTGGGTGGTGCGGAACTCAGCGAGGCCAGCAGTTCCTGCCTGGCCTGAGCCGTGCCTCGGTCAGTCAGCCGGGCAGCGAAGGCCAGTTCGGAGGCTGGGAAGGACGGCTGGGCCGGCTGGCTGGGAGGGCGATCGGTCACCGGTCCACAGGGGCGTGGTTCCACCAGGTCGGAAGCCTGCGCCTCGTTCGCTCTCGCGCTGGGGGGCGCTCCCTCTGTGGCGCGGACACTCGAACCGGTCTCACAGACCGTGCGCCGCCCACCTGGAGTCTGGTCTTCAACGGATTGGGGCCCGATTGAGGAGTTGGTGAGACCGGTTCTCGGATCTGCCGTGCCCAGGCTCGATTCCGGGTTCGCGGGTCCCGGGTCCGGAAGGGCAACTGCCAGCGGCAGTGAGAGGGCCATCAAGCCGGCAGGAACGGCTGTTTCCTCCTCCGGCTGGTCAGGGTCTGATTCCTCCTGATCGATTCCTTCGCCGCCCGGACTGGTTTCCGGATTCAACATGACCGCTAGCTGCCCAGCGGGCACCCACTCGCGGCTCGGTTCGGCACTGGACGCGGTTTCCGGCCCCAGCATGCCCAGGAACGTGTTCAGCAAGGTGGCAAAAGCTTCCTGGCTCGCCACGGGCGGGAAAGCGAGGCCAGCCTCTCCGCTTTCTGTCGAGCCGGCGGGCAACGGTGTCAAGAACGCCGGGGAAAGGCTGGCCAACATCACGCCGGGCGGCGGTGCATTTGGAATGCCGCGCCAGCGCCCGCTGTTTTTCAGCCGTTTAGCCGGGCGGGCCGGAAGCAAGATCTTGACATCAGCGCGCCGGTGACCGGAAATCGTCAGTGCGCGACAGGATTGCTGATGGGCTTATCGGCAAGATTGAACAGGTTTTAAGAACACCCGGCGATGCGGCCCGCAAATTGCACGGTCGCCTCCGGAGGCGAGGCCGATGGACTCACTGACGATCGCAGCCGCCAGCGGCCTGCGGGCGCGCCTGGAATCGCTGGAGATGCTGGCCAACAACCTGGCCAATGCCGCCACCGCGGGCTACAAATCCGACCGCGAGTTCTACAGCCTTTACGCCGCGCCGGAAGCGCTGGAGTCGAACTTGCTCGGCTTCAGCGCCGCCCCTCCCATGCTGCCGGTGATCCAGAGCCAGTGGACGGACTTCAACCAGGGCACGCTGGAGCCCACCGGCAACCCGCTGGACCTGGCGCTTTCCGGTCCAGGTTTCTTCGTGGTGGATGGCCCGCGCGGGCCGCTTTACACGCGCAACGGAGGCTTCCGGATGTCCGCGGCAGGGCTGCTGACCACCGCCGAGGGCTACGCCGTGCGCTCCACGCGCGGCACGCCCATACAGGCCGAGCCCGGCTCGCCCGTGGAGATCTCGACCGACGGCGTCATCCGCCAAGCGGGCCAGGCGCTGGGCCAGGTTGCGGTGGTGAGCTTCGCCCGGCTCACCAGCGTGGGCAAGCTGGGGAAGAACTACTTCCGGGTTGTGGATCCGGAGGCTGTCCCGCAGGCGGCCGCGGGCGTCGAGATCCATCAGGGGAGGCTCGAGGCCTCCAACGTCGGCGCTCCGGAATCCGCCATCCGGTTGATCAGCATCATGCGGCAGTTCGAGATGCTCCAGAAAGCCGTGTTGCTGGGCAGCGAGATGGGGCGCCGGGCGATCGAAGAAGTGGCCAGGGCCAGCCCGTGAGATGACTTAAGGAGTTCAAATGATTCGAGCCTTGTTCAGCGCGGCCAGCGGAATGACCGCGCAGCAATTGAACGTGGACAACATCGCCCACAATCTGGCCAACGCCAACACCGTAGGTTTCAAGACGCGGCGCACGCAGTTCCAGGATCTGCTTTACCAGACCCTGGTCCAGCCGGGGGCGTCGGCCGGGGCGCAGACGGTGGTGCCGAGCGGCCTGCAACTGGGACTGGGGACACGCCCGGCTTCCAACGAGATCATCCAGGCGCAGGGCAACTATATGGCCACGGAGAACCCGCTGGACACGGTGGTGCAGGGGCGGGGGTTCTTCCAGGTGCGGCGGTCCTCGGGCGAGTTGGCCTATACCCGCGCCGGCACGTTCCACCTGGACCGCGACGGCAACCTCGTAACCGGGGACGGCGATCCGCTGGAGCCGCAGATCACACTGCCGCCCGAAGCCCAGTCGGTCACCATCGCGCCTGACGGCACGGTCAGTTACACCCAACCCGGCCAGAGCACGGCGCAACTGGCGGGCCAGATCCAGCTCGCCAATTTCCCCAACCCGGCCGGACTGAACAGCATGGGACGCAACCTCTACATTCCGACCGACGCCTCGGGCGAGCCCACGGTCGGCAACCCGGGGGGCCAGGAAGGGCTCGGCACGCTGCTCCAGGGCTACATCGAGCAGTCCAACGTGAGCGTGGTCGAGGAGTTCATCAACCTGATCGTCAGCCAGCGGGCCTATGAAGCCAATTCCAAGGTGGTGAAGGCCGCTGACGAGATGTACCAGCAGGTCAACAACCTCACGCGATGATTCTGGCAGCACTGATTCTGCTGGCGGCGCCGGAGGCTGACTGTCTCCGGGTGGCTGGGGAGCGCATTCTGGCGCGGGATGTGGCCGCCGTGATCCCCGCCTTCGCGGCCTTGCCGGCCGATGAGCCGCTGGGCTTCGCTCCGGCGCCGGGTGCGCGCCGGGTGCTCACCGCGCGCGAACTGGCCGTGCTGGCCGAGCGGCGTGGCATCAAGCTGGAGGCGACGGGGCGATTGTGTGTGGAGCGCGCCGCGCGCCGCCTGGCTCCGGAGCAGGTCCGGGCGGCGCTCGAAGCGGCGTTGGCGGCCTCGGGCACACCGGCAGAGGCACGCCTGGAGATAGTGGACTTCAGCCGCTACGCGGTGCCCGAAGGGGAGCTCGAGTTCGCTCGCGCCGCCCTGCCGGCGCCGCCGCGAGCCGGCGTTGCCGTGATTTGGCGCGGCTGGGTGCGGTACGCCGGCAACCGCAGCGTCGCGGTGTGGGCGCGCGTAAGACTGGCCGTTTCCGGGGAGTGTGTAGTGGCGACGCAAAACCTGGGCGCGGGCCGGCCCATCGAAGCCACCCAGGTGCGACTGGAGCGTGCCGAGTGGTTCCCGTTTGCCGAAGCGCCGGCGCGCGATCCGGGGCAGGTTGTCGGAAGGCTGCCGCGGCGCTGGATCCGGGTCGGCGCTCCCGTCGTGCTCAGCGGCTTGGCCGCTCCCAACCAGGTTCAGCGCGGGCAGGCGATAGATGTCCAGGTCTCCAGCGGCGCGACGCAACTGCGGTTTCGAGGGCGCGCCGAGTCGGGCGGCAACGCCGGGGATGCCGTGATGGTGCGAAACCCGGCCAACGGCAGGCGCTTTGCGGCGCGGGTCGAGGGAGAGGGTAAGGTGGTGGTCCATGCGAATTCACGTCCGGTGGGGGCTGGTAGTGTGCCTGCTGTGCCCGTGGGCGCAGCCGCTCGGGGCGGGCGATCGAGATAAGCCCGCCAAGCTCCCGGCCGTCGATCAGTACATCGAGGAGGCCGAACGTCGCGCTGCGGCACAGAGCTGGAGCGCCGCGGCGGGATCGCTGTGGTTCCCCGGCGCCCTGCTCACCGACCTGGGGCGCGACGCCAAGGCCAGCCAGGTGGACGATATGGTCACCATCGTCGTGGCCGAGCGGGCCTCCGCCGAGGCCAAGGGGACCACGAAGTCCTCGCGGAAATCCACTACCGACCACTCGCTGGGGTCGTTCTTCGGACGGACGCCCCCGTGGTCCGCCCTGGCGAAGAACTCCGGCAGCACGGATCTGGACGGCCAGGGTGCAACCACTCGCGAGAACGTGATGACGACGACGCTTACCGCCCGCGTGGCCCACGTTCTGCCCAACGGGTACCTGGTGCTGGAGGGCGCCAAGAACGTGACGGTTAACTCCGAGGCCCAGATGGTGACGGTGCGGGGTATAGCGCGGCCCACCGACATCAGCCCGGGCAACCTGGTGCGCTCGGACCGGCTGGCGCAACTCGAGGTGCGGCTCAACGGCAAGGGGGTGGTGGGCGATGCAGTGCGGCGGCCTTTCTTCCTGTATCGCCTGCTGCTGGGTCTGCTGCCTTTTTGAGACATGAAAGCGCGAGTCTGGATCATCGGTCTGGTTGTGGCGACGGCCGCTGCGGCGCCTGGAGCGCGGCTGAAAGAGCTGGCCGCGGTGGAGGGGGTGCGCGAAAACCAGCTCGTGGGTTACGGGCTGGTGGTGGGGCTGGCCGGCACCGGCGACCGGCGCCAGACGGTGTTTTCGGCGCAGAGTCTCACCAACATGCTGGAGCGCATGGGCGTGACGGTGTCGCCCACGGCCATCCAGGTGCGCAACACCGCCGCGGCGATGCTGACGGCCACTCTGCCGGCGTTCGCCCAGCCGGGCGGGCGCATCGACGTCACCGCCGCGGCAATCGGCGACGCCACCAGCCTTCAGGGCGGCCTGCTGGTAATGACTGGCTTGCGCGGCCCGGATGGGCAGGTCTACGCCGTGGCCCAGGGTCCGGTGGTCACCGGCGGCTTCGTCGCCGGCCGGGGCGGGACCCAGCAGACGCTCAATCACCCCACCGTGGGCCGGATGCCCGGGGGCGCCATCGTCGAGCGGGCCGCGCCGACGCGGCTCGCAGGGCCGCGCCTGAGGCTTCAACTGCGCCAGGCCGACTTCACCACGGCGGCCCGCATTGCCGAAGCCATCAACAAGAAGCTCGGCGGCGCCGGCATGGGGCCGGCGCACACCGAGAACTCCGGCCTGGTGTCCGTCGATATCCCGCCTGATTATGCCAGCCGCCCGACAGAGTTCATCGCCGAGCTGGAGAACCTCAACATCGAGGCCGACCGGCCGGCCAAAGTGGTGGTCAACGAGCGCACCGGAACCATCGTCATGGGCAAGGAAGTCCGGATTTCGCCTGTCGCGATCATGCACGGCAACCTGACAGTCGAGATCCAGACCAGCTTTGCCGTCTCGCAGCCCCCGGCGCTTTCCTCGGGCCAAACGGAGGTCGTTCCCCAGGTCGGCGTGGGCGTCAAGGAGGAGAAGGCCCGCAACATAGTGCTCAAGCAGGGGGCCACGGTTGAGGAGCTGGTGCGCGCGCTGACGGCCATCGGCTCGACGCCGCGCGATGTCATCGTCATCCTCCAGAACCTGCGGGCCGCCGGCGCGCTGGAGGCGGAACTGGAGGTGATCTGATGGAGGTGCTCCCGGCAGACCGCTCCCTGACGGTCGCGGCTCGGAACGAGGCCGCGCATCCGGACCGGAGAGACGAGCCCGCTAAGATACGCGAGGCCGCGGCGCAGTTCGAAGCGCTCTTGCTGGCCCAGCTTCTGAAGTCCATCCAGGAGGCCGCCTCGGAAGGCTGGCTGGGCACCGGAAAGGACGAGGCCGGAGGCCTGATGCTGGAGGTGGCCCAAGAACACTTGGCCCAGGTGCTGGCCTCGCAAGGCGGCTTGGGGCTGGCCAAGCTGGTGGTCGAAGGTCTGTCGCGGAAACCCTGAGCGGTCAAGGGACGGCTGGCCGGGCTGACGCCCGGCCCGGGTTAAGAACCCGCCCGATGGGACTACTGGCCCTGCATCAGCGCTCGGAGCGCGCCCACGATCACTGGCGCGGCCTCCGGGCCTACTGAGTTCACCTCGCCATACCAGCGCCTGGCGGCGTTCTGGAGCCAGGGCTCTTTTTCGTCCCACTCCGCCTTGGGGATGATGTAGCCGATTTCGTCGTTGGCCAAGCCCACCAGCATGCGGTAGGGCGCCCGCATGAGCTTCTTGAGGGCGGGCTCGAGGGCGGCCTCCGGGAAATCGGCGCCGGTGTACCGCTCCACGCCGCCCACGCTCAACTCGGGGTAGAGTTCGCCCGGCGCCAGGGCGGCCTCCAGCACCGGCTTCGAGCGCGGGCCAAGCCGCAGGTACCCTACCACGGTGGAGATGGAGGCGTCTGCGAGCATTGGTTTGCGGCCCTTGAACACGCCGGCCTTGGCGGCCATCAGGTAGAGCGCATTGCTCACCGGAATCCGGAGGGATTGCTCGACATAGGCCAGCTCTCCGATTCGCACCGCCTTGGTCTTGCCGACCGCCTCCGCGGCTAGCTCCGCTATCCGGATACCGATCAGCTCCGCCTTGCGGAAACTGTTGTCAGGCGCGGGCTGGCCCGTGGCCGGATCGGTGACTTTGGCCCCGAGCGGCGATTGCATCCCGCCAACGGCCCCGTTGAGCAAAACGGCCACCCCGCCCAACCGCTCCTCCAACCGGGTGTAGAAGTGGGCCGGATAGTCCGCCGTGATCTGGGTGTTTCCGGAGCCCAGGGTCTCGGGATGGTTGGCCCAGTTCACCACCGTGCCGATGGGCTGCCCGGCCCGGTCCGTGGCGGTCAGGACTACCAGCTCGGAATCGTGGACCACCGGCGGGCGGTTGTCGTGGATGAAGCCTTCGAGCTCGCCTGTCTGAAGCCGCGCGAGCTTCAAACGGGCGGGTCTGAGCCCGCGCACGGCCTCGGCTGCCGCTTCCGCCACCCGCTCAATCACGAACTGGTTATACTGCTCATCCAGGCCGCTCACGCCCGGCGCCGGACCC
>CAYGVJ010000079.1:13669-25108 GCA_964353255.1 uncultured Solibacteraceae bacterium | reverse complement strand
TGCGCCTGTAGCTCAGTTGGATAGAGCGTCTGGCTACGAACCAGAAGGTCGGGTGTTCGAGTCACCCCAGGCGTACCAGGCTCTCATTGCGTCTTGGTGGCGTGTTCAGGGCGCTTCGGTGCCAGCGAGACAACCTTTCGTCCGCCTGCCTTCTCCTGCTCCTTGAGATCGCGGCAGATGGCCTCCAGATCGTAATTGAACCTGGCCGCGTGCTCTTCACGCACCTTCCTGACTCCCTCTACGATAGGGTCTTCTCGCATCTAGTCAGCCTCCCATGAGTTCCTCCGGAGCGCAAATGACGGGAGGTTCATAGCCGTGCAGTTCGCACACTAAGCACGCTCCGGGCCCACCCATTCGCCAGCTTAGCACGCGGCCTCCCTCCCAGGCGGTTTGGCTTTTGTTGATTCCCCGCCAAACCCGCCGGAGTCGAACGTGGCAAACTGGGGATGGAGGAATGACCCGGTGACCATGTCGGGCGGACGTTTCCTTCGAGCGTCCCTGTGGCTGCTGGCGGCGCTGTGGCTCAGCATCGCCGCGGCCCTGGTCGGACAGCAACCCAAGCAGACGCCTCCGCCGAAGCCCCAGGAGGTGACGGTCTACGTCACAAAGAGCGGGACAAAGTACCACCGCGCAACTTGCCGGCATCTTGCCAAGAGCAAGGTCCCGGTCTCACTGAAGGACGCGAAGGCCAAAGGCTACATGGCGTGTAGGGTCTGCAAACCCCCGGAGTAGGCCAGCGGCGGTGGTCGAGGCCGCGCTCTTATCTCACCACGCCCTCCAGCGGGCTGGAGGCCGAGGCGTACAGGCGCCGGCTCATGCGGCCCGCCTGATACGCCAGCCGCCCGGCCTCGACGGCCAGCTTCATGGCGAGCGCCATCTTCTCGGAGTCCTGGGCTTCGGCGATGGCAGTGTTCATGAGCACGCCGTCGTAGCCCAGCTCCATGGCGATGGCGGCATCTGAGGCCGTGCCCACGCCGGCGTCCACGATCAGCGGCACCTCGGTGATCATCTCGCGCAGAATGCGCAACGTGGCGAAGTTCTGGATGCCCAGGCCGGAGCCGATCGGCGCCGCCAGCGGCATCACTGCGGAAGCCCCCGCGTCGATCAGCTTGCGCGCGGCCACCAAGTCGTCATTCGTGTAAGGGAGGACAACAAAACCTTCCTTCACGAGCGCGCGCGTGGCTTCCACCAACCCTTCGTTGTCCGGGAACAGCGTCTTCTGATCGCCGATGACCTCCAGCTTGATCCAGTTCGAGAGGCCCACCTCGCGCGCCAGACGCGCCGTCCGGATGGCCTCCTCCGCCGTGTAGCAGCCCGCCGTATTGGGCAGGGTGAAGACCTTGCTGCGGTCGATGTAGTCGAGCAGCGACTCCTTCGAGCGGTCGGTCAGGTTGACCCGCCGCACGGCCACGGTCACCATGTCGGCGCCGCTGGCGGCATGGCAGCGCGCCATCTCCTGGAAACTGCGGTACTTGCCGGTGCCTACGATGAGGCGCGAGCGAAACTCCCGCCCGGCAATTACCAGCTCGTCGGCCATGCTTCAATTGTAGCCTTGGGGTCGCGCAGATTGGGGCCTGGCAGGAAGTCTGAGAGGGGTTGTGCATCTATGTGACTCTATGGTATGAATAATCATATGGCCCGCACTACCCTCATCATCGACGAACAGCGGCTGGTAGAACTCAAGCGTCTCGCCGCGGTGCGCCGGCAAACCTTGTCCGCGCTGGTGGATGAGTTTCTGCGGCTAGGGCTTCAGCGGGCGATGGAACCCCGGCGAAGCAAGCGCGATTCCAGGCTGCCATCCTTCCCCATGGGTAGGCCGAGGGTCAATATTGCCGACCGGGACCAGCTCTACGAGTTCCTGGAGCGACAATGAGGTTCCTGATCGATACCAACATCCTCCTTCACAGCGTCAACTCGCGCAGCGAGCATCATGCCAGGGCCCGCGGCTTCCTGGAACAGCATCTCGCGGAAGGCACGCCCTGGTGCCTGAGCTGGGGAATCATCTACGAGTTCCTGCGAGTCGCTACCCACGCGAGGGTTTTTCCCAGAGCCTTGTCGGCGCAGCAAGCCTGTAGTTACCTGGGAGTGCTGCTGGAGCGCCAGGAGGTTTCCGTCCTGGCGCCGACACAGCGCCATTGGCAGCTTCTTCAGAAGACGCTCAACGAGCTCGCACACCCGGCCGGGAACCTATTCTACGACGTCTCGACGGCGGTGTTGATGCGGGAGCACGGCGTTCAGGAAATCGTCACCGCCGACACCGACTTCTTGCAGTTCCCGTTCCTGCGCGTACTCAACCCGCTGTTGTAGGAGGTTGATGGCTGCGGGTTCATATCACATCCGCGAAGTTCTTCTTGAGCTTGTAGAACCAGGCCCAGTGGAGCGGGTTGATGCTGCACGGAACCGCCCCCGCCACTATGAGCTCAGCCTGATGTGGGACGTTCAAGACTTTGCAGCCAGATGTAGAGGCGCACCATGCGACTGGTGAAGACGTACTCCCCCCGAACCTCGCCAGACCGCACGACCTTGAGCTTCTTCATCTTCTGAAGGAAGTTGTTCAACTTCAGCTTCTGCGTGTGGGTGAGGCCCGCTTCGATCTGCGCCTTCGTGAAGCGCAACTCGGCGGGATCAAGGCGGGCGATCTTGGCGAGGATGGAGCGATAATCGGTGCTTCGAAGAGCCTGGTAGACCTGCTGATCCACGTACTTCTTCCCCACATCCGCAGCCGCCGTGAAGAGGGCTGCGACCGCATCCACGTCGCTCACCACCCCGTCTTGATCCAGCCAGTAGGCGGCGTCACCCAGTAGGTGCATGATCTTAGGGAATCCTGCGGAGTAGTGGGCCAGCAGGGCCATAGCGGCAGGCTCAACCGACATCTGCACCGACTCGAACGCGCGCTGGAAAAACTGCGCGGATTCTTCGGCTCGCATGGGGTCGATCTGGACCACGTCAAAGATGCGGTCCACCGGCCGGTGCTCCTCAATCATCTCCCTCCGCCGCTCCTCGACCCCGCACAGCATCAGCAGAAGCGGCAGGGGTTCTGAAGTCATCGCATTCGTGTCCACCAGCCCCTTGATGAAATGCGCGAAGTCTGCGTTGCGAGTTACCCCGTTGATCTCGTCCAAGACCAGGAAGATGCCTTTCACCCCGAAATCTGCCAGCCTCTTCCTGGCTTCCCCAAGGAACCCCAGCATCCGGAACGGATTGGCGATCTGTGGCGCATCCTGCTTAAGAGCCGCGGCATTCAGAGTGAACCCGAAGAGCTCCTGTTGGCCGATGTACTTCCCCAGCCAGTTCCGCACCCGCTCGGACCTGCTGGGGTCAAAAGCCCCCGACCGCAAGGTCGCTTCCAGAACCCCCGCAGCGACGTCGTCCAGTGTCCGTGCTCCTCCCAGGGGCGCGTAGATGCTGTGCAACCCGTGCCCGTTCTCGGCGACCCGTTGGACGACGCCCGCGATCGAGCTCTTGCCGATGCCGTACTCCCCCTGCACGAAGATCGCTACCGGTTTGCCCGCCGCAACCTGGCCCACCCCGCGCTCCATGATCCTGCGGATCTGTTCCGCCCGGCCCACGAAAAGCTCCACGGGGACCGGTTGCCCCGGGTAGAATGGACTCCTCCCCTTCGTATTCTCCGGCATGGTCCTAACCCATTTTAATCCCTCTGACGGCCCCCAGTACCCCTCAGATCACATCCGCGAAGTTCTTCTTGAGCTTGTAGAACCAGGCGTGGGCGGCCAGGCACACCACGGCGGACAGCAGCCACAGCTTCCACAGCGGCCCGAAGGCCGGCGCCTGCCGCTCCAGGAAGATGGCGCGGTAGCCCGCCACCAGCACGAACAGAGGGTTTTTCGCCAGGATCGGCATGGCCACTGCCGGCAGGGACTCCACCGGGTAGCAGATGGGAGTCAGGAAGAACCACAGCGTGAGCAGGAAGCCGTTGACTTGCCCCAGGTCCCGCACGTAGGCGCCCAGGGCGGCCAGGAACCAGCACAGCCCCATGGTGAACAGCAACTGGGGGATGAGCAGCGCGGGCAGCCAGAGCACGGTGAGGGGAACCGCCCCGCGAGCCAGCAGAAGCCCTATGCCGAAGATGCCCAGGGCGAACACCTCGGTTACCAGGCCCGCCAGCACCAGGTTGACGGGCAGGATCTCCAGTGGGAATACCAGTTTCTTGACGAAGTTGCGGTGCTCCAGGATCACGAACGGCGCGCGGCCGGCGGCCTCGCTGAAGGCCAGCCAGGGCAGCATGCCGGCCAGGAAGTACAGAACGAAGCCGGCGCGGCTGGGATCGTTGCCGAAGCGCGTTCTGAGCACGATGCCGAAGACGAAGAAGTAGGTGATCATCAGCAGCAGCGGGTTGAGCACCGTCCAGAACATCCCGCCGAAGGAGCCGCGGTAGCGGCCCAGGATGTCGCGGCGCACCATCGAGCCGATCAGGCTGCGGTTGCGCCAGATGGCCAGCACTGGGTACTTGAAAGCCCGACCCGCCGAGCGCAGCAGAGTCTCCAGGCGGAGGGCGCCGAGAGTCGTGACCTTGACGCGCTCGAGCCTGGCTTGGCCGCCGGCTACGGTGACCTCAGCGAGCAGGAAACGCCAGCCCTGGGTGTAGTACCAGCAGATCTGCTCTCGCAGGGGGGAAACGAACACCCGGTAGCGGCCGGCTTCGGCGGGCAGCTCGACTTCCAGTTCTATATCCGCCACTTCGGCGGGCGCCACCTCCCGCGCGATCGGTGCGCGGAGGCCGTCAGAGATAAGCGTGCCGGTGTTCGGGTCGAAGACCTGGTAGCCGATGGCAAAGCCTTCCTCCGCGCGCCAGGCCTCCGCTGAAAGGTTCTCGATCCGTAGCCGGACCGGGACAACGAATCCGCTCCCTGACGGTCGCGGCTCGGAAACGTCAACCTCGGTGTAGCGGACGCTCATTGCGCCTCGCTGGCATAGAGCCAGGCCGGGTAGCGGGTGCGTACCGGTCCGGTCTTGCGGCCCACCGCGTATATGCCATCGCCGCGCAGTTCCGTGGCCAGGCGGTAGCGCTCGAGCAGATGCCGCACCCAGGCCAGCTCCGGTTCCGGTTTCTCTCGGAACGGGCCGGTTTCCAGCCGTGCCACCTCGAAGCCGGCGTCCTCGAGCAGGTCATGGATCTCGCGTGGTGTGTACTCGCGTGCGTGTCGCGCTTCCCGGGCGCCGTCGGGAGCGGGCTCCAGGTAATGCGGGAGGAAGCCGGGGTGGTAACCCTGAAGCACGGCGGAAAGGGCGCGCAACGAGGCCAGGTTGGGCGTGGTGAGCACCAAGTGCCCGCCTGCGCGGAGGACGCGGTTGATCTCCACCAGGGCGCGCATGGGGTCCACGGAAAGGTGCTCGAGCAGCTCACAGCAGAGCACCGTGGCGAAGTACTCATCCGGGTAAGGAAAAGGGTCGTTCTCGGCGTCGAACAGGTCCACCTGGCAGGCGAACTGCTCGCCCGAAGCGGAGACCACGCTGCGGTGGTCAACGCGTCCTGCCGGTCCGTAGTAGCAGGCGCGCACCTCGCCGTAACCCAGCCGGGTCTTCAGCGCGGGCGTGATTTGCAGGTAGGCCCCCATCTCCAGGATGCGGTCGTGAGGGCCCCCGGGCGGGGTGATCTCCAGGGTTTTCTCCAGCCGTGACATGTGCGTCTCGACGTAAGCCCTGGCCTCCGGAGTCGCGGCCCAGCCCAGAACGTATTCGCCGGAGGGTGGCGGGGCAGGGGACGAGAATCGGGGACAGGCAGGGGTGTCCACGGAGGGACACCCTAGCCAGTCCCCGATTTTCCGGCCCTCGGAAAGAGCCTCCAGGAAGGAAGCGTAGCGGCGGGCAACCAGCTCCCAGTTGCACTCGCGCTCGACGTACTGCCGGGCGCGGCGTCCCAAGGCGCCTGCGATATCCGGTCGCGACACCAGCAGATTGAGGTACTCGAAGATCTGGTCTTCCTCGGTCGCATCCACCGGCACCTTCAGGCAGGCGTCATCCGGCAGCTCGCTGAAAGCGCCCACGTCGGAAACCAGGACCGCCTTGCCCAGCCCGAGCGCGCGCAAGAGGCTGCCGGAAGTCTCTCCCACGGTTGGGTAGCGCAGGTTGAGCACGATGTCGCAGGCGGCCAGGTATCCGGTGAAATCCTCGATGGAAGTGAACCCTAGCGTTCGCACGTGAGCCGAGAGGCCCAGGGTGGTCACCAGCGAGTGCACCGGACAGTCGGGGTGCAGCTCGCCGGCCAGGATCATCTTGGCCCGAGGCTCCAGACGTACCAGGCGGCGGAAGGCGCCGAGCGACTCCGCAATGCGCTTGTAAGGCTTCAGATACCCGAAGACGCCGATCAAGGGGGGGGATTCGTCCAGCCCGAGGCGCTGGCGGTATAACATGCGGTCGGCTTGCGGAATCCAGGCGCCGTGGGGGATACGCGCGATGGGCCCTTGAAAGCTGGCTTGGCGCATGGCCTCGAGCATGAAGCGGCTATGGACGATGAGGGCGCGGCTGCGCTCCAGCAAGCGCCGCGTCATGGGGACGCCCTCGTAGTCCGGACCCACTTGGAGCGCGCGGACCCGCACAGCGTACTCGAGCGCCGCCGCCCCGCCGTTGTACTCGCACTCCTTCAGGTAGGCGTCCCAGTCATTGCGCTTGACGGTGAGATCGGCAATCAGGTGGTGGAGGTTGGATTCGTGCATGACCACCACGCCCGGATGCTCCAGCGCCATCTCGTAGGCGAAAGCGTGGTAGGGGTTGTTGCCGATCTGGTAGAGCCGGACATCATAGCGGGAGGGGTCGAATCCGCCCGGCGGCCCGGCAAAGATGTCCAACTCGACCAGGCGGGCCAGCGGCTCCGCCAGGGCTGCCGAGTAGTCGGCAATGCCGCTTCTGGAGGGCGGCATGGGGGAGAAAAACGCGACCCGCATGGCTCAGGGGACCAGCTCCATCGAGAAGATGCCCATGGGGAAGGGGACTCGGGCGAGCACCAGGGTGCGTTTGGCGTCACGGGCGAAGAAGACCTCGAAGGTGATCTCAGCGGCCGGCCCTTTGACCGAAGCCACCAGCCGGTCGGCCTCCACGGTCGAGTCGCCCGTGCGGAGCTTCTGGGCTCCGCCGAATTCGAGGCGGACCTGGTAGGAGGCGCCGAAGAAAACAGTCTGCTCGGGCGGCAGGCGTCCCTGGCTCAGTTCCCGGCGCAGGTAGTAAAGGAAAGTGAGCGCATCTTTGGGGCAGGCGGCGGTCGGGATCTCGGAGGAGCCTCCGCCGTCCAGGGTCTGCCGGGTGGCTAGCGAGCGCGGGAGGTCGAAAGCGGTTCGCTCGTGCCCCTTGCGCTTGCCGTGAACGATTTGCTTCTCGAACTCGAGCGAGCAGTAATCCTCCCGCCCCGCAATGGACTGGTAGCGATCGTTCACCGCCGAACCCGGCAGCGCGGCCTCCAAGGTGAATTCGAGCTGCCAGCGCCGGTCCGCGCCCTTGGCCTGGAGGCGAGCCTCGCCCAGGCTCAGACCGCTGGGCCAGTTGATGAGGTAGTTTAGCGTTTCCTCCCCGGCGGGCTGCGCCAGGCAGGCGAGCGCGCCCAGCGCGAGCCCCAGGGTGAGCAGCAGCGGCTTCATCGGCGTGCGGCGGAAACGCGCTCGCGCGCGGCCCCGGCGCGGCTGCCGACCACCTCGTAGTAGACTTCCAGGGTCTTCCGGGCCGTCTTGTGCCAACTGAAGTGAGCAGTCCGCTGGAGGCCGAGGCGCTCCATGCGCGCGCGCAGTTGCGGATCCAGGATCAGGTCCAGCATGGCGCGGGCCGTCTCCTCAGTCGAGTGCGGGTCGAAGAAGATGGCGGCGGCATCCACCACTTCCACCAGCGCCGAAGCGTTCGAGCAAGCCACCGCCCGCCCGCACGCCATGGCCTCCAGGACCGGCAGCCCGAAGCCCTCATAGAAGGACGGGAAGATGAAGAACTCGCAGGCGTTGTAAAGCTGGAGCAAGTCGGTGTCCGAGACGAAGCCGGTGAAGTGGATGCGCTCGGAAACCCCGGAGGTCTCGGCGGCCTTCCGGATACGCGGCGCGAACCAAGTCTCCTTGCCTGCCAGCACCAGGTGGTGAGGCAACTGGGGGCGGGAGCGGATCATCTCGGCGAAGGCGCGAATCAAGCCGAGCTGGTTCTTGCGCGGCTGCAAGTCGCCCACGGTAAGTATAAACGGGGACGGAATCCGGAACCGGGACCAGGCCGCCGCGATAACCGGCTCGCGGGCCAGCGGGCGGAACATCGTGGCAGCGGCGTTCGGGATGACCACGATGTTGTCGCCGTGTATCCCGAAAGTCCGGGATATGGCACGGCGGGAAAACTCGCTGCCGGTCAGGATCCGCGCGGCCCGTCGAATCGTCCGGCGCACGGTCCAGCGGAGTTGGGCGGCGCGCCGACGGGTGAAGAACTCCGGGTGCTCGAAGAAGCTGACATCGTGGACGCTGACCACGGTCGGCACCGGGCAGGCCAGCGGCGCAGTGTACTGGACATGCAGCAGGTCGGGGCGGTCCTGGCGGACCTTGCGCGCCAGATCGCAGCCCAGCCGCAGGAACGGGTTGCGGGCTACGCGGCGCCGGAGGAAGCGCTCGGGCACCCAGTCGTCGGTCTCCTCGGTCGCCAGATAAGCGATGAATTCCGAGGTATTGTCCAGAGCCGCAAAGGAATTCAGCAGGTTGCGGACGTAGACCTCGTTCCCCGTAAGCTGGCATCCGATGGCGTGGGCGTCTACGGAAAAGCGCATGCCGTTCTTCCAGTATAGTGGGGGGCAGCGCTGGGTGGGAAACTAAATGCCGGCTCTCTGGAGGCTTTCCCAAGCGGCCGGCCAGGTTAGTTCCCGCTCGTAGAGCAGCCGGCCGGCCTGGCCCAACCGCCGGCGCTCGTCCGGGGATTCCAGCAGCGCGGTGACCGCCTGGGCGAAGGCTTCCGGCGTGTCGGCCAACATCAGATGCTGGCCGTTGACAGCGGGCAGGCCCTCGGCGCCAATGCTGGTGGAGACGACGCCGCGCCCCGCGGCCCAGGCTTCGATGATCTTGACTCGGGTTCCGCTTCCGGACAGCAGCGGAACTACCACGACTTTGGCGGCCGCCAGCTCAGTGAGGGCATCTTCGACCGGGCCGGTAAGCTCAATGCGGGGGTCGCTGCGCACGTGCCTTCGGACGCCCCCTGGGTTCCGGCCCACCAGCCGCCAGCGCAACTGAGGCCAGCGCCGGCTGAGCCGGGGCCAGACGCGGTCGCGGAAAAAGCGCACTGCGGCGATGTTCGGGGGGTAATCGAAGTTGCCGGAGAATACCACCACGTCCTCCTCGGCCCTCTGGGGCTGGGACACGAGGGGGAGGGCATTCGGGTACACAGCGCAGCGGCAGCCTGGGGCTATCCCCGCCACCCGGCGGGCGTCCTCCGCAGAGGCGGTCAGCAGCAGGGAAAACCGCGGCAGCCAGTGGCGCTCCGTCCGCTGGCAGGCGTGCGCAACTCGGCGAAGGCCGACCGACATCGGCCAGGGATGGAAGGGCGCCGAGCGGGCGTAGCGCACGGACTCCACGTTATGGAGATCCAGGACCAGGGTCTCGGCGTGAGGCGCGATCTCATCAGCGTAAGCCGCGCACCAGAAGTGCTCGACCACGGCCAGCTTGTAGCGGCGGCCGGCCAGGAAGTCCTGGATGGGCTTGGCGAAGCCGGAGAAGCGGTCATTGAGCGGGGGGCGGCCGCGTAGGAAGCGGATTAGATTCCGGGCCACCCGGGCGGGCCAGCGCTTCGAGTGATAGGGTAACTCAATCACGCCCACCCGCCGGGCCAGGCTGGGCGGGAAGGCGCTGGCTGGGTCGGGGCGTCCCGGCTCGCAGAACACGATCACCTCGAGGGCGTACTCCCGTGACAAGTACTCCGCCAGCGAGGCCGTGCGCATCGGTCCGCCGCCCACCAAAGGGTAAGGCGCCTCAGGCGTGAGCAGCAAGGCGTCTGGCTTCGTCATACACGTCTCGGGTGAGGCGGGCGGTCCGCGCCCAGGAGAAATCCCGGGCGCGGGTGAGCGCCTTGCGGCGCCATTCGGCCAGCCACTCAGGGCGGGTAAGCGCCGCGGTCATGGTCTCAACCCAGGCGCGGATTTCGCGCGCGTCAAGCTGGACGGCTGCGCCAGCGGCTACCTCGGTGATAGCCGGATCGCGCGAGGCAACGACCGCGGCGCCGCATTGCATGGCCTCTAGCACCGGCAAGCCAAACCCTTCATACAGCGAGGGATAGAGGCAGGCGACGGCGCCTGAGTACAGGGTGGGGAGCTCTTCATCGGGTACCTCGCCTTTGAGCTTCAAGCCCGCTTCGACCGCCAGGGGCGGGAAGTCAGCGCGGCGCCGGCCCGCCAGCACCAGCTCGACGGGGTGCTGCCGGCGAACCTCACGCCAGGCCTCGATCAGCAGGGGGATGTTCTTCCGCGGCTCCAGCGTCCCGACATAGAGAAAGTAAGGGGTCGCAGCGCGGACTTCTATCGGACGGAAGTGTGAAGCAGCCGCCAGCGGCACGGCGGCAACACGGCTGGGCTCGAGGCCGAACCGCTCGATGGCCTGGCGTCTGACGGCCTCGCTGTCAGTCAGCACCATGGTGGCCAAACCCAGGCGAAGCAGCACAGGGGTGCGGCGGCGCACCCGCCCGGCACCGTGATGCCAGCCGGGATCCATCCAGGGCGACAGATCATGTAGGGTCAGCACGCTGGGTCTTCGGGGCACATAGGGGACCGCGAAATTGGTGCCGTGAAACAGCTCGATGCGGCGGCGGTTCAGCTCGCGATTGAGGCCCCACAACCACCAGCGGCGCTCCAGCCAGTGGCGCGGGCCGGCGCCTTTCCGAAGATTGGCGCTGGTTGAGGCGGGCAGCGGAAACGCCTGGTTGGAGACCAGCCAGTACTCGTCCTCGGGAAAGTTCTCGGCTAGGGCGCAACTCAGCTCGGAAGTGTAACGGAGCAAGCCGCCGCTCGAAAGGGTAAGCGGCGCGGCGTCCAGGGCCACGATCATGGCGTTCAGCGGCCGGCCAAGCGCGCCAGCTCGGCCTCGCGATCCAGGTAGTTCCGCGCGTAGTAGTTGCGATACTCCCCGGAACGTACCCGTTCGACCCAACCGGCGTTGGCTTGGTACCAGGCGACGGTGGCGGCCAGGCCCTCGCCGAACTCCACCCGGGGCTGCCAGCCGGTTTCGCGCAGTATCTTGGCGCTGGAGAGGGCATAGCGCCGGTCGTGGCCCGGGCGGTCGGCGACAAACTGAATCAGCTCTCCACCCCGCCCCGTGGCCGCCAGGATCCGCTTGACCACTTCCAGGTTCGGCAGCGCGCAGTTGCCCCCGATGTTGTAGATCTCCCCCTCGCGCCCCTTCTCCAGCAGCGCCACCAGCGCCCGGCAGTGATCCTCGACGTGAAGCCAGTCCCGGACTTGCAGGCCGTCGCCGTACACCGGCAGCGGGCGAC
>CAYGVJ010000079.1:0-13569 GCA_964353255.1 uncultured Solibacteraceae bacterium | reverse complement strand
ACGTGAAGCCAGTCCCGGACTTGCAGGCCGTCGCCGTACACCGGCAGCGGGCGACCCTCGATGGCGTTGGAGATCATCAGCGGAATGAGCTTCTCGGGGAACTGGAAGGGCCCGTAGTTGTTGGAGGCGCGCGTCACGATGACCGGCAGGCGGTAGGTGGTGAAGTAGCAGAGCGCCAGTAGGTCGGCGCCGGCCTTCGAGGCGGCGTAAGGGCTCGAGGGCTTCAGCGGATAGGTCTCGTCAGCTTCCGCCGGGGCTTCGAGGCTGCCGTAGACCTCGTCGGTGGAGACGTGCAAGAAGCGAGGGACGCGGCGGGTCCGCGCGGTCTCCAGCAGCGTGAACGTCCCCCGCAGGTTGGTCTCAAAGAACGGCTGCGGCGAGAAGATGCTGCGGTCCACGTGCGATTCCGCGGCGAAGTGGACAATCGCCTCCGGGCGGAACTCGGCCACGAGCGAGTCCACCAGGGCCGCGTCGCAGATGTCGCCCTGGACGAAGCGGTACCGCGGGTTGCCGGCGACGGCTTCCAGGTTCTCCAGGTTCCCGGAGTAGGTGAGCTTGTCGAGGTTGACCACCTCGGCGGCGGGTTCGGCCAGTACCAACCGGACAAAGGCCGAGCCGATAAAGCCCGCTCCGCCGGTGACCAGCAACCTCATTTGAACTGGGTTTCCCAATCGTAGTTGATGCGGGGGTGGTTGTAGGGGATCCGGCCCTCATCGGCGGGGTTGTAGAAGCGGTCTGTGACGTAGACCAGCATGGCGGGGCCGGTTCCGATGATCTTGTAGCCATGGCCCACGCCGGGCGGGATGATGAGCTGCCAGGGACGTAGCACCCCGATGTAGAAGGTGTTGCGGGCGCCGAAGGTGGCCGAGCCGCGGCGCAGATCGACTAGCGCCACTTGTAACATCCCCATGGCCGGGATCCAGCAGTCGCTCTGATGCAGGTGATAGTGGAAGGCCTTGACGGTGCCGGGGTAGGCCAAAGTCGCCGAAACCTGGGTGCTCGAGTGAGGGTAGCCGGCCACCAGCCCCTGGCCCAGCCGGACCAGTTCGAGCAGGTAGCCGCGATCGTCGGACCAGACGGTGATCGGCTCGACGCGCACGCCGGCAATCAGGTCCGCCGAATCGCAGGTTCGAATGATCGAGCCGAGGCCTTTTTCGCACTCGGGAAAGGCCAGCTCGAGCTGGCCGGAGGAGGCGATCAGCGGGGCGGAGGCTGCTCCGGAAGCGCCGTTCATTGCGCAGCGGCCTCCATCGCCGCAGCCGCGAGTTGGGCTGGCCCCTGGCGGGTCGCGGCGACCAGGTTGGCCGCGCGGAGCAGGGACTCGAAGGTGCCGGCGTCGGTCCACCAGCCCTCCAGAAACGAAAAAGCCATCGTCCCTTCGGCGATATAGGCGTTATTGACGTCGGTGATTTCCAGCTCGCCACGCCCCGAAGGCACCAAGCCGCGGATCTTGTCGAAGACCGTGCGGTCGTACATGTAGATTCCCGTCACGGCGTAGTTGGACTTCGGCTGCGGGGGCTTTTCCTCGATGCCCACGATGCGGTCACCGCGGATTTCGGCCACCCCGAAGCGATGGGCGTCGGCGACCTCCTTGAGCAGGATGCGCGCCCCGTTGGGCTGGCGCATGAACTCCTCCATCGCCGGCCGGATGCTCCCCTGAATGAGGTTGTCGCCCAGGATGACGCACAGTTTATGGTTGTCGGCGAAGTGCTCGGCCAGGACCAGGGCCTCGGCGATGCCGCCCTCTCCTTCCTGGTAAGTGTAGTTCAGATGGACCAAGCCGAACTCCTTGCCATTGCCCAGCAGACGCAGAAAGTCGCCGGCGTTCCGGCCTCCGGTGACGATCAGGATGTCCCGGATACCCGCCTCCACCAGAATCTGGATGGGGTAGAAGATCATGGGCTTGTCGTAGACCGGCAGCAGGTGCTTGTTGGTGATCTTGGTGAGCGGGAACAAGCGGCTGCCTATTCCGCCGGCCAGCACAACACCCTTCATGCCTCGCCTCCCTCTGGCAAACCCTAATGATACAACAGGGTAGCGGCAGGCCACGCAAGCGTAATTGGTCCGTGATCGGGGGGTGCTGCGAGATCGCAGGGGCCGCCCAGGTTCAGGGCAGGACCTTGAGGTGAACCAGCGCGGCTATCTCCCGGACTCGTTTGTCCGTGGCGACCAGCGTCGTGGCCTTGCTGGCCAGGGCCGAGGCAACGTGAATAGCATCCAGGCTGCGGACCGGGAGGGGGCGCGGCCGGTCGAAGGCGAGTCTCACCAGTTTCCGAGCCTCCGTCAGCAGGTCGTCTCCGTACGGGATCGTAACGATCCTGCCCATCTCGATGTCGGCCAGGAACCTGCGGAAGATCGCTTCGGCGCCGCCGGGTCTGAGGTCGCCGGAATGCTCTTTGCGATGAAGCGCACACAGCATTTCCATGGTTACGATCGTCGAGGAGACAATCTGATTTTGGGTGCTTCCGAGCAAGCGGAGAAAGTAGGGCGAGTCCTGTTCGGCCACGTACAGCTTGAGAATGGCGGAGGTGTCCCAGTAGATCACGGCCTAGACGCGATCCTCCCGGATCTCAGCCAGGATCCTCTCGACGCTGGTTCCGGGCGGCGAGACGCTGTACGCCTTGTGGAGCGCCCGCAACTGCCTCACCCAGGCCGGCTTCTCCGCGGCCGGGCCGGACTTGGCGGCTCTCGTCAACCGGGCTTTGACCTTTCCGCGGACTGTGATGAGCACGTCCTGCCCCTGGCTGGCTGATTCCACCAGCGCGGAGAGCCGGGCCTTGCTTTCCCGCAGGGTGGCGATCATGAGACCATTGTAGTCTCTTCTGCCCTGGGGATCAACTCGCCGCGACTCATTCGTATCGCAGCGCGATGATCGGATCCTCGCGGGCGGCCCGGCGGGCCGGAATAGTCAGTACAATATCCGGGATGACGGACATGAAGCGAATGGCGGTGTTGGGCGCGGGCAACATTGGCGCCGCGCTGATCGGCGGCATTCTCAAGGGCGGAGTGGCGGACCGGGAGCATCTTCTGGCCACCGACCTGAACGCGGAGCGGGTCCAGGAGATCGCAGAGAGGTTTTCCATCGCCGTGACGATAGGGGGGAACCGGGAGGCGGTACAGGCGGCGGAGGTGATCATTCTGGCCGTCAAGCCTTACACCCTGCCGGGCGTGCTCGTGGAAATTCGAGACGTGCTCCGGGATGACCAGATTCTGATCTCGGTGGCGGCGGCGGTGCCGATTGCGCTGATCGAGAAGCTGATTGCCCGGCGGCTGCCCATCTTCCGGGCCATGCCCAACATACCGGTGGTGGTGGACGAGGGAGCTACGGCGGTGACCTCCAACGGTGTGGGCACTGCCGAGCAGCGGCGGCTGGTGGAGAACATTCTGGCGGCCGTGGGCTACGTCGTCTTTGTAGAGGAAGAGATGATGCATGCGGTCACCGCGCTCTCGGGCAGCGGCCCGGCTTACATCTACATGGTGATCGAGGCGCTGATCGAGGGCGGGCTGAAGATGGGCCTCTCGCGCGCCATCGCCACCCGGCTCACCGAGCAGACCGTGCTGGGGGCCGCCAAGCTGGTCCGGGAAACCGGCCTGCATCCGGCCATCCTCAAAGACCAGGTGATCACTCCCGGAGGCGTGACCATTTCGGCCATCCACGAGCTGGAGAAGCACGGGCTGCGCTCGATGCTGATTTCGGCCATCGAGACCGCCACGGCGAAGTCCAGGCACTTGACGCAAACCTTGCTGGAGAGGTTCGGCAAAGAGTCATGAGCAAGAGAATCCTCGCTATCCACGCGCATCCCGATGATGTGGAGATCTTCGCGGGCGGGACGCTGGCGCTGCTGGCCCAGCGCGGGCATTACATCACCATCGTGACCATGACTCCCGGCGACTGCGGGACCGCCGAGTACACCTCCGACGAGATCGCCGAGATCCGGCGGCGGGAGGCCGCCACCTCCGCGGCGCTGATCGGAGCGGACTACCGCTGCGCCGAGTTCCGCGACCTGGCGGTTTTCAGCGACGACGCCTCGCGCCGCCGCGTGACCGAGATCCTGCGGCGGGCGCGACCGGACCTGGTGCTGACCGCCCCGCCGGTGGATTACCTCTGTGACCACGAACGGACCAGCGAGCTGGTCCGGGACGCCTGCTTCGGTGCTCCGGCCCCCAACTACCGCACCGGCGCGGAAGACCCCGCCGCGCCCTTGGAGGCCATTCCGCACCTGTACTTCATGGACCCCGAGGAGGGAGCGGATCGGGAGGGGGCGCTGGTGGTTCCGGACGTGGTGATCAACGTGGAGGCGGCCTTCGAGACAAAGAAGCAGATGCTGGCCCAGCACGACAGCCAGCGCAGTTGGCTGGCCAGGCACCACGGGAAGGACGATTACCTGGCTTCGATGGAGCGCCATACGCGGGCCCGCGGCCAACTGGCGGGGCTCACCTTCGGCGAGGGTTTCCGGCGTTACAAGGGGCGCCCGTATCCCCAGAGTCCTCTGCTGGAAGAGCTGGTGGGCTGGGACCTGGTGCAGCCCCTGCGGGCCTAGCAGCGATCTCCTCAATAACCTAGCCCATGGCAGACGTTGAGCGATCTGAGAGAGCCGGTGGGGCGAGCCCAGGCTGGCGGCGCGGCGTCGGCATCGGAGCTGTGCTCGTAGCTCTGTGCCTGGCTATCATCTTCCTGGCGCCGCGCCCGGCGGCGATCAAGCCGGCGGGCTGGCGCCTGCTGGGGATCTTCGTGGCCACGGTGGCCGGGCTGGTGCTGCAGCCCATCCCCGGCGGGGCGCTGGTCCTGCTGGCGGTGACTCTGGCCTCCGTCTGGGGCGGTCTGACGATCCAGCAGTCACTGAGCGGCTACGGCGACCCCACGGTGTGGCTGGTGATGGCCGCGTTCTTCATCTCCCGGGCGCTGATCAAGACTGGACTGGCCCGGCGCATCGCCTTGTTTTTCGTGCGGCTGTTCGGGCGGAGTTCGCTGGGGGTCTGTTACGCGCTGTCGCTGTCGGACATGGTGCTGGCCAGCATCATTCCCTCCAATGCCGCCCGCTCCGGAGGCGTGATCCTGCCGATATTGCGCTCGATCGCCGAGCTGTACGGGTCGCTGCCGGGGCCCACCGCGCGGCTGCTGGGGTCGTTCCTGATGACCGGGGTCTACCAGGGCATCTGCATCAGCGCTGCCATGTTCATGACCGGCCAGGCGTCCAACCCGCTGGCTGCGCAGATCGCCACGCAGCAATTCGGTTACCCGGTGAGCTGGACGGGCTGGCTGATCGCCGGGCTGGCCCCCGGCCTCTGCTCGATCGCCCTGGTCCCGCTCCTGGTCTACCGGGTGAATCCACCCGAAATAAAGCGCACGCCCGAGGCGGCGGCGTTCGCGGCGCGGGAGCTGAAGGCCATGGGGCGGATGAGGGCGGCCGAGAAGATCACGCTGGGCGTGTTCGTGACGGTGTGCGGGCTGTGGATCAGCGCGCCGCTGCATGGGTTGGACATCTCGGTTTCTGCGCTGCTGGGATCGTCGGCCTTGCTGGTGACCGGCGTGCTGGTCTGGGAGGATGTCAAGAACGAGCGGGCGGCCTGGGACATCTTCGTGTGGTACGGCGGCCTGCTGACGCTGGGCAAGGCGCTCAACGACACCGGGGTGACCTCGCTGTTCGCGCGGGCCCTGGGATCGGCCTTCGGAGGAACGGGCTGGCCCGTGCTGCTGGGCCTGGCGCTGGTCATTTACTTTTACGCCCACTACGGCTTTGCCAGCATTACGGCGCACATCCTGGCCATGTATGCGCCCTTTCTGGCCGTGCTGCTGGCCAAGGGAGCGCCGCTGGGTCTGATCGTGTTTGCCTTCGCCTGCTTCACCAACCTGGCCGCCGGGCTGACCAACTACGGCACCACTCCGTCGCCCATGTTCTTCGCCCACGACTACGTGAGCCTGAAGCGCTGGTGGAAGGTGGGCTTCCTGGCCTCGCTGGTGAACCTGGCAGTGTGGTCCACGGTAGGCTTCGCTTGGTGGAAGCTGATCGGGGTGTGGTAGGGGGGCGCGCGTGGCGCGCTTGCCGCCGGGTAGGACAAAATGTCATACTGCAATCATGGTGCGGAAGATCGCTGTCACGTTGGACAGACAGACGGTCGCGGATCTTGACCGGTGGGTGCGGGAGGGCAGGTACCGGAATCGCAGTCGGGCTTTGCAGTCCGCCGTGGGTCTGCTGGCCGAACGCGAGAAACGGACGCGTCTGGCGAGAGAACTGGCGAAACTGGACCGCGCCGAAGAGCAACGGATGGCGGAAGAGGGCCTCGGGGACGCCGCATGGCCAGCATCCTGAGAGGTGGCATCTACTGGGCAGACTTGAACCCAGTCCGGGGCAGTGAGCAGGCCGGGCTTCGGCCCGTGCTGATCCTGAGCAACGACCTGTTCAACCGGCGCTCCGGGACTGTGATCGCCATGGCGATCACCAGCCAACCCCAGAAGGCAGGTTTCCCCCTCACCTTTCCCCTGCCGCCGCACAAGCTCGCTCGCACGTCCTGGGTGAAGATCTCACAGATCAGAACCATCTCGGTCGAGCGGTTGGGCAAGCGCATGGGATCCCTCGAGAGGTCAGAGTTGGATCGGGTTGTGGACGGGCTGCTCGAGTTGATCAGCTAAAAGCCGAAAGCCGGGACAGGAAGGTGTGAAAAAATCGGGTGACAGCTCGAACGGACAGGCAGAACTGCCTGTCCCACACTGCCACCAAGGCACTTAGCCGGCCGTGGGACAGGCGGTTTCGCCTGTCCACCGATTTTTTCACACCTTCCAGTACACGCAATCCCCGGTTTCGCGCGCCGCCTCTTGGCCCTTCCCCCGCACCATGGGCACGAACATGACGGGTCTTATGACTGTTTCGTCCCCTTCTTTTTCGGCGCTCCCTTGGGGTGGCAGTCAGCGCACTTCACCCAGTGTATGTTGTGCTTGCTGTCCGCCGAGCGGAACGTCGTGTCCATCTTCTCGACGTCCAGACCGCAGTTCGACATTTTCGGGTGGCACTCCGCGCACGAGGCCCTGGTCTTCTGGCCATGCTTCAAGTGGCACGACAGGCAGCTTATGCCTTCATGTACGCCGACCGCGGTCCGGTCGTCACCGCTCGCGACTTGCCGGCTCGCTTCCGCCGCGTGGCACTGGTAGCACAACGCCTGGCGCTGGTCCGGGCTCATCTTCACCGCCCGGTCGCCCTCCATCATCACCGGCAGGGGCAATTCCGCGACCGGTATGTGATTCTGAGTGCGGCGGTCGTAGAACGCCAACGACGGGCGGTTGATCTCCTGCTTCGGTCCGGCCACGCGGCCTTCCGTGCCGGTCTTCTTCAACTGCCGGCCTTGCCGGTGGATTCCATGGCACGTGAGGCAAGGGATCACCGGGCGGGTGGCCAGTTCGGCTGGCACGAGACGCCACGGACCGGTCTTGTCCAGAGGAGTCACCAGATCCCGGATGCCGCCGTCAAAGTGCATGCCATGGCACCGCAGGCAGTCGTCCGTCAGCAGCCGGTTTGTGTTGTGCGTCTTGTCCAGGAAGATGCGTGCATAACTGGCGCTGTGCGGACCCGACTCCCACTGCGCGAACTCTTGGCGATGGCAGGATTGGCACGGCTCTACCATCGTCAGGACGTCGATATTCCGAATCCGGATCCGTTCCGGCAGGTCCCCTTTCAGGTGGTAGTACACACGGCTGGCGTTGTTCCAGTGAAAGGAAGCGTCCGGTGTGAAGGCCCCGCCATGACACTTGGCGCAACCGATTTCCCGGTGGCTGGAGGTGTGCCAGAGGTCATAAGGGTCATTCATCTCGTGGCACTTTGTGCAACCGGCGCCGCCGCCCGATTCGTAGTACAGGCTCGCGCCGGGAACCATCAGGAGCAGCGCCAGGACGACGAGACCCGCGATGACGGCGGTCCTTTTCATGAGCGCCCCCGGGTGTTCCTCCAAGCCTTGATCAGGTTGTCGGAGGCGTGGTAGGCAACCGCCATGATCGTCAGTACCGGGTTGAACCCCCCGTTGGTGACGTGGACGCTGCCGTCAATCACGTAGACATTGTCTACGTCGTGAAGCCGGCAGTACCGGTTGACCACCGAGGTCTTGGGATCGTTTCCCATACGGCAGGTGCCTGCCTGGTGCTGCCCTCCGCTCAGACCCCGAGCAGGCGGCCTCCCCCAAATGCGCATAGCTCCCGCTTCCTTCAACCACGCCTCTGCCTTCTGAATCATGTACGTGGCGATCTCGACCGTGTGCGGGTGCTTTCCCCCCGAGAGACGCGCCACAGGGATGCCCCAGTAGTCTTTCACTTCCGGGTCGACCTGCACGCGGGCGTCGAACAAGGGCATTTCCTGGGTCGGCCCTATGACCACAATCGTCCTCTTGAAGGCGTTGCGGACCCATTCCTTGTGCGCTGCGCCCCACTGGGGAACAAAAGGAGGCACTTGTCCGATGAACTGGTACGGCAGGCGGATGAACTCGTTGGCCAGCATGGCCCCGCCCGCCAGGCCGGGATTCCCGTGGTTGTAGTCGCAGATTGCGATCTGCGCGCCGGGGCCGAGGTCGTCGTAGGTGTCGAAATCAAACAGGCCGACGGCTCCCGAGTACGTGTGCGATTGCAGGTTCCTCCCAACCCAGTCGTAGCGGTTCCCCAGGCCGTTGGGGAACAGCTTGCTCCTGGAGTTCAGCAGTAGGCGCGCCGACTCGACGGCAGCCGCGGAGACGATCACCAGGTCCGCCGTCTGCTCCTGGAGCCGGTCATCGGCGTCGAAGTAAACCACCCCCGTGGCGCGGCCCCGGTTGTCCACGAGGACTTCCTTGACCATGCAGTCCGTCCGCAACTCGCAGTTCCCGGTAGCCAGCGCCGTGGGGATCACGGTGTTGTGCGTGCCGGCTCGCGCCTCCACTTCGCAGGCAAAGCCCACGCACCAGCGGCAGCGCATGCACGGCCCCCTGCCGTTGTAGGGCGCCGTATTGCGCAGCATGGGGATGTCGAAGGGATGCAGGCCCAGGCGCCTGGCCGCCGGATGCAGGACCTCATACTCACGGTTCGGCGGGAAGGACGGCATCGGCAACGGCTTCCGGCGCGGGGCCTTGAAGATGTTGCCCGAATCGTCGCCGGAGACGCCGAGTTCCCACTCGGCTTTCTCGTAGAACGGCTCCAGGTCATCGTAGCTGATGGGCCAGTCGTCGAGCGTGCTTCCTTCGACCGGTCCGTAGTTCGAGCGCATCCGGAAGTCCTGCTCCATGAAACGCCAGGCCATGGCTCCGTAGCTGAACGTGCCTCCGCCAACGCACGCCGCGTTGTTGCTGTAGCCGCCTTCGCTGGGCCTGAGAACGCGCTCGCGGCCTTGCCCATCGACCAGCACGCGCGGATTGCGCTCGTCGTCCGGACCGGAACCATTGCCGAGTACGGAAGTGCGCTGGTTCCTCAGATCGTCCTTGCGGCAATCCGCGGCGGAATACCATTTTCCGCGCTCCAGCAGCACCACGCTCAGGCCCGCCGAAGCGAGTTCCTTGGCGACCACGCCGCCCCCGGCGCCGGACCCGACGATCACCGCATTGACATGTCTCAGAGCCATCGACTCAGCCCGCCCTCCGTTCGTACGGCAGGCGGCCCCGCACCGGCGGATCCGGCAACCCCAGCATTTTCCAGCTCACTTCGCCGCGATTGCCGCCATGGCGGGGATCTCCGTAGAAACCCTGCATGGTGTGGGCCCGGATCAAGGCGAAGAACTCGCTGTCCTGCTTTTCTACTTGAGTGAGGACTTCGGTCTGCTGCCCGAGGGGCAGTTGCGTGAACGGCTTGCCGAAGCGCCTGCGGCTGGCCGCCTCCACGCCGGCGATCCCCTTCCGGTAGGCGTCCCGATAGCGCCGGTAGTGCTTGGTCAACTGGAGGTCGATGAAACGGACCACGCCGGCCTGTCTGGCGCCCGGGTAGGTGTCCGCCGGAATGATCTGTTCGCAGACGGCGTCCACGGTCCGGGCCTCCTCCGCGGTGAAGAACCGCCAGGAGGCTCCGCCTACGCTGCGGCCGCAGGACACCAGGGCCCCGGAGGCGGTGGCCGTCAGCCCGATCTGGAGGAACCGGCGGCGCTGGAGGCCGGTCAAGAGGATACTACGCCGTGACGGGTTGCCCAGTAGGCGTTCTCCTTCACCTCGTCCTTGATGCGCGGGAACATGCCCACGAAGACGCCATCCGTCGGCTTGATGCTCTGGAAGGCGAGCTTGAACGCTTGTTCCGGACTGCTCACCCGGCCCGCCGCCAGGATCTTGAACGCGAAGCAAGGCTTCTTGGTCTGCCGCATGAACTTGTACATGCGGGGCGGGTCGTCTTGCAGGTACACCTCGCCGGGCATCTCCGGCAGCTCGCCTCCCAGTAGCTTGCGGAACTCCTCGGGCGTCCGCCGGCGGTTGTAGACGCAGCCGGCGTAGAAATCCACGTCCCAGCCTTCGTCCTCGACTCTCGCCAGCACTTCGGGCATGTGGCTCCCGACGCCCACCAGCACGCCCTGCTGGCGCGCCTTCTTGCAGTAATCCTTGACGGTCTCCATCTTGCCGGATCGATAGGCGTCGTCGGTCTGCTCGCCGTGGTAATAAATCCCCAGCGGCTGGACGGCTTTGACGAGGATCTCCGGATCGACCGTGCCCTGCGCGATCAGGTGCATCTTCCCGCCCTCGGACAGGAAGCGCTCGTAATCGGCTGGCCCCCGGCCCGAGTGAAGATAGTTGAAGGTATTGATGCCAAAGTGGTTGCAGCGCAGCAGCACCTCGGACACCTTCGCCGGCGTATGCCACTCCCGCATGATGCTGCCCAGGATTTGGTTGAAATGGGCGTAACCGTAGAGCGTGTTACAGCCCACAATCAGCCGGCTGATCTCGGCCTTGCCGAACTTCACCTTCGGAACCTTGATCTCCGAATCCGGCACCGCCTCGGCGGGGCTCGGTCCCGGCCCCCCCGGCCTCTGGGAAAGCGCCGGGGATGCGGCGCCGACAAGTCCCGCCGCCAAAGTGGCGGTCGATTGCAGAAAACCTCTCCGTGTCTTCGACATGCCGAGAAAACCTCCTCGTCCTAAAAGCCGGAAAGCCGGGACAGTACACGCAATCCCCAATTCCGCGTACCGTCCCTCAGTCCTTCCCCTTCACCATGGGCACGAACATGACCGGGATGACACTGCGGCGGCGGGTCTTGCCGTCCGGCCTCTTGTCCACAACGATCAAGTCCTGACCCCAGACGGTACTGCCCACCGGAGCGACCAGCTTGCCGCCGGGGGCGAGCTGATCGATCAGCGTTTGCGGGATCTCCGGCGGGGCGGCGGTGATGATGATGCGGTCGAAGGGCGCCTCCTCGGGCCAGCCGCGGTAGCCGTCGCCGAGCCGCACCTTGACGTTGCTGTAGCCCTGCTTGGCCAGCAGGGCGCTGGCGGAGCGCGCCAGCTCGGGCACGATCTCGATGGAGAAAACCTGCTTGACCAGGCCGGAGAGCACCGCCGCCTGGTAGCCGGAGCCCGTTCCGATCTCGAGCACCTTGTGATCCTTGGCCGGTTCGAGCAGCTCGGTCATCAGGGCCACGATGTACGGCTGGGAGATGGTCTGGCCCTGGCCGATGGGGACCGGGTGGTCCTCGTAGGCCCAGGCGCGCTGCGACTCAGGGATGAAAAGATGGCGGGGAACCGCCCGCATGACGCGCAGCACGTCCGGGTTGCGCACGCCGCGCTGCTCGATCTGCTGCTTGACCATCTGCGCGCGCTCGGCGGCGAACGGGTCCTGCGCCCGCGCCGGGTGCAGGGCAAACGGCATCAAGCAAAAGGCAAGAGCTAGACGGCGCACGTTCAGTCCTCAATTATGTGACGGCATGGCGTACAATGTCCAAGGTGCCTGAAACGAAGCCGATCATCCCGCCCGCCGGCGACAGCCCGGTGACGTTGCTCCGCCAGTTCGGAGTGATCAGCGCCACTGCCCTGGTGGTCTCCAACATGGTGGGCACGGGCATATTCACCACTACCGGATTCCTGGCCGGAGACCTGGGGGATCCGGGGCTGGTGCTGACCATCTGGGTCGTCGGCGCGCTGTTTGCGCTGGCCGGAGCCTTGTGTTACTCGGAGCTGGGGATCAACTTCCCCGCCTCGGGCGGCGAGTACGTGTACTTGACACGGGCCTACGGGCCGACCTGGGGATTCATGGACGGCTGGGTGTCCTTCTTTGCGGGGTTCTCGGCGCCGATCGCGGCGGCGGCGCTGGCCTTCTCCGACTACCTGGGCTACTTCTTCCCGGCCCTGAAACAGGAAAGCGCGGTGTGGACCCTGGGCTCGGGAACCTTTGCCTTGAAGCTGGGCGGCGCCCAGGCGGTAGCCTGCTCTCTGGTAGCGGTCTTCACGGTGCTGAATTTTCTGGGCGTCAGCCGTGTGGCCAAGATCCAGAACGTGCTGACCGCCACCAAGCTGCTGGTGATCCTGGCATTCATCACCTTGGGGTTTTTGGCCGGCACCGGGAACTGGGAGAACTTCTCGCTAGCGGCCACGCGCACCTCGACGGTGCCGGTGGCGGCGCAGTTCGCCATCAGCCTGTTCTGGATCTACGTCTGCTACAGCGGATGGAATGCCGCGACCTACGTGGCCGAAGAGCTGAAGCGCCCGGAGCGCACCCTGCCCATCGCGCTGCTGTTCGGTACGGCGCTGGTGGCCATGCTGTACGTGGCGCTGAACTTGGTGTTCATCTTCGCCAGCCCGCTGGAATCGATGAAAGGCGTGGTGGCGGTGGGTTCTCTGGCGGCCAAGCACCTGTTCGGGCCGGAAACGGCGGGCATTTTCAGCGCGCTGATGGCCCTGTCGCTGATGGCCACGGTGAACGCCATGGTGACCATCGGCCCGCGGGTCTATTACGCCATGGCCAAGAACGGGGCGTTTTTCCGGAAGGCCGCCGAGGTGCACCCGCGGTGGCGCACGCCCGTGTTCGCCATTGCCTGCCAGGGCCTGTGCGCGATGCTGATGACGCTCACCCCGTTCCCCACGCTGATGATTTACATCGGTTTCACGCTCACTTCGATGACCGTGCTCTCGGTTTCCTCGCTGTTCATCTTCCGCCGCCGGCCGGAGTGGCAGAAGCTGCGTGTGGTCAGTATGGCGTTTCCCCTGATTCCGGTCTTCTTCATCCTGGTGGGTCTGTGGACGATCGTCTACGGCGTCTGGCTCCAGCCCAAGATTTCGGTGGCCGTGGTGACCACGCTGGCCACCGGCGCGCTGGTCTATCACTTCCGGTTCAGGCCGCAGAGGAGCCGGTAGGGAAAAGCCTGGGCGCCGCGTGCTCCTCCGCCGCAGGGCGTCCAGCCCCGGCGGTCAGTTTCGGCTGAGGCATGCCGTGGCGGATGAGAATCTCCCTCCGCCGCATGGCGTCCAGCCCCGGCGGTCAGTTTCGGCTGAGGCATACCGTGGCGGATGAGAATCTTCCTCCGCCGCATGGCGGCCGGCCCCCACGGTCAGTGGCTCTGCTATCTTCGTAGGTTAATGGCCCAGATTCTGGACGGCGTCCGCATTCGCGAGGAGATCGAGGCCGAATTGCGGCCCCGCATCGAGCGGTTGCTGG
>CAYGVJ010000078.1:0-25149 GCA_964353255.1 uncultured Solibacteraceae bacterium | reverse complement strand
GATACCGGTTGCTGCTGTATTCTTGCTGGCTCTCGTCGCCGGCTCCGTGGTGGCTACGTCCCTGACCACGTTGGAACGACAGCGTCTGGTCGCGCACCTGGAAATGACCGCGGGCTGGCTGGTGGATGAAGTCTCCGAGTTCTCTCCTGCCCAGCTCCAGTTCCGGCCCGCCGCGGGGTCGTGGAGCATCATGAAGGTGGTGGAGCACCTGGTGATCGCCGAGCCCATTTACTGGCAGGACCTGCGGAAGGCCATGAAGGCGCCGCCGAGCAGCCAGAAACGGCCCGGCGGGGACGAGGGCGTCCTGTGGTACGGCATCGACCGGACCCAACGCCAGAAGGCCGTAGCCGCGGAAGACTCGAAAGGGCAATTGCGCGATCTCGGAGCCGGGCTATACGCCATCCGCAAGCTACATGCGCAGATGCTCGAATACGTCAGGACCACGAATGAGGACCTGCGCGGCCACGTTGTGGAAAGGGAGCAAAGTGACGCGTATCAGTGGCTGCTGCTGATTTCCACCCACCGGCAGCGGCACATTTTGCAGATTCGGGAGATCAAGGCGGATCCGAAGTTTCCGAAGAAGTAGATGAGGCAGATGCAGGGAAGGACAACAGGATGGATCCCTTGAAGGTGGCGATGTCATTTGTTGAAGCCATCAACTCGCAACAGGTTGAGAAGATGGCTGGACTGATGACGCGCGATCACGTGTTCGTCGATTCAGACGGAGCCGAAACAGCAGGCCGTGAAAGGATGCGAAAGGCTTGGGGGCACTATTTTTCGATGGTGCCCGACTATCGAATAGAAGTGGAGGAGACATTCAGCCGGGGCAACACGATTGTGCTTCTGGGCACGGCCACAGGCACATTCAGTCATCAGGGAACTCTCGACCCCGAGAACCGCTGGTCAGTTCCTGCGGCTTGGCGTGTTGTCGTTGACGGTGCGCGGATCTCGGCTTGGCAGTTGTACGTGAACCCAGATCCAATGCTAAAGACTTGGAAACGCCTGGGAATGGCTTGACTCAGCGGCCATATGACAGCCGCTGTCGGGTCGGCTCTCTACTGCACCGGCAGGGTCACCAACGGGCTGGACTGGCCGGCGAGGGTGAGGATAATGGGCACCTCGGGACCCTTCTCGATGCCCTCGGGCACGAGCGCGTTCACCTGGTACAGGCCGGCAAAGCCGGGCGCCAGGCCGGAAAACAGCACGCGCGCTTCTTGTCCACCGATGGTGACGGTCACGGGGTTCGAGGTCCAGGACAGAGGCTCCAGCGGCGCTTGCGCGCCGTCCGGGACCGGCGGCGACACCGGGCCCAAACCGGCGCAGTAGAGAACTACGGCGTGCCCTTGCTGTAACGGGGTCTCCGGCTCGACCAGGTACTGCGTGCCGTCCGGCGCCACGCCGACGGCGATGGCCTGCCCTCTGCCGGTCAGGTCCTTGGTGAAGATGGCCGGTTGCGCGGGTGCAATGACCACCGGCTCGGGCAGCGAGATGCTGCGCTGCCGCTGGATGAGCATCTGGTGGGTCACTCCGGTGGCCAGATCGAATGGGAGCATGCCGTTGACTTGGCCGTCGCTGGTGAACAGCAGGGGCAGGGGACGTCCGGCGATCATTCCGACCGTGCCCGCCATTTCGGTGGCCAGCGGGAGCGCTTGCGCCTGACGCAGTTCGGTGGCTAGCTTCGAGCCGAAGATGGAGACGAGGCTGCCGGGGGCGATGGGCGCTTTCAACCGGAAGCTAGCGGCGTTGAGGACGCCGTCGGCAGCGATCATCGGGGGATTGGGGTTCGGCTGGAGGCTGCCGGCGATTTGCACCGTGCCTTCCAGCCTGGGCTCCGTCTTCTGCGCTCTGAGGTTGACGGTGACCGCGGCGGCGTTGCGCGCCTGCCAAGTGCCCGCCCAGCGCCCCTCAATCACTGCACGCAACTGCAAGGGGGGATCGTTGTTTGTGAAAGTCGCGCCCACGGTCCCGCTCAGCAGGGGTGCGCCGCAGTCATCCACCACGCGGACCTCCAGGGGCACGGGCCAGCTGGCCAGAGCGCTGAAGCCATTGCCGAGCAGCGTGGACACCATCAGGAGCCTGGACGGATTGCAGGCGGCTGCGCGCGTCTGGTTGTCCTTCCCGGCCGAGGGGGAGCCCGCCGGGCGCACGATCAGCACAAGCAGAATGCCCTGCGTGGTGCCGTCGGAGAACGACAGGGTGAGCGCCGCGGTGTAGGCGCCCGAGGTCAGCCCGGCCAAGGGCGGCTGCACGTTGATCCGTACGGACTGGCCGGCAGGGATGGCGGCGCTGGCGGGCGCATAGTTGAGCCAATTACGGCCCTCGGTGAAGGCGATCGACGAGTTGTAAGTCAGCTCCCGGGTGGTGAGGTTGGAAACCTGGAGGGACTGGGCGTCGGGAGCCGTTCCGCCCTGGGCGCCCACGAAGATCAGGCCGGTCGGCTGGACGGCCGCACCTCTGGCGGCCGCGGCCCCCATCACATTCAGCACCACGGTGACAAACTGCGGCGAATTCGGCACGCCGAAAGCGCTCACCTGCACCAGCGCATAGTAATCGCCGGCGGCCAGGCCTGCGGGGTTGACGCGCACCTCGACGGAAGGAGCGGTCGCGCCGGCGACGCTCGTGCCGCGGTCGGGCGTGAGGCTGATCCAGTTCGGCCCGCCGCCGATCACGGTGGCGGTCGCTGTCCAATTCATGGTGCCCTGTCCGCCGTTAACGACGTTGAAGCTCTGCGGCGGGACACCGCTGCCCACGGCGGTGGTGAACGTCAAACCGGTCTGCGAGAGGGCGATGGAAGCCGGGGGGCTGATTTGCACCAGGCGCACGCGATGATTGGAGCGCTCGGCGATATACAAGTTGCCGCTGGGATCCAGGGCTATGCCGCCGGGGTAGTGCAACTGGGCCCGGGAGGCCGGGCCGCCGTCGCCGGAGAGCCCCTTCACGCCGGTGCCGGCCACCGTGTAGACCACGCCGTCCCGCGAGATCCCGCGTATGCGGTTGTCGCCGCCGGAGGCCACGAAGATGTTGCCGGCGGCGTCCACCTTGAGGTCGTCCATCGAGCTGAAGGTGGCCTGGAGCGGCGGACCCCCATCCCCAGTACCACCCATCTGACCGTTGCCGGCGACGGTGGTGATGATACCATCCGGGCTCACTCTGCGTATGCGAGCGTTGATCTCGTCGGAGATGTAGAGCGATCCGTCAGGGCCAACCGCCACGCCGAACGGGCCGCTGAGAGCGGCCTGCGTGGCCGGACCTCCGTCGCCGGAGAAGCCAGCCCGGCCAGTTCCCGCCACAGTCGTAATCACACCACTGGTGTCCACTTTCCGGACGACGTTCGCGGCGGCATCACACAGGTAGAGGTTGCCGGCCCGGTCCAAGGCCAGACCCATGGGTGAGTTGAGCGACGCGACGGTGGCCGGCCCTCGGTCTCCCGAGTAACCCGTCTGCCCGTTGCCGGCCACGGTGGTGATCACGCCCGCTGAGGTGATTTTGCGGATTCGGGAGTTACCAGTGTCGGCGATGAACACGTTGCCCGCCGGATCCGCGACGACCGAGTACGGCGAAGCCAGAGCGGCAGCAGCGGCCGGCCCGCCATCACCGGAGTAGCCTCGCCTGCCGGTGCCGGCCAGAGTGCTGATCTGGCCGAAGGGGGTGATCTTCCGCACGCGATTGCCCAGGATTTCAGCCACGTATATGTTGCCGGCCGCGTCCACAGCGACCGATGTCGGGTTGATCATGTAGGCGGACACAGCGGGGCCGCCGTCACCCCCGTAGCGGAAGGCTCCATTTCCCGCCACCGTGGTGATGACCTGGCTGGGCGCCACTTTGCGGAGCCGAAAGTTGCGCTCGTCAGCTATGAACAGGTTGCCGCTGGCGTCGCTGGCCACACCCGCGGGAGTCTGCATCGAGGCCTGGGTGGCGGGGCCTCCGTCGCCGGAAAAGGCGGACGTACCGTTGCCGGCGAAGGTGCTGATGACGCGCTCCGGAGTGACCTTGCGTACTACGTAGTTGGTGTCACCGATGTATAGGTTCCCGGCGCTGTCAAGAGTCAGGCAACGGATCTGACCGAGCCGCGCGGCGCCGGCCGAGCCGCCGTCTCCGGAGTAGCCGAGCTCGCCGGTGCCGGCGAAAGCGGTGATGACCCCGGCGGTGTTTACCACCCGCACCCGGGAAGTTTCGCCGATGTACAGGTTCCCGACCCCGTCCAGCGCCAGAGCCCTGGGAATCATGGAAGCGTTGACCGCCGGGCCGCCATCTCCCGAAGACCCGGCCTCGCCGGTCCCGGCGAAGGTACGGATGATCCCGGCCGGCGTAATCTGCCGTACGCGGCGGTTGCCAGTGTCGGCGATGTAGACGTTCCCCGCGCTGTCAACTGCCGTGTCCAACGCCCCGACGCCTAGGGTGGCGCTGACGGCAGGCCCGCCGTCGCCCCCGGAACCCGCCTGGCCGTAGCCAGCGATGGTGGTGATGGTCCCGGCGGGCGTAATCTTGCGCACCCGGAAGTTGTCGCTATCCACGAAGTACAGGTTGCTCTGGCCGTCGAAAGAAAGGCCCCGCGGGCTGTGTAAGGAGGCGCTGAGGGCCGGGCCGCCGTCCCCGGAGAAGCCATCCACGCCGTTGCCGGCCACGAGGGTGTACGTTCCGTCGGCGTTGAGCCGGAAGATGCGGGCACTGGCGAAGTAAGGTGCGCCGCCTGGACCGATCGCCACACTGGAGAGGGTGCCGAACGGAGTGTCGATCGCCGGCCGGGCCTCCGTGGGGAAAACCCAATCAGTGCCCGCCACGGTGGTGATGATGTCCAGCGGGAAAGCGAGGCCGCAGCCCAGAAGAAGCGTCGCTGCGGCGCAGCGGAGAAGGGTAATATAGCTCATCGTGTGATCCTAGAGAGTCTAACACCGTTCTGGCGCGGCGGATCAGCGGGGGAGGCGCCTGAGCTTCTGCTGCAAGCGGGAGCGCGTCCGCGGGTCGGCGGCGAAAGACAAGGCCTCGCTGTAAGCCTGGCGGGCTTCGGCGAGGCGGTTTCTCTGCCGCTCCAGGTCGCCGATCTGCTCGTGGATGCGCGTGTTCTTCGGTCTGCCTTGGAGTGCCTCCTGCAACTCGGCTACAGCTTCGTCCGGCTTGCCGCCTTGCGCCAGCAGCTCAGCCAGGGCCAGGCGGGCGCCCACGTAGTCGGGGCGCAGGCGGAGCAGCTCGCGGTACTGCTGAACGGCGTCCGCGGTCTGGCCTTGCTTGGCGAGGGTCTCGGCCAGAGCCAGGCGGGAGGGTAGGTAGTCAGGCGCGCCGGAGAGGATCTCCTGCCACGTGCGGACCGCCTCGGCTGAGGTCTCGCGGCGCTCAGCTAGAAGTGTGGCCAGGTTGTGCCGTGCAGCCGGGAAGTCCGGTTTCCTCTCCAGCGCCTTCCGGTAGAGTTCCTCGGCTTCCTTGCGCCGGCTTTGACTGGCGCGCAGCGAGCCGAGCGCGTTGTAGGCGTCGGGGTGGTCCGGGGAGAGGGTCAGCGCCTTGCGGTAAGCGGCTTCCGCCTCACGCAAGCGGTTCATGCGCTGATGCAGCAACCCGAGGTTGTAGGGGATATAGAAGTGCGTGGGCGCCAGGCGCATGGCCTGCTGGTAGGCGCCGATGGCGGAATCGGTATTGCCCAGTTCAGCCTGGGCCAAGGCCAGGTTGTGGAGCGGATAGGCCCAATGCGGCGCCCGGCGACGGGCGTCCTGGAAGGCCAGTATGGCTCTGCGGTAATCGGCCTGCTCCAGGAAGGCGATGCCGAGGGCGTTGAACGAGTAGGCGGCTGCCGGATCGAGGCGGATGGAGCGCTCCAGCAAGCCGGCGGCGTCGGGGTAGCGTTTGTCGAAGATCAAGGCCCGGCCGCGGCAGAACAGCTCCTTGCTTTCGAGCATGGGTACGTCCGGATCGAGGCGGAGCGATTCTTGGAAGTAACGCACGCCGCGGGCAAACTCGACGCGGGACTGGGGCGTCTGCTCACCGGCGAGATAGCCGAGCAGCACCTTCTGACCCTCGTCCTGGAGGGCGATGCGCAAACGGTTCTCGAATTCCAGCAGATCGTCCGGGGTGAGCTGCCGCCGGAGGCGGTCCAGGGGGCCGAAGACGCTGCTCGGGTTTTCCGGGAGCAGAGCCCCGCCGCGCACCGCAGCGAGAAAGGCCTCGCCGTCAGCAGAGGCGGCGCCTGCAACCTGCGGTTCGGTCCGCCGCGGCGCGGGCGCGGCCTCGCGCGGGGCCTCCGCCTCGGTCTGGGGCTTGGGCAGCTCGCTCAGCGCGGTCCAGCCCTGGAGCTGGATTCCGGGCTTCGAGTGGATCTGCTCGGCCAGCCTCGAGTCGGGGTAGAACGCCCCGTCGTCCTTGGGATTCTGTCTGGTTCGGGTGGCCACGCGGACCTTGTCCTTGACGTGCTGGATCAGCTCCTCGACCTCGACGACGCCGTCGCGGTTGGCATCCGCTTCGCCGTTGAGCCCGCTCAGGAGGAAGTAAGAGAAGGCGCCGTGCCCGCCGCCGAAGCGACTGCTTTCGTAAGAAAGCTCGTTGGAGCCGCTGGCCAGCAGGCCGATAACCTCGGCGTCTTCCTGGACGCGGAGCATGTCGGAGATCGTCTGGTTGATGCGGTTCTTGCGCAAGGTGCCGATGGCGCCCGCGCGGCAGACGTCCACATAGACCATGACCCGGCCCACGTGGTTCAACTCTTCCTCCATGAGCTTCTGGATCTCGGCCATGGGGAGGGCGGTGGAGCGGAGGTCCTCAGGGTCGCTGTCGTAGGTGACGATGTAGGCTTCGCGCGTGGCGTTGTCCAGGATTCCGTGCCCGGCGATGAACAGGATCACAGTGTCGGCGCGGGTGGCCTTGGCCCGCAGGAAGGTGTGGACGTAGGTGCGGATGGCGGCGGTGGTGCCGGCCTGTTCCGTGAGGGTCATGACGTTGCGGTCAGGCAGACTGCCGCCGCGCGGGCTTTTCAAATGTTGCTCGAACAGCGTGGCGTCCTGGTGGGCGAACCGGAGGTACTTGTTGGGCGGGAGGCGCAGGTATTTCGATATGCCGACCACCAGAGCGTAGGTATTCCCCGGCGGGGCGGCGGGCGGAGGGCCGGTGCGCTGCCGGCGGACAGCGCCACGCGCCTCCGGCAGCTTCACTGTGATGTTGGTGAAACCGCCGCTGCTACTGGTGGCAAGTTCATAAACCAGGAGGCGGGGCCAGGCGACCTCCGGCCAGGCGGCGGCGAGCCTGCGGTATTCGGCGATGGCCTCCTGGCGCTGCCCGTGCTGTTCGAGCACTGCGGCGCGGGCGAGGCGGGCGAGCGGGTCGTCGGGAGCACTGGCAAGAGCCCGCTCGATAGGCTCCAGTTCGCGGCGGGCTTCTGGGGAGAGTTCGGCGGCCGCTGGCGGCTCGCGCAAAGCCCGCGCCAGGCTCGCCCCGTAGAATCCGGTAGTGTCGCGCGGAACAGAGGGCAATGTGCAGAAAGGCGCGGCGCGGCGCTGGTCGAGACGTCCAGAGCGAACCACGGGACGCTTGTCGCCCGCTACCATCTCGGTGTCCGGGGCGAGGACGAAAGAGGCGCTCTCGGGACAGAAGAGCAGGGAGGCGGCGGCGCTTCCGGTGCGCAAGGTGTCACCCGCGAAGAGCAGGTCGCCCGGGCGGGCTGCCAAGGGCAAGGAATCGGCGCTGCGGAGCAGTGTCGCGTCCGGGGCCGCCAGCAGGATGCCGACGGGTTGCTCTCTGGCGGGTTGGGCCTGGAGGAGGCCGGGGAGGAGGGAAACCACGAGGAGCAGCAGGAGTGCACCCATAGGTCCACTGCTATACTACCAGAGACCCGGGTCATGCCCACGATCGCTCGCGCGCTGGCGGCTCTGCTTTTTCCAGCCGTGGCGGCCCTACACGCTCAGAGCACGCAGGGAGTCATCTTCGGACTGGTGACCGACCTGCGGGAGGGAACACCCGTTGCCGGCGCGGCGGTTTCGTGCGAACGCCAGGAGAGCAGCGCCAGTGTTTTGGTGCACGCCGACGCCGCGGGCAGGTACACGCTATCACCGCTTTCGCCGGGCACCTACCGGCTCCGGGTGAGCGCGGATGGGTACCAGCCGCGAGAACTCCATCAGTTGCGTCTGCCGGTGGCCGGGTTTCTGGAGATCGACTTCCGGTTGCGGCCGCTCGAGGACGTCTGGGAGCAGGGGCAGTACCGCAGCGTGGTCCTGCCGGGGGCGCGGTCGGTCGTGACCTTTTACGGACCCGATCTGGACGCCAGCCGTTCGCAGGAACTGGAGCGGTTCAAGGGGGAGCTGGGGAATCTGGAGGCGACCGTTTCGCAGGTGATTGACTCGGACGTGCTCGCGCGATTGCCGCTGGCCGGGCGCGACGTCTACACCTTCCTGGTGACGCAGCCCGGGGTCACCGCCGACACGAGCACAGCGCGCGGGCTGGGGCTTTCCGCCGGCGGCCAGCGACCCTCCGCCTCCGGGTTCTTGATGGATGGGGTGGAGAACAACAACTACCTGGTAACCGGGCCCGGCGTGACCGTGTCGCCCGAGATGGTGCAGGAGTACCGGATCTCGACCAACAACTTCGGGGCCGAATACGGGCGCACCAGCGGCTACCTGGCCAACGCGATCACCCGCGCGGGCGGCACGAGCTGGCACGGTTCCGCCTATACCTACCTCAAGAACGAAGCGCTTAACGCCAACGGCTTCCAAGAGAACCTGGCGGGTTTCCGGAGGAACAAGCTGAGGGAGTCCTATCGCGGCTTGGCGCTGGGCGGGCCGGTGGTGCGGGAGCGCGTGTTCGTGTCGGGAAACCTGGAGTACCTGCGGAACGACGGGCGTCAGGACCCGGTGCGGCTGCTGCTGCCCACGACGCGGTTCGTTGACTTCACCGCGCCGGGGAGCGTGGCCCGGGGACTGCTCAAACAGTACCCTGCGCCGCCGGTCACGGTGCGGAACCTGCCGGTGGCGAAAGTCGAGTTCGCTGCCCCGGTCACGCTGGACCGCTCCCTGGCGACCCTTCGCACTGATGCCCCGCTGGCCGGCGGGCGGCACAGGCTGCTGGCGCGGTTGTCGATCACTAGGTTGGGGCGGCCTGACTTCATCTGGACCCCGTACCAGGGCTTCAACACGCCGCTCCGCCAGAATTCCACGGGGACCATGGTGTCAGTGCTGAGTTCCCTGACGGGCAGCCTGACGCACGAGGTTCGCGCCGGGTGGAACTCGGATGAACTGCGCTTTGACCGCCCGCATCCTGAGATTCCATCGCTGGCAGTGTCGGATGGTCTGGTGCTGCCGGGCAGCCCGGCGTTCTACAGCTACCGGAACCATGGCCGCACGGTCGAGATTGTGGACAACGTGCAGTGGGTGCGCAGCAGGCACATTGTGAAAAGCGGGGCAACGATTCTGCTGCGATCACCGGAGGGATACCTGACCGCCGGGCGGGACGGGCTGTTCGTGTTTCCGACTTACTTCGAATTCTTCCTCGACCAGCCGTCGTTGTTCGGGATTGCCGTCTCCAGGCAGGCGTTGCCGGAACTGGCGATCCCGCGCTATGACCGGCGGTACTCGAACCGTCAGTTCGCGGCATTCGCGCAGGATAGTTGCCGGGTTTCCTCGCGACTGTTGCTGAATGCGGGAATTCGCTACGAGTATTTTGGAGCGCCGCGAAACACGGGCGCGGCGCAGGACACGCTGCTGGAGTTCGGCAGCGGAGGGAGCCTGGCGGAGCGTCTGGTCACCGCCCGTCTGAAGGCGGGCAGCGACCGGCTCTACGACCCGGACGCCAACAACCTGGCCGTGCGCCTAGGGTTTTCCTGGAAGCCGCTACAGGACGCGCGAACTCTGCTGCGGGGTTCTTACGGGATCTTCTACGACCGGCCCTTCGACAACCTCTGGCAGAACATCCGAAGCAACAGTTTCGTGCTGGCCTGGTTTGCCCCCGGCTACCGCGCCATCGACTATCTGGCGCCGCGCGCCGACGTGCTTGCCGCGCAGCGCGGGAAAGGCTTTCCGCAGGACTTTCCGAACCTGACGGCGTATCAACCGGGCCTGCGCGACGCCTACGCGCAGAGTTACTTTGCCGGGCTTCAACGCCAGTTCTCGGACACGCTGTTGATCGAGGTGAACGGCACCGGCACACTGGGGCGCAAGCTGATCACCACGGACCTGATCAACCGGCCGGGAGCGGCGTACCCGTCCAACTGGGCTTTGCCGTACGTGTCGTACCGGGCCAACCAGGGAGCCTCTGCCTATCACGGGCTGACGGTGACGGCCCGCTACCGCGACGGGGCGCGGCAGTTTTATGCGGCCTACACCTGGAGTCACACGCTCGACAACCAGAGCGAACCGCTGGCCGGCGATTTTTTCAATCTGGATTTCACGCGGAACACGCCGGGCGCGGGGCGGCCGGTGCAGGCAGCGTTCTCGCGCCAGTTCGACAGCCGGGCCGACCGCGGCAACTCGGACTTCGACCAGCGGCACAACCTGGTCTTCTTCTCGATGTGGGAGCTGCCCGGAGCGCTGCGGCAGTGGAAGGTGGCTCAGATCGCGGCGATACGCTCCGGGTTCCCGTACACGGTGTTCGCGTCCGGTGAGGGCGCCGAGGTCATCTTGAACAACCGTGCGGATATCGCCGGCCCCGCCGCAACGGACCGGTCCGCGCCGGGAGGCAGGCAGCTCCTGGAAGCGGCGAGCTTCCGCCCGCCGGCTGGCGGCGCGCTCGGAAACACGGGGCGGAACGCCTTCCGCGGGCCAGGGCTGTTCAACATCGACCTCTCGTTGAGCCGGACGTTCCACCTGCCCTTAACCGGCGAGCGTCTGAGCGTGACCTTTCGCGCCGACGCCTTCAACTTGCTGAATCACGCCAACCTGAACAACCCCGATCCGTTTCTCGATTCGGAGACGTTCGGCCTGGCGCTCTACGGGCGCCGGGGCAGGCGCTCGGGTTTCCCCGCGCTGGCGCCGTTCGATGAAACGGCGCGGCAGGTGCAGTTGCTCGTGCGGATCGAGTTCTGAGGCGCGCAGGAGCGAATTGCCCGCCAAGGCGGAGGCCAAAGGGGTTCGGTGTTCTATAATAGGCTGCTCAGGCGACCGCAGGGGGAGGCTGATACCCCTTGTGGCATATGGTCCCGTGAGTCCGGCTGAAGCAGCTTTCGCGGCGCTCGATTCGGCTTTCCAGAAAGTCGAGGCCGCGGGCGACCTGTTCGAGCGGAGCTTTCTGCTTGCCGGAAAGACGGTGCGCCTGCGAGTGGCCGGCCAGGAACTGGGCGAGTGCCTGTGTGTGCCTTTGGCCCATCTGCCTGCTGCGCCTGGCGACGGCCGCGCGCCTGACTTGACCGTGCTTGCGATCGACCGGAGCGGCTTTCCCGCGCCGCGGCCGGCGATGCCGGATCCTGCATGCCCTGGTGCGCCGGGGGTTTCCGCGCAGCGTGACATTCTGGCCTCACCGGACGGGCGGTTTGTCTGCGAGTTTGACGTCCAGTCGGGTTCGGTGTGGTGTCTTGACCGGAAGACAGCTCAGGTGGTGGGCGCCGCAGATTCAGCAGGGGAGCTTGCGCTTCGCGACAAGGGAAGGCCTTTCCAGCCGGTGATGGCCTTTTGGCTGGACCAGGGCCGCATCCAGCCGCTCCACGCCGGGCTCGTCGCCCGCAACGGGCAGGGGGTGATGCTGGCCGGAGGCGGTGGGGCTGGCAAGTCAACCGCCGCGTTGTGTTGCCTGACCGGCGGCTTTGACTTTTTGGGAGACGACTACATCGTGCTGGAGTCGGCCGAGGATGGCTCCTTCACGGGACACAGTCTTTACAGCTCCGCCTTCTTGGACCCCGAGCACCTGACCCGCTTCTCCGGCCTGGCATCACACGCTGTCCGGGGGCGCTACGCCGAGGAGGAGAAGCACCTGCTGCTGCTCTCGAAGCTTTTTGCCGGGCGTCTGCCGGCGCGCGTACCCATCCGCTATGTTCTATTGCCCCGGGTGAGAGCGGGCGGCCAGGCCAGGCTTGCCGTGGCCACTAGAGGGGAGGCACTGCGGCGTCTGGTGCCCAGTTGCCTGCTCAGAGGACCGCGCCTGGGACGGGAGGGATTCAACGTCCTGGTGAAGCTGGTGGAGCGGGTCGAGTGTCGCTGGCTGGATCTGGGCGCCGACCTCGAGGCAGTTCCCAGAGTGGTGGAAAACCTGTTAGGAGCGTGAACGGCCCGACCATGCGCATCCTGTTCTGGACCGAGCTGTTCTGGCCTTACGTTGGAGGCGTTGAAGTCCTCGGAGTGAGACTGCTGGGAGCGCTCCGAAGGCGGGGTCATGAGGTAGCGGTTGTGACCTCTCATGGCAGTCTGGAGCTGCCCGACGAAGATGCGCACCTGGGGGTCCGCATCCACCGTTTCCGGTTTCTGGAGGCCCTGGGCGACCGGCGCCTGGATCTGTATGCGGAAGCCCGCAGGCGCCTGGTGCGTTTGAAGCAGGAGTTCCGCCCGGATCTAGTCCACATCAACTTCACGGATCCCAGTGTGCTGTTCCACTTGCAGACTCAGTCCGGGGCGCCCGTCCCCATGCTGGTGGCCGTCCGGGTGGCGGTGCCCGGTGAGAGCGCCGAGCCGGACACCCTGGTAGGCCGGACGCTGCTTGCCGCAGCCTGGGTGACCGCCAACTCCAGGGCCATGCTGGAGGACGTGCGCCGGCTGGCGCCGGAAGTGACCGGCCGCTCCTCAGTGATCTACAACGGCTTGCCTGTGCCTGACCTGGCGCCTGCTCCCCTTCCCTTCGAGGCGCCCAGGTTGCTGTGCGTGGGCCGTGTGGTCAGGGACAAGGGATTCGATGTGGCCGTCAGCGCCTTCGCGACAGTGCGGCGGCGGTCTCCAACGGCGCGGCTAGTGATTGCCGGGGATGGCCCGGCACGGGCGGAACTGGAACAGCAGGCGGTGGAGCTCGGGGTCCGAGATGGCGTCGATTTCATGGGGTGGGTTCCGCCCGAGAAGATTCCGGCCCTAATGAACTCCGCCACGCTGGCGCTGGTGCCCTCCCGGTGGCGGGAGGCGTTTGGGCTGGTGGCGCTCCAGGCGATGCAAATGGCGCGCCCGGTAGTGGCGAGCGACATGGGAGGTCTGCCGGAAGTTGTGGCCCACGGGGAGACGGGGCTGGTGGTGCCCAAGGAGGACCCGGCGGCAGTGGCCCAGGCGGTGGTTCAGTTATTGGAGAACCGGCGGCTGGCGGAGGAGATGGGAGCGGCGGGACGCCGCCGGGCGGAGAAACTGTTCAGTTTCGACCGATACGTTCAGGAGTATGAATCCTTGTACCGCAAGCTTGTGGGGCAAGGCTGAAATGCAGGCAGCCGCGATGATGGTTCAAGACTATGCGCCTTCTCTTCTGGGCTGAGTTTTTCTGGCCTTACATCGGCGGCGTGGAAGTCCTGGGTATGAAGCTCGCGCGCGCTCTCCGGGAGCGTGGTCATGAGCTGGCGGTTGTGACCTCTCACGGGGATCTGGAGCTACCCGATGAAGATGCGCATGCAGGGCTTCGCATCCACCGCTTCCGGTTTCTTGAGGCGCTGGCAGCTCGCCGCCTGGACCTGTATGCGGAGGCCCGCAGACGCCTGGTGTGTTTGAAGCAGGCGTTTCGCCCCGATCTGGTGCACATGAACTCGGTTCCCCCCAGCGCTCTGCTGCATTGGCAGACTCGGTCCTATCACCCCGCGCCCACGCTGGTGGCCGTCCACAGCCCACTGCCTGATCAGAACGCCGCGGCGGAGACCTTGGTAGGCCGGACGCTGCGTGCCGCAGCCTGGGTGACTGCCAACTCCAGGGCCATGCTCGAGGACGTGCGCCGGCTGGTGCCTGAAATCAGCGACCGCTCCTCGGTTATTTACAACGGCTTGGAAATGCCCGAACTGGCCCCCGAATCCCTCCCATTTGAGGCCCCGATGCTGCTGTGTGCGGGCCGGGTGGTTAGGGACAAGGGATTCGACGTGGCCATCAGCGCCTTCGCGACAGTGCGGCGGCGGTTTCCAAAAGCCCGCTTGGTCATTGCCGGGGACGGCCCGGCGCGCGCGGAACTGGAACAGCAGGCGGCGGAGATGGGGGTGCGGGAGGCCGTCGATTTCCTGGGGTGGGTTCCGCCCGAGAAGATTCCGGCCCTGATGAACTCCGCTACGCTGGCGCTAATGCCCTCCCGGTGGCGGGAAGCGTTTGGGCTGGTAGCGCTTCAGGCGATGCAGATGGCGCGCCCGGTGGTGGCAAGTGATGTGGGAGGCCTGCCGGAAGTGGTGGCGCACGGGGAGACGGGGCTGGTAGTGCCCAAGGAAGACCCGGAGGTCGTAGCCCAGGCGGTGACGCGCCTTCTGGAGAACCCGTCCCTGGCGCAGGAGATGGGGGCAGCGGGCCGCCGCCGGGCATCGCTGCTGTTTGGCTTCGACCGCTATTTTGAGGAACACGAAATCCTGTACCGCAGGCTTTTGAAGGAGACTCGCCATGATCAATTTGAGCTGCCGCTTGACGCCACGCTCTGACAACATCACGGCCAGCGTCATTGACGGCGAAGCCATCATCGTGAACTTGTCCACCGGGGTCTACTACAGCATGGCCGAGACCGGGGGCGAGGTGTGGAGCATGATCGAGGAGGGCCGCTCGCTCCGCGAGATGGTGGAAGGCCTGGTGGCCAAGTACGATGCCTCTCCGGAGCAGGCGGCGCAGGATCTGGACCGGGTGGCCGGCGAACTCGTCAAGGAGGAGATCGTGACTGTCTCGGAGGCGGGCGGGGGGGAACCGGCGCCGCAGGTCCCGGCGCCAGCCGCCAGGTCGCCGTACGTGCCGCCGGTTCTCAACGTGTACCGGGACATGGGCGACCTGCTGGCGCTTGACCCTCCCATGCCGGGGCTGCGCGACATCCCATGGCAGGATGCCGGCGAGGAGAAGGGCTGAGGCCGCTTCGCTCACGGGAAAGATTCCGGTGGATCCGCTGATCAGTTGTATCGTTCCCGTTTACAACGGCGAGCGATTCGTGGCCGAGGCCCTGGAGAGCATTCTGGCCCAGACGTACCGGCCGATCGAGGTGATCGTAGCGGACGACGGGTCTGCCGATGGCACGGCGGCTGTGCTGGATCGCTATCGCGACCGCGTGCGCATCCTCACGCAGCCCACAGCCGGGCCGGCAGCCACCCGCAACCTCGGCCTGCGGGCGGCGCGCGGGGAGTTCGTCGCTTTTCTGGATGCCGATGATCTGTGGCGCCAGGAAAAGCTGTCCCGGCAGATGGCCCGCTTTCGGGCGCGGCCGGAGCTGGAGGTCTCGGTGACTCACGTCCAGCTTCTCTGGGTGGCCGGGTTGCGCCAGGAAGCGGAACACTACCAGGATCATCCGCGGGCGCAGCCTGTGCCCGGGTTCAGCACCACTGCGCTGCTGGCTCGCCGGGCTGTCTTCGAGCGGGTGGGGCTTTTCAATCCGGACCTGTGGTTTGCTGACGCCACGGAGTGGTTCATCCGGGCCAGGGAACAAGCGGTGGTTGTGGAAGTGCTTCCCGAGGTTCTCGTCTTTCATCGCATGCACGAGAGCAACTTGACGCGGCGCAGAACCGCGGCCAGCGGTGAGGAGTTCGCCCGGGTGGTCAAGGCGTCGCTGGACCGACGGCGCGGCCAGGGCGCCGCTCCCACTACATGATGGGCTACGAGCCGCAAAGGCAAGTCCCGCTGGCGGACGTGATGAGGCTCGTCCTGCCTGCGGAGCTACAGACCCAGCTACTTCGAGTCTGTCTTCTGAGCGGGCCCGAGGTGCGACAGGGCTGGGAGAAATGGGGTCAGACGAAGCACGTTCTGGGGGATTCCCGATACGGTCTCAAGCGACTGCTGGCTCTCCTGTACCACGGTCTGGTGCGGAACCAAGTTCCGCTAGAGAAGGAACTGCAAACCTATCTCAGGTCGGCCTACCTGCATGAGCAGTCACGGACCGAGGCTGTCCGGCGGGCTTGCCGCGAGGCGCTCGTGTGCTTGGCCGAGAGACACATGCCTCCGGTTGTGCTCAAGGGGATGATGGCTGCCGAGACCGTCTACCCCGAGGCTTGCTTGAGACACTGCCATGACCTCGACCTGCTGGTGGCGCCCGGGCGCCGCGATGCTGCCGCACACGCCCTGGTTGAGGCGGGCTTCCGCCCGGCGGCTGCGCCTCGGGGCGGGCCGGAGCCGGCCCGGGTGCTCGAGCACGGCTGCGGCTTCCCGGTGAGCCTGCACGCGAATCTGTTTCGCCTGGTGCCTTACAACCTCGGCCTGGACGACGTCTGGCAGCTCCTCGTAACCGTGACGGTGGCCGGAGTTCAGGCGCAGGCGCTGTCGCCTGCCGATAACCTGGTTCACATTTGCGGCCACGCCGCGACCGTGGGCAGCCGTTCGCCTGGCTGGGCGGCTGACGCGTGGTTTCTGATCAGCCGCCCCCCGGAACTTGACTGGGACAGAGTGTTGCGTTCTGCGGCGGCGGGTCACCTAGCTTTACCGCTGCTGGTGACGCTGGAGTATCTGGTGGCGGCACTCGGCGCGCCCGTCCCATGGCGGGTGCTGGAAGCGCTGCGAGCGCACGCTGCTTCCGCGGGAAGCGTGAGCCGTGAAGCCACGCTGGCTGCGGCTTTGCTGAGCACGCGGGGACGGCCCTTCGAGCTGCTGAAGTCGAGTCGGGGCCGGCGGCGCTCCCAGGTGGCTCGATGGCTGGTATTGCCGCCGCCGCAAAGCCTGCGCTGGCTGGAAGGGCCTGTGCCGGCTTGGCGGATACCGTGGCTGTATCTGTACCGGCCCGTCCGGTACGTCGTCAGGGTCCTCGCGAGGTTTGTCAGGAACCTGCTCGGGGGAGGGGAACCGTGAGGGAGGCGCTCCTCCGTCTTCTACTGTCCGATCTTGCGCAGGCCGAGACGGTGGCTGATGAGTTGTCTCGGCGCCGGCAGTGGTCTCAGGCTGTTGTTCTGGGGGCAGCCTGGGGTGTGCTGCCCCGTTTGAGGCAGCGCCTCTCGGCATTGCGTGTGGACCTCGGTGATCCAGCGCGATCCGAGTTGCGCAAGCTCACTGCGGCTGCTGTGGCCCGCTCGACGCTGCGGGCGCGCAAGGGAGTCAGGGTCCTGGAGCACTTGGAGCGACGCGGGATACCTGCGGCGGCGTTCAAGGGACTGGCCGCCATAGCGAGCCTGTATCACGGACCCCAGGACCGCCTGATCGGAGACGTGGATGTCCTGATCCGCGAGGAAGACCTTGAAGCTGCGATCTCCCGGCTGGGAGAGCTCGGTTTCAGGCCCGACCTGGAGGGGAGTCTTGCCGGTTGGTTGGCCTTTGTGCGTCGCGCGCCGGGCTTCGCCGGCAATGAGGCTCTCGCGCTGTCTGATGCGGAGAAGTGCGAAGTCGATCTGCACTGGCGTCTGGGGGCTCATCCGTCGCCGGAACTGGAGACGCCGCGGGTCATCGCCCGCGCGCAGACGGTGGAGGTTCTGGGCACGCCTGTTCGCGTCGTGTCACCCGGGGACGGTTTGCTGCTGAGCGCCCATCATGCGATCCGCGAGAACCTGGTTCCCGAGGCGGTGATCCGGAACCTGCTGGATATCGAAGGATGGTGCGGGCTGCTCGCCGGGCGGGGGGAGTTGGAGGCGGCTTTGGAACGTGCCAGGGCATGTGGTCTTGGTGCGCCGCTGCTGGCGTTGACGAGTGTCCTGGCGCGGTTCGATTCCTCGAGCGCCGCGCGGCCGGCGGCCGCTCTATTACAGGGAACAGCCACGCGGGAAGATTCGCGAGCCGCCGGGCGGCTGGCAGATCTGTTTCTCTTCCAGGCGCGTCAGGGCCGTGTGAGCAAGGACGTCGTGTATCTGTTCCACCCGCGTGCGCTCCGGCAGATCGCGGCCAGCTTGGTGATGGGCTGGCAGAGGCACCGGCGACTGATGAAGGCGATGGAGACGAAGCTTCGCGGCAAGCCGCTGCCGCTTTCCGAGCGCCTCGGGGGCCTCGCTCGATCCCTGTTGCACCTCACCCCCGCCCGTCTCCGCATGCTGCGGACTTTGGTCAGGGTGAAAGAGGGCTACCAGAGCGGGGGGGCGCCGCACGCCGGCGTCAGTCCACAATCGCCGCGGCAGCCATCTGCTTGAAGGCGTTGGATTCGTCCCGGGCGCCGCCCGCGCGCTGGACCAGGAAGACGCCGACGTTGAAGCGTACCAAGCGCGTCCCGAATCACCGTCCAGGCCAGCCCGTAACCCACCCCCGGCGTGAATGCCGCCGGCTCCAGGGCGCGGTTGTTTGCTGCTGGCAGGCGCGGTGGGACTCGAACCCACGACCCCCGGCTTAGAAGGCCGGTGCTCTATCCGCCTGAGCTACGCGCCCACGAGTGGACCTGCACTTACGATTCTAAACCAGCGCCGAGGCGCGCTCAAAGAGCCCGCCCGGTTCACTGGCGCCTGATCAGCGCCACCCAGTCCTTGTCCGGCTCAGCGGGCGGCTGGCCGATGGAACGCGCTCTCAGGCCGATGATGGAATCCACGCTCCCCCGTTGCAGCTCGCCTCCGGTCCGCGGGTTGTACCAGCGCACCGTGTAGACGCCTTCTTCCACTCGCAACTCGGTAGTCCCGCCCTGGGGAAGTTGCACGGCATAGACGCTCCCCCTCTTGGCCAGGACCCTGGCAACCGAACCTCCGACGGTGAGGTTGCTGGCGGGCTCCATCTCCCAGAAGGGGAGATGCGCGTGGAAAAACGCCAGGGCATAGCGGGTCTGGTCCCACATGCGGTCCCGCGAGCGCCAGTCCTCGCAGTTGAGGTCCATAGATGAAGACGGGCGGCCGGTTGATCAAGCACGCGCGGTATTACTGGCTGCTTCTGGCGGAGAGCCATCTGACGCGGCGGCTTTTCGGGACCATGGTGCGGCGGATGGAGGCGCTGCCGATGCCGGCCGGTTAGGACGCCGCGGCGGCCAAGCAGACAGGTTGAAGGAAGGAGGGGGGCCGGAGAGGTGTATGAGAAATCCTTTGAAATGAGAGACTTCCCGCTCTTTCGCGGGCGGACGAGGCGAAGCTGGCCACTTCGCTGGCCGCGCCGCACTCGCTCAGGATGGAAAGGTGAAAGACACGGCTCAAACGGGGGTGGGCGAACGTACAATGGAGGGTGGCCGGGAAGCCAAAATGGAAGTTCCCGATGAGGACGTCAATGATGCCGAGCGGCTCGCGCAAGATCCGACCTTCCGGCTGATCGGGTCAGAGAAGGTCTGGGATCGCGGTGCGGCGTTGACTTCTCGCTTGCAGACCTTCGAGACGGAAATGCTGGCCGAAGAGGAGAACTTCGCCGGGCTGGCGCGTATCAACCGCGAACTCGTCGGCAAGGTAGAGGCCGTGGATTCGGCGCAACGGGTGGCCCTGGACATGGACTCGACGGAGATTCCGGTGTATGGCGAGCAGGAGAACAGCGCCTACAACCCCGGTCACGGGTCCGCAGACGGAGGCCACTTCGCATCCCCCTGCTATCACCCGCTGTTGTTGTTCAATCGCGAGGGCGACTGCCTGGCGGGGAAGCTCCGGCCCGGCAACCCCGGTTGCGGGTCCGCAGACGGAGTGCACAGCGCTGACGGCTGGGAAGAGCTGTTGCTACCGGAAATCGAGTGGCAGCAGAAGCTGGGTAAGGAGGTCGTCTTTCGTGCCGATGCGGCGTTTGCCAAGCCGGAGATTTACGAGGCGCTGGAGGAGCGGGGCGTCAAGTATGCGATCCGCATTCCATCCAACGAGAGTTTGGAGAGGGACATTGCAGAGTTGTTGACGCGGCCGGTGGGAAGGCCGGGCTATAAGCCGGTGGTCTGGGACAAGAGCTTCCTATACCAGGCGGCGAGCTGGAAGACGGCGCGCCGGGTGGTGGCCAAGGTGGAGGTTCACTTTGGGGAATTGTTTCCGCGGGTGGGATTCATCGTGACGAACTTGGAGAGCGACAGCCGGGCGGTGGTGCGGTTCTACAACAAGCTTGGGACGGCAGAGCAGTGGATCAAGGAGGGCAAGCAGGCGGTGAAGATGACGCGGCTGAGTTGCCATCGGTTCCGCTCCAACGAGGTGCGCTTGTGGCTGAGCCTGATCGCCTACAATCTGGGAAACCTGTGGCGGCGACTGGCCCTGCCACTGCGCGTCGGCAACTGGTCGCTAACGAGCCTGCAACAACGGTTGGTGAAGACGGGCGGCCGGTTGATCGAGCACGCGAGGTACTATTGGCTGCTTCTGGCGGAGAGCCATCTGACGCGGCGGCTGTTTGGGGCGATGGTACGCCGGATTGCCGCCCTACCGGTGGCGTCGGGGTAGGTGGAACGGATTTGTAGGCAAGGGATCGACGGAGGAGGCAGGAGAGGCGGAGGGGTGCGCATGGAAGTCATAGCAAAGATGAGGTTTGCCGATTTTGAAGTTTTGGAGCAGGCCGAAGCTCACGTTGGGAGGGGCAAAGGCACTGCTGGCGAGAAGAAATCGCGGATTTGCGGATCGAAGAGTAGCGAATGGATGTATACTGGGCTGTACCGGGAAGCTTCAAAATGGAAATCCCCGTTGGAATAAGAGGAGGGATTATGAGGTTTCGTATTTTCAAGCTTGCGGCAGTACTCTTACTGCTGATGGGGCTTGCCGCAACGCCACGCCGTGCGTTCGCGCAAGGCGGTGTCACGGCCACACTGTCCGGGACGGTTTTCGATTCGTCGGGAGCCGTCGTCCCCGGCGCCACCATCACCGCCAAGAACAACGCAACGGCATCCACCACGACCGCGGTTTCGGGCGCGGATGGTCTGTTCACAATCCCGGCGCTCGAGCCGGGCAATTACACGGTGACGGTCACCCTGCAGGGATTCATGACTGCTGCCCTTCAAGACGTCCGGCTGAACGCCGGTGTACCAGCCAACATTAAACCAATCCTGGAGCCTGGCGGGGTCGCCCAGACCATTATAGTCGAGGCAGCAGGCGAAGTGCTACAGACCACGCAGACGTCTGTGGCGACGACGCTGACCCAGCGGCAGATCACGAGCCTGCCGCTGCCCGGGCGCGGCGCGTTCGACCTGGTGACCTTCATGCCGGGGGTGACCACCGCGGACGGCAGCTCCCGCGGCGCCATGGTCAACGGCCTGCCGACCAGCACGGTAAACATCACGCTGGACGGCATGAACATCCAGGACAACTACGCCAAGACGTGGGACGGGATGTTCACGCGCGTCAGCCCGCGCCTCGACGCGGTTGAAGAGGTAACGATTGGCACGGCGGCGCAGGAGGCCGATATGGCCGGCCAGGGCGGCGTGCAGATCAAGATGGTCACGCGCTCGGGAACGAACGACTACCATGGCAGCGTTTACTACTATATGCGGCGTGACTGGATGAACTCGAACACCTGGTTCAACCTGCACCGCAACGTGGATATAAACGGCAATCCTACCGGCAAGCCCACCTTGTCGCAGTTTCAGCCGGGCGGCCGCTTGGGCGGCCCCGTGAGGATCCCGGGCCTTTATAACGGCCGCGACAAGCTGTTTTTCTTCGTGAACTACGAGTGGGTCAGATCGCCGGGCACAAACACCTCGACCAGGACTATCATGAGCCCGCTCTCGGAGCAGGGCATCTTCCAATACTCCGGCCGGCCGAACGTGGACCTTATGGCTCTGGCGGCGAAGAACGGCCAGACGGCGCGGATCGATCCGACGGTGGCGCGACTGCTCGCCGACGTGCGCGCGTCCACGAAGAAGACGGGTGTCGTGAACGCGACGACCGATCCTCTGACCCAGTCGTTCGCCTGGCAGCAGCCGACGCACAGCAAGACGAAGTACCCCACCGTGCGCGTCGACTACAACGTGACGACGAACAACCGCCTCACCGGGTCGATCACGCAGAACCACCTGATTTCCGATCCCGACACGACGAACAACATGCAGACCGTCTACCCGGGTTTCCCGGTGCATGGCTTGCAGGACTCGGTCCGGTACTCCGGCCAGGGATCGTGGCGTTGGACGGTGTCGAGCAAAGTGGTGAACGAGTTCCGCTTCGGGAAGACCGGCGGCGCGACGAAGTTCTCTCCCGACCTCACCACGGACATGTACCAGGGCACGGGGTATGGCGGTATGAACGGCTACGCCATCGGGTGGAGTGCGTTCAAGAGCATCGCGAATCCGTACCCGGCCACCGCCAACAGCGCTCGCGAAGGCAAGACCATGGTGTTCGAGGATAGCCTCAGTTGGGTGAAGGGGCCGCATTTGCTCACCCTGGGCGTTTCCTACACTAAGGCTGAAGTATGGCTTTACAACCAGACGAAAGTGCCCACGGTCACTCTCAACATGGTCACCGGTGATCCGGCGGATGACATGTTCAATACGACGAACTTCCCCCTAGCCTCGACCACCGACATCAACAACGCCAAGGCCCTCTACGCCGTGCTGACGGGCCGGGTCAGCGCGATCACGCGGAACGCGCGCATCCAGCCGGACGGCACAACCTATAAGATCCTCGGCGCCAGCGATCAGTATGGGACTCTGCCGCAGTGGGGTTCGTTCATCAGCGACACCTGGCACTGGAAGCCGACGGTGACCATCAAGGCCGGGCTCCGCTATGACGTGCAGAGGCCATTCTATGCCCAGAACAACAGCTATTCGACGGCGACCCTCGACGACATCTTCGGCTTGACCGGAGTGGGAAGCGGGTTCCAGCCGGGGTCGGTGGTGAACAACCTGGGGAATCTGTTCAAACCCGGCACGCTGCAGGGTAAGGCAACCACCTACAAGATGCTGCAGAAGAACACGAACGCCTACGACGTGGACTGGGGCGGCTTCGCGCCGAGCCTGGGCGCGGCCTGGACGGTCGGCGCGGAAAATGGCTTCCTGCACGCGTTGCTGGGCGCGAAGGGCAAGTCGGTCCTGCGCGGCGGCGCGAGTCTCGCCTATCAGCGCGGCGGCATGAGCGACTTCACGGGCGTGTTCGGGGGCAATCCCGGCATCCAGATCGATACATCGCGCAACCTGGCCAACGGCAACCTGGGCACACTGCCGGTGTTGTTGACGGGCAGCGACCTCGGACCGCCGGCGGCCAACCTGACTCGGTCATATCCGATGGCTGTGCCCACTGCGAGTTCGAACGTTTACGTCTTCGACCCGCACATCAAGACGCCCAGCGCATTCTCCTATTTCTTCAGCTGGCAGCGCCAGCTGGCGAAGGATATGGCAGTGGAGGCGCGATTCATTCACACCAACAGCTTCAATACCTGGACAGCGGGCGGCCAGCTGCCGTATATGGACTATAACGAACTCAACATCCTCGAAAATGGGTTCTTCAGCGAGTTCAAGCTGGCGCAGGCGAATCTGCAGGCGAACATCGCGGCCGGCAAAGCCAATACGTTTGCCTATACCGGCGTTGCCGGCACGTCGCCCCTACCAGTCTTCCTGGCATATCTGAACGGGTCGAAGTTGTCGAACGATGCTACGAAGTACACGGGGTCCGGCTGGACCAACACCACCCTGGTACAGTCGATGTACCCGTTGAATCCCAACCCGTACACCGCAGCCAGCACCATCTGGGCAAACTCAGCTTACCGCGGTAATGGCATCACGGCCGGTTACCCGTCGAACTTCTGGGTGGTCAATCCTGATATCAACCACGGGTACGTGGTCACCAATGGACCGAAGACCAGCTATGACGGTGTGCAGTTATCGTTGAACCGCCGCTTCTCGCGCGGACTGCTGTTTGAGTTTAACTACACCTATGGCAAGGGGTGGATGGACCAGTTCTACTCGTTCCACAAGCCATACGTGACGACCGAGATGAACTACACGAACATTTACACCAACCAGGGCGGCAACGCGACCGGCAACGTGCGGCACGTGTTTGCGGGCAACTGGATGTACGATTTGCCTTTTGGCTGGGGCAAGCGCTTCGCCTCCGGGGGCAACGGCGTGGTGGAGCGCATCATCGGCGGCTGGAGCTTCCAGGGCGTCGCCCGGCTCCAGAGTGGGCGTATGCTGGACTTCGGCAACGTGCGCCTGATCGGGATGACGGCGGACGAGCTCCGCAACTCGTTCCAGATCCGGAAGGTGACCGATCCGCAGAACCAGTATCGGACGCTTGTCTACATGCTTCCGCAGGACATCATCGACAACACGATCAAGGCGTACAGCATGAATGCCACCGGGTATTCCAGCGGCGCGCCGACGGGCCGCTACTTCGCGCCCGCCAACTCGCCGAGCTGTATGGAGTCCGTCAACGGGTTCGGCGACTGCGGCGTCCGCAGCCTCATCGTCACCGGGCCAAAGGTCGTACGCTTAGACTTCAACCTCATCAAGCAGATCAGGGTGACCGAGAGAGTATCACTCCAAGGTCAAGCCCAGGTGTTTAACGTGTTCAAGAACGTGAACTTCAACCCCGTGAACTACATCGGCAGCGTGTCCGACTCGTATCAGGTCACCGGCGCCATCGATCAGAGCCGGACGATGCAGTTGGCGTTCCGGATCAGCTTCTAGTGGGCTGTCGCAGTGAATTCGTTCACCAAATCCTGATCGAGTCGGTGCTCTATGTCTGTGACGTTCTGTCGTCTGCGGTACACCTAACGGCGGCCACTTTGGCGCTTCTTGCACCACAGATCGACTTTCGTACGATGAAGCTATGCATCGTTCCCTTCGGTGCGCAGCCGAATCGGGAAATCCGGCTGTGTAATTCTACTCCCTCGCCGCGCAGACCGTCGGGGCCGACAACCTGTGCTTCGGACTGAATGGGCACCACTGCCCTCCAGAAGTCCTACAGGGCGTCGCAGCCGCCTTCCGCGGTGGTGGTATCACCCTCGCCCCGCCGAAGGCTCCCAGGCCGGTTCCTGCTGCAGCAACGGGCGTTTTGCTGTTCCCCCTCGACCGCGGAAGGACGAGTTATCCGCAGCGCTAGGATGAGGAGCGGGCGGTAGCTGCACTTCGGGGGAATCTTTGGGGAGGGTAGATGACAAGCGGGAGCAAGTGGTAGCACTGGGGATATGGAAGCGCCGCTCAGCTTTGGGCGGTAGGTGTGCGCGTAAGTGTTCTGAAAGTTGAGATCTACTTCGCTGGAGTGCTACAGATTACTCGCCGCTTCCACGCTCGGAAACCGGCATTCTTTGGCTTAGAAGGCCGGTGCTCTATCCACCTGAGCGACGCGCCCGCAGGCAGGCTTGCACCTTCGATTCTGAACCAGCTCCGGCGCGCGCTCCAAACACCCGGCTCGGTTCACGGGCGCTT
>CAYGVJ010000077.1:0-25161 GCA_964353255.1 uncultured Solibacteraceae bacterium | reverse complement strand
AGTCCAGTCAAATCAACGCAGGACTGCCTGCCGCGGGGTGGAACTTCGGGCTAGAAGATGTACTTCAGCGTCAACTGGAGCCGGCGCGGATAACCTGACTGATTGGAGGCGACGATCTGGCCGAAGGTGGTGGACGTGGGAGCCAGGACCGGAGCCGGGAACCCGGGATGGTTGAAGGCGTTCAGGAACTCAGCCCGGAACTGAATGTTCTTCCCTTCCGTGACGCGGGTGTTCTTGAAGAGCGCCGCGTCCACGTTGTTCCCATTCCGGCCACGAATCTGGGAGAAACGCAGCGGCCAGGTCCGCACATTGTTCACCAACTGGCTGGCGGAGGCCGTCTCGAAGCCGGCCGTGTTGAACCAGCGACCGACCGTGCGCTGGTCGGCGGGCAACACGATGTTCTTGGGGTCGCTGTAGTAAAGCATGTTGCCCCAGCCCAGCGGGAAGCCCACCTGGTAGCCCCAGCCTCCCGAGATCTGCCACCCGCCCACCAGCCGCGAGACGACCGGGTTGGCGGTGTTCAGCAAGGGCTTGCCTTTGCCAAATGGAAACTCCATGACCCCGCTCAGCGACAGGCGGTGCGGCGTGTCCTGATCGGAGATCACCTTTACGGGCAGCGGATCTGCCGGGTTCAGGAGCTCGTTGGCCTGCATGAACTTCGAGAAGGTGTAGTTGGCGGCCAGGGAGTAGCCCTTGGAGAACCTCTTCTCCACCAGCACGATCAGGCCATGGTACCAGGAGGAGCCCGTGTTTACGCTGCTGCTCACCGAGCCAAACTCGGGATAGGGCAGCAGCAGGGTGGACCGCGCGATGGTGGTGTTGGTGAAAACGGTTTGCGTATTCCCCGCCGGGCCCAGGCCGTAGAACGGGTTGGTAACGCTGCCGGTCAGGTAGTTGTTGGTGGGGTTGTCGCGCGTCGGGCTTTTGCTCAAATACTGATTCGACAGCGCGTTCAGGTTGACAACGGGGGGGTTGCCCGCGACAGGGATCTCCAGGCGGATAGTCTTGTTGCCGGTGTAGTTCGCCTCCAGCAAGAGGCCGCCCCTGAACACGTGCTGAATGCCCAGTTCCCAACGCGATACGCGCGGAATCTTGGGGTCTTGATTGAAGAACGAGATATTCTGTCCCAGGAACGTCTGCTTCCCTGCCGCCGCTCCCACCGGGTTTTGAACGCCGTTGGGGAACGGGTTGGAGAGGGTGGCAATGAAGTCGATGTTGTTGATGGTCGGGACCATGTTGGTATTCTGGCTGAAGCCGCTCTGGATGACGTCGCTGCGGCGCGCGCCCAGGAAGCCGTAGAAGACCCCGAAGCCGGCGCGCAGCACGGTGTTTCTCTCGACCAAGTAGGCCAGGCCGAAGCGCGGCATGAAGCTGTTCTTCGGGGTATGGTACAGACCGTTGGGATTGCCGTCCAGGCCGGCGAAGGTCAGCCCGCCCGTAGCCTTGAACTGGCTGGCCGCGAGCTCTGCCAGCGGAGCCCTGGCATACACCGCCTGGGCCGCCGCGGAGAACGACTGCACGTAAGTGGGATCGAAGCTCACGACGCTCCGGTTGTAACGCTCGTGGAGCGGCTGCTCGAACTCATAGCGCAAGCCGAGGTTTATGGTCAGGTTCCTGGAAACCTTCCAGTCGTCCTGCACAAAGAACCCCAAGGAATTCGACTGTTCGGCATAGTCCGCCGCGCGGGTGACCAGGCTCGAAGCCGAGGGCAGGCCCAGCAGAAGCGCGGCCACCGATTGGCCGATGCTGCCGGGAGAAGTCGCCGAGTTGTCCAGCGGCCCGCGTGTCCAGGTGGCGTCGAAGTTGAATTGACCGGTCTGGGCGGCGCTGAAGAAGTGGTCGGTCTCCTGGTAGGCCCGGAATTCAAAGCCCGTGCGGATGAAGTGGGAGCTTTGCGCCCTCGACAGAGTGACGGCCACGGTGTGATTCATCACTGGCCGGTTCTCGCCCGTGGACGGGGCAGTAGGAATGTAGCCGGTCATGTTGACGGTCGGGAAGCGCAAGACCTCCTTGGGGATGAGGCTGGCATACGAGGCCGGGAAACCCAGCGTAGTGATGTCGAATCCTCGCGCGCCGGCATTGTTGTCCTGGACGCGGATAAAGCGGCTGTAGCTGTAACGGGTGTTCAGCACGGTGCTCGGCGAGAGCGTGTACACATCGTCGAACACGGCGGCGCGGGCCAGGAACTGGAAGGTGATGCCCGTGGCGATATTGCCGAAGTAGTTGTTGTACGTGCTGTCCCGGCGGTAAACGCTGGCGCGGACGAAGATCCGCTGCCTGTCGCTCACGATGTGGTCCCCGCGCCAGCTATGGTTATAGTACTTGGCGTTCTCCGTCACACTGGCGTCCACCATGTTGTTGGTGCCGTTCGGGGCGGCGGTGGCGGGGCTGGACGGCTGCGGGAAGTAACTCAGTATGTTCTTAGCGATCGGGCTGATCAGCGAGGGCGGAATGACGTTGTTCGGGAACGGCTGCGCCGTGTAACGCCCGCTGACCGGTCCGGTGCGCGTGAACGGATTGTAGACTTGGTAGCTGGAGCCTACCGCCAGGAGCGCCGAGAAATCGCCGGTCCTCATCGCCGGGGTCGGAACGGTATTGGTGGCGTCGTCGTGCCGCGGCCGGGCGTCGTGAATCCCCTCGTAGCCCCACATGAAGAAGGTCTTGTTCTTGCCGTCGTAGACTTTCGGGATGTAGGCCGGACCGCCGAGCGATCCGCCCCAGCGGTCGAAGCTGAACGCCGCCCGGGGCTTGCTTTGGGCGTTGTTGAAGAAATCATTGGCCCAAAAGTTCTTCCGCTGGAACGAGTAGAACGCCGTGCCGTGGAAGCTGTTGCTGCCCGACTTCAGGCTGATGTTGGTCACGCCGCCCATGGTCTGCCCGTATTGCGCATCGAAGGTGGCGGTCTGCACCTTGAATTCCTGCACGATGTCGGTGGGCGGAACGTAAGCGGCAATCACCTGATTGGCGTTGGCCGTGGCCGAGGTGGGTGCTCCATCGATCGTGACGTCGCTCATGTTGCCGCGCGATCCGGCCATGGCGTAACCGACGATATGGGTCGGCTCGAAGGGCCGGTCCAACCGCGAATCGCCCGTGAAGGTGACCCCGCCGGTGGCGGCGATCAACAGGAAGGGGTTGCCGTAAGACAGCGGCATATTGGCGACTCGTGCGGCATCCACCACCGTGCCCACCGACGCCGAAGCGGTATTGAGCAGCGGCGTCTCCTCCGTGACGGTGATGCTTTCAGTTGCCGCGCCAACTTCCAGCGTCACGTTGACTTCCAGCCGGTCGCTGACCCGCACCTCGACGTCGCGCACGGATTTCTTGAAGCCCGGCGCTTCGACCGCAATCTGATACAGGCCGGGAATCAGGTACGTGGCTTGGTACAAGCCCACGTCATTGGTCACCACCGAGACCTTGGTTCCCATGGCCTTGTTGGTGACCTGCACCGAAGCGCCGCCGACCACCGCGCCGGAAGCGTCCAGGACCCGGCCCACAATGGTGCCGCGCGCTTCCTGAGCTGCCAGAGGGGGCGCCACCAGCGCCACACAGGCCAGCAGAATCAAAAACACGGTAAAGCTAGCTCGCAATCGCATAAGTCCTCCCTTGCTTCCAAACTTCCTCTCCCATCACTCTTGCCCTGGTGTCCGACCCCTGAAGGCATAATGCCGGTACATCCAGGCTTCAGAATACACCATAAGCCCCCGGCTGCCAAGGCCGCAGGCGGCACGCCGCCCAAGACCCAGACACCAGCAACTTGCACTCATTCTGGGAGCTTCTGCTCAGCCTAAACGCAGGGAGACGGCTTAGGCAAGTAGCCGCACCGCAGAATCCGCCTGTTTCGCGCTGAGAAACTTGGTCCAGCCCCCGAAAAATGCAGCTATCCCCTTTGTCGGCAAGGGGTTACCGCCATCTCAAGACTTTCCTGAAGCCCGGCTCCGCCTGGCCCGTCGCAAGGCTCCGTTACGCGATGCGTTACTTGAGCCTTCGAGCGCGGGCTCCCGCCGCCGGCTGGACTCCCGCACCACCAGCCGCGGCGGAAAAAACACGTGCCGCGGAGCCAGCGGCTTCTTCGCCTCCACGCAGTCGATGAGCAGTTCCGCGGCGGTCTGTCCGATCAGGAAACTGCTCTGGTCGATGGTGGAAAGCGGGACGCGCAGCAGGTCCGAGTAATGCACGTTGCCGGACCCGATGATGGCGACGTCCTGCGGCACCTTCAGCCCGGCATCCAGCACCGCTCGGATGGCGCCGGCCGCCACCGGATCGTTGTAGCAGAAAACGCCGTCCGGGTGCGGCTTCAGAGCGAGCAGGCGGCGCATGGCCGCGTATCCGGCCGCATCATCGAAATGCCCGCCCACCACATAGTCGGCGGGCGCTTCCACCCCGTGCGCTGTCAGCGCCCGGCGGTACCCCCGCAGACGCCCGGTGCCGGTGGGCACGGCCGGTCCCCGGATGTGCGCAATCCTCCGGCAGCCCTCTTGTATCAGGTGTCCGGTGGCCAGCAGGCCGATCTCCTCATCCTTGCAGCCGACATAATGCGCGCTCAGGCCCGCGGGCAGCCGGTCGATCAGCACGTAGCGCGCCTTGCGCGCCCGCAGCGTCCGGAACAGCTCCGCGCGGCTGCTGTTATGGGCCGAGGCGATGATCAGCCCGTCCACGCTTCGCGCCAGTAGCGCCGAGATCTGCCGCGCTTCGGTCCGGGGGTCTTCCTGGGAGTTCGCAATCACCACCTGGTAGCCCGCTGGCTCGAGCCGCTCCGCCACTCCCTTGGCCACCTCGGCAAAGAACGAGTGCATGAGGTCCGGGATCACCAGCCCCACCATGTAGGTGCGGCGCGTCACCAGGCTGCGGGCGATCCAGTTGGGCTGGAAGCGGAGTTCGCGGGCCCGCTGCATCACGCGCTTGCGCGTGCCCTCGCTGATGTCGCTGTGATTGCGCAGGGCCTTGGAGACGGTCATCAACGAGACCCCCAGGTCCCTGGCGATGTCTTTCATCCGAGCGGCCAAAGATGCCTCCCCGCGCCGACGGGCGTCGCGTCGCCTACATTATTCACCCGCCGGCGGTCCCGTGTCAACCGCTTACAGTTGCATCTAGCGCTACAGTGATCGCTCAAGATCAACTCTTTCGCTCGTTCCGCTCCTTGACGTCCCCGAACCCTCGCGGCATAACGGGCCGACCTCCTGAGGGCGGGCTTCTTGTTTGTCGGCCCGCCGCCTCAGAGCCGGCGCACATAGGCATAATAGGCGCCGCAAAGGTCTTGACCTTGGGCATCCTGAAACCAGCCGTGAAGCTGGGTCTTTGTGCCGCCCTCGAGCCGCACCCGGAACACCGCCGCCTGGTCGGCCGCCCCGGTCTTCAGCGATAGCTCTCGGCCGGCGATCGCCAGCCGGGCGCCAGCGATCGGCAGGGCTTTGCCGGCCGGCAGCGAGCCGGCCCTCATCTGCCGCTCGGGGCAGGCCGCGTTCAGCGGCCAGGACTTCTCGGCGGGCCAGCGCGAGAGCGCGATCTCGTAGACGCCGTCGCGCTCGACCAGCACGTTCCACGGCGCCCCGCGGGGACCGCCCGCTCCGCTGAGGACGGCCCCGACATTGTCGCAGTACACCTCCTGCCAGTCCGAACAGGACAGAGCCACCGGATTCTCCTGGGCGGAGCCGATGCTGATGGGGCAGAAGTCGCGCAGGGTGGGCTCGACGCCCGCCCACCAGGTCTCGTAGTGGTCGCGCATCTTCTTCAGCACGTCGGGATGCCGCGCGGCCGCGTCGCTCGACTGCCCCGGGTCGGCCTGTAGGTTGTAGAGTTCCTCGCCGTTGACCAGCCGCCACCGGCCCCAGATGACACAGGAGTCCCACTTCTTGAGGATCTGCCCGTACTGCACGACCAGCATGCGGTCGGGCGGCTTCTCCTCTGCGCTTCTCAACAGGCCGGCCAGGCTGCGGCCGTCGAAGCGGGCCTCGCGAGGCTTCTTCAGCCCGCACAGATCGATGAGCGTCGGCAGGAGATCCTGCATCTCGGCCGGCACGCTGATGTCGCCGGGAGCGCGCAAGCCGCCCGCGGGCCAGCACACAAAGCATGGCACGCGGTGCCCGCCCTCGTAGACCTGGGTCTTCCGCCCGCGCATCCCGGAGTTGAATACCGGCACTCCGGCGGTGCCGCCGTTGTCGGTCATGTAGATCAAGATCGTGTTCTCGCGCAGCCCGGTCTCTTTGAGGAACGCCTCCAGCTTCCCGAAGTTCTCGTCCAGGTTGGCGATCATGCCGTAGAAGCCCGCCGGCAGGCCCGGCCTCTCGTAAGGCGCCGAGTACTTCTCGGCCACCCAGGCGGGCGCGTGGGGCGTGTTGGTCGGTAGGTAGCACAAGAACGGCTCCCGCGTGCGCTGGCGCGTGCGCATCCAGGCCATCGCCGCTTGGAACCAGAACTCCGTGCAGTAGCCGGAGAACCGCTTCGCCACGCCTCTGTCGCGGTAGCGGCCGTCGAAGTAGTCGTTGTCGAACTCGGGCGCCGAGCTCAGGCCCCAGCCCAGGAAGTACTTGGCCTCTTGGAAGCCGCGGTCCATCGGACGGTAGGGATAGTTGTCCCCCACGTGCCACTTGCCGAACAGCCCCGTGGCGTACCCGCTGGCGGCAAAGATCTCCGCCATGGTGGGGAGGCCGCGCCGAATCACCGCCCGCCCCGCCGTCACCGAAGTGGCGCGGTTGTGTAGCGCGTCCTGCCCGGTCAGGAGCTGCCCGCGCGTGGGCGTGCACATGGGCGCCGCATGGAAATCGGTGAAGCGCACGCTTTCCCGGTGCAGGCTGTCCAGCGCCGGCGTCTTCACCACTGGGTTTCCGTGACACGACAAGTCCCCGTAGCCCTGATCGTCGGCGAGGAATATGAGCACGTTCGGCGGGCGGCGCGGGCCGGCGGCAAGAGCCGCGGGTGAGAGGGCGGCTGCCGCCCCGGCCCGGCGCAGGAATTCGCGCCGGCTGGTCGGCTCGTTGTGATTGCCGCCTTCAGTTGCCATGTCGTTCTCCCGGAGGATCTGGGGCAACCACGAGAATACCAGCATAGCCGCAGCCACCGCCGGACGGCCCGCCAGAGCCGGCTTATGCTACGCTATCTTCCTATGCGCGTCAAACGCACACTCACCTTTATTCTGTTCTTCTCTGCTTTGAACTGGGGCGCGGAGCGCCGCGCCAGGAACGTGATCTTCTTCGTCGGGGATGCCGCGGGCATTCCGGTGCTCAGCGCCGCCGCCATCTATGGCGGCAAGCCGCAAGGGCTCTTCATTCAGAAAATGCCTCATATCGGCCTGATGGACACTTCTTCGGCTTCCAGTTGGGTGACCGACTCGGCGGCCGCCATGACCGCCATGGTCACCGGCCGGAAAACGCATAACGGCGTGCTCTCGCAATCCGACGCGGCCGTGCGCCGCCAGAAGGACGGCGAGCCGCTGAAGACCATCCTCGAATACGCCGAGGAGCATGGGCTTTCCACGGGGGTGGTCACCAACGATGCCGCCACCGGCGCAACTGCCGCGGCCTGCTATGCGCACTCGAATGATCGCAGCAAGCACGGCGAGATCTTCGCCCAGGTGTTCCAGCCCCGCTTCGGTGATGGCGTGGACGTGTTGATCGGGGCCGGCCGGAAGTCGATTCTGGAGGTCACCCGCGCGCTTGGCCGGGAGCCGGAGGCGGCGCTGCTCGGGAAGGGTTACCAACTCTACGACTCGCTGGACGGCCTTTCCTCCGGCGCCAAGCGCGCGGTTGTGCTCCTCGACACCGGGGACTTCGATCTGGGAGCGGCTGTCCGCCGCGCCATCGACATCCTCTCGCGCAACCCCAAAGGGTTCTTCCTGATGGTCGAGTCGGACCTGCATACCAGCCAGCTCAAGCGGGGCTTGGACCGCACGCTGGTCCTGGACGGGATCATCGCGGAAACCGCCAAGCGCATGAAGAATGACACCTTGATCCTGTTTGCCGCCGACCACTCCTTTGACACCCGCCTCCGCGGCGGCACCAAAGGCCAGCCGATTTTGCCTGCTGAGGCCCCCGGTGGCCTCTTCTCACCCCCTCCGGCCAAGTCTGCCATCCGGGTGGACGGCGGCCACACCGGCGAGGAAGTGCTGGTGGCGGCTCAAGGCCCCGGCGCCGCGGGTGTGCACGGGTTCTTCCCGAACACCAGGCTCTTCGGGATCATGCTGGCGGCCTACGGCTGGTAGCGCCGGCCCTTCACGCCCAGTTCGATCACCGCCAGCGGGCGCTTGTCGGCCGCGCTCCAGCCCGACTTCACTCCCGTGGCGGCGGGGCCAAATGTAGGGAAGATTGAGGCTTTCCGTAAAGACTGAAGGGGCCTCCTCCCGCGATGATTGCTCAGGAGGTGAAATCAATGTTGCGAAAAACCTTTTTGCTGATTGTCCTGGTGGCGGTGGGTGCGGCGTTCCTGCCGGTTTGGGGGGACCCTCCGGCAGCTCCGCGGGTGCGCGTGGCCGTCTTGCAGGAAACCCGGATCGGGACGGTCTCTCCGGGGACCGTCACTTGTGTCGGCGGGCAACCGAGCGGCAGTCCCAATCCGTTTGCTCCGTGCAGCCCGGGCACTCGGGCAGTCCTTCTCAGGGGCATGATCAACCAGTCGGGTGAGCAAGCTATCAAGGGGCCGGCGGAGCTGTTGGATGGCGTCGGCGAGGTAGTCATGAACTGCAACCTGGACGGAAAGACCATGGCCGGTCCTTGCTGGGGCACGTTCAAGTGGACAATCAAGTCGCCGTTCCTGGGAGACCCTGGTGAATTCTGGGAAGGCGTCTGGTTCGGCGATTTCGACTTCACAACGCTCATTGCCAGCTACCGGGCGGTGGGCTACGGTCGTGGAACCCGCCTGGAAGGTCTGCAAATGGAAGCTCAGGCCACGTTTCCGAACCTTCTCGAGACGACCGGAACCGGGGTGGTGCGGATTGCGTATCCCCAGGCACCCTGAGGGACGATTCGCTGGATTCCATCCTCCTGAACGCGGAACTATAATGTCGGCAGGGTGGAATCCAGCGTTTCCAGGCGATTAGGCGCTCAGTTCCGTGTGGGGGACTGGTTGGTCGAGCCGAGCACCTGCCGGATGACGAAAGGGCCGGCAGAGCTCCATCTCCGCCCCATGCTGATGGACCTGCTGGTGCTTCTGGCCGAGAACGCCGGGCAGGTGGTTTCCAAAGATCAGATTCTGGACCAGCTCTGGCAGGGCCAGTTGGTCGGCGAATCCGCGCTGACCCGCAACATCGCCGTGCTTCGGGGGCTGCTGGGCGACAGCACTCGGCAGCCTCGGTATATCGAGACGATCACCAAGCGCGGCTACCGCTTGATTGCGCCGGTCCAGCCGGCCCGGCTGTTCGCGCAACCCACCCTGGCGGTCCTGCCTTTCGAGAACCTGAACCGCGACCCTGAGGAGGACTACTTTGCGGACGGGATGTCGGATGCTCTGACGACCGAACTCGGCAACATCAGCAGCCTGCGGGTGATCTCGCGGCAGTCCGTGCTGCGCCTCAAGGGCGCGCAGCAGAGCGTCGCGGAGATCGCTCGTGACTTGAAGGTTGATGCGGTGCTGGAGGGCTCTGCGCTGCGTGCCGGGAACCGTGTTCGCGTGACCGCGCAACTAATCCAGGTCGAGCCCGAGCGGCACTTGTGGGCCCAAAGCTATGAGTGCGAGATGAGCGACATCCTGGCGGTGCAGGGCCGGGTGGCGCACGCGGTTGCCGAGTCGGTTCAAGCGGCGCTGACGCCGAGCGACCTGGCCAGGCTTTCTCGCCCGCTTCAAGTGAACCCGAAAGCCCACCTGGCGTACCTGAAAGCGCGCTATCACTATGGCAAGTGGACCAAAGAAGGCGGTCAGAAAGGGCTCCAGTACTTGCACGAGGCGATGCAGGAAGACCCCAGCTACGCGCCGCCCCACGCGTTGCTGGCCTGGTGCCTGACCATACTGGGCTTCTGGGGACACCTGCCCATCCGGCCGGCGTACGCCCAAGCCAGGGTCGCCGCCGTGAAGGCGCTGGCACTGGATGAGTCCCTCAGCGAGGGGCACGTGGCTCTGGCCTTCGTGAAGTGGTTTCTCGATTGGGACTTGCCCGGCTGCGAGCGCGAGATTCGGCGCGCCATTGAACTGAACCCGTCGAGCGAACTTGCCCGCTCTGCCTATTCCTTGTTTCTGGTCGCCATTCCACGAGATCGCGAACGGGCGCTGGAGCAGGCCAGGCTGGCGGTGGACCTGGATCCGCTGTCGCTAAACATGAACTTTTCTCTCGCGTGGATTCTGTTTTTCGCCGGCGAATACGGACGGGCCATCGACCAAGCTCAGAGGACCCTGGAGCTGTACCCAGATTCCTTGATGGCCCATCAGGCCCTGGGCTGGGCTTGCCTTGCCCGGTCGATGCCCGCCCAAGCCATCGCGGCTTTCGAGAAAGCAGTGGGCTTATCACGCGATGCCGGATCGGTGGCGGCCTTGGCGTACGCCTACGGCAGATCGGGCCAGGAAAGCGCGGCGCAGGCTCTTCTCAACGAGTTGCTCGACAAGAGCGCTCGGGAGTACGTACCAGCCGAAAGCCTTGCGCTGATATACACCGGTCTGAACGATTGGGATCGGGCCTTCGAATGGCTGGAGAGGTGCTACGAAGAGCGGGACCCGCATCTGTTCTGGATCCGCGTCTTCCCAGTTTTGGACCGGCTGCGCTCGGATCCCCGCTTTGACGCCCTGCTGCGCCGGCTGGGCCTGCCGGCGTAATCCTCATTCTGCGCGAGCCGGGTTTGGCCCGGGCTCCATAACCCCAACTTGATCATCGCCGCCCGCAGCCGCGCGTGCCGCTGGAGCAAGACTGACGTCGTTTGACGCCTGTTCGCAATCGTGCGAACATAGACGAGGGAGGTGCTTTGCCGCCGACAGAGGTCATCTTGTACCGCGAGGAGGACGGTCGCACCCCCATGCTCGATTGGCTGGATGGGCTGCCCGAAAGGGCTCGCCTGAAATGCCTGGCACGGCTGCACCGCCTGGAACAGCTCGGCCACGAACTGCGGAGACCGGAGGCAGACTACCTGCGAGACGGCATCTACGAGCTTCGGGCGAGCTTCCAAGGCGTCCACTACCGAATGCTCTACTTCTTTCACCGGACTCTGGCGGCCGTGGTCTCCCATGGACTGAAGAAGGAGCGCGAGATCCCAGCGGTCGAGATCGATCATGCTGTCGGACGCAAGCGCCAATTTGAGCGAGCGCCGGAGAGGCACAGCTTCTCTAAAGGGAGGTGAACGTGGCAACCAGGAGACCAATTCGGTCGGTGGCCCTTCAACACGCACATGATCGCTACGTAGGAAGCGATCCCGAGCGCCGGGCCGCCTACGAGGAGGAGTTGCTCAACGCCGAGATCGCCGCGCTCCTCTACCGGCTTCGTACTCAAGCTGGCATGAGCCAGCGCGAACTGGCCAAGCGGGTGGGGACGACCGCCTCCGTGATCTGCCGTCTGGAGGACGCCGACTACGAAGGCCACTCCCTGTCGATGTTGCGCCGGATCGCCGCCGCCCTCGACCGGCGGCTCGAGATCCGCTTCGTGCCTGCCAGGAAGAGGCAACTGCACCCCGCCTGAGAAGGGCTCCGGCGAGAGCGCCGATGCGGGCCCTCTGACGTCTATTGCGACCCCAGCTTCAGCACCGCCGCCCGCAGCCGCGCGTGCCGCTGGAGCAGGCGCAGGTAGCGCGTCTCGTCGCGGCCGGCCTTGGCGCGGATGATCGCCGCCGCCGCGCGCTTCTCTGCCTCGCTCCAGCGCGCCAGGCCCGGAATCAGCCCCAGCACCAGCGCCAGGTTGGAGAATGCCCATTGCTCGCACAGGCTCCAGCGCGACGGCTGAACGCCCAGCGCCCGGGCCACCTCCACTACCGAGGCCCGGCACATTCGCAGGGCGTCGCCGCCGAACCGCTGGGCCATGCGCCGCGAGACGGCCATACCCAACTTGCGTACTTCAGACCGGTCCCAGACGCCCAACGGCGTTCCGGGCGCTTCGAAAAACATCGGGCCCTCGGCCATCCTTCGCAGCGTCCGCAGCGGCGTGCGGTATCCGGGCCTGGTCCGGATTTTCTCCGCCTCCCGCTCCGCCAGACGCGCAGGCTCCGGTCTCACCGCCCGGAAACCCAGCTTGCGGTAGAACCAGAAAGCGCCCGCCTCGATCGCCTCTTCGTTGCCGTGGCCAATCTGGTAGGGATCCACCGAGAAGCAGCTCACCCCCAGCACTTGGTTGAACAGCCGCAGCAGGCGCCCGTAGAGCCAGGCCGATTCGCCCTCCCGGAAGGTGTAGTAGACGTTGAAGCCCACCTCCACCCGCCCGAACAGCGACAGCGTTTCCAAATACCCCACCGGGACATCGTTCTTCACGATCAGCCCGGCATGGTAGGCGCGCAGCGGTAGGCGGTGCTCCGGCGGCGCCCCCCACATGAAGAACGTGACTCCGCGGCCGGCCTCGGCCTTCACCACGCTGTTTGGATCGGGGAAGGTGTAGCCGTAAAGCTCACGGTAGCGCATGGCTGAGTTGTCGTGGGTGAGATCCAGCAATGCCTCGGCCGCGCGCCGCGAGACCCGCTCGATCGGCAGTGGCGGCGCGGCCAGCTCGGCAGCCAGAGACACGTCACTGCGGCGCAGCAAGGGAGCGTCCTGGAAGAAAACCTTCCCCACTGCCACGCGGGCGCGGGTGCGCGTGGTCGGGCCATCGCCCAACTCCCAGTGGATGGGCAACTGGAGCGAATCGTAGAGTTCGGCTCTTTCCTCGAAACTGCCCGGCAGAGCGGCGAACCGCCCAAGCAGCCACGCCAGGTCGCTGTGCAGGCGGCCGCGTGCCGCCCGCACCCAGGCCGCATGGGGCACATTGGCCTCCACCAGCGCATCCTCTTCGAGCAGGGGGATGAAGCGCGGCAGCGTGGAACCCAGCCGCACGGGCGCTTCGTGGTTTTCCCAGTCGATCTCCACCTCGCCGGGATGCCGCGCCGCCAGGCAGCAGGCTGCCGGGTAGGTGAAGATGGCCGAGAGCGCAGCCCCGGCGATGCCGGATATCTCGGGCTCTTCCAGAGCGGACAGGTCCGCGCCGGCGGCCCGAAGCTCGGCCACGCGCCCGGCGAAAGAAGCCAGTATATGCTCAGCCCGCCGGAGGATTTCCGCGTCGTGCGGGTGAGCTCGAATGAAGAGCACCGCTTCGTGGAATCGCCCCAGCAAGTCCGCGTCGGAAAACCGCCGCCGTTCGAGCGCGCTCAGCAGTCTCGCGACCCGCTCCGCCTCGCGCGGGCCGAAGCGGGTCTTGGCATCTTCCAGCCGGCTCAGCAGGTCTTCCAGCGTCATGGACGTGTCGCGGAAAAAGCTCTCTCGACGGCGACGTAACCGCAGCTCACCACCGCCAGGAACATGGCCAGCACTTCGCTGTCGCCCAGGTTCAGCTCGAAGGCTCCCGCGACGGCCACCGCCGCAACCACCGCCACGGCGCCATGCAGGATGAACCTCTCCTCGCCGGCCTCCGCGGGCAACCGCCGCAAGGCCCGCAAGAAATCCCACAGCGCCTGGCCCAGCAGCCAGACCAGCATCAGCATGGTCGGCACGCCGCGCTCAGCGGCGTAGTGGATGTAAATGCTGTGGAGGTGCCCGTACCAGCCCTCCGGAAGCGGCCGCCGCACATCCGGCGGAACGTAATCCATGAGCTTGGACTGCACCATCTCAGGACCTACCCCGAACCAGGGGTGCGCCCGGATCATCCGCCAGCCGGTGCGCCAGCACACCAGGCGGTGCTGGTTGGAGTCGAGTTGTCCCCGCGGTTCGAAGCCGGAGATCACGCGCGTGCGCACCCAGGAAGGACCCAGCCACAGCACTACTATCGCCACCAGCGGCAGAGCCAGCAGCAGGCGGCGCTTCCAGCGCCACACCAGGTAGACCGCGGCGACCGCCGAGGCCAGCCAGGCGCTGCGGGTGAGGCCCGCCAGCAGCGCCAGGCCGAGCACGCCGGCGCAAAGCCACCCCAGGAGCGCCCACTTTCCCCGCGCCGAGGGGGCGAACAGCAAATACGCCGCCAGCATGATCAGCGCGATCATCAACCCGCCGCTGAAGGTCATCCAGTGGCTCATGAAGCCGGTGATCCGGTCCCCCACGTACTGCTCATAGAAGGTGAACTTACGCACGAACTGCACCAGTCCCCAGCAGGCAGACAGTCCTCCCACCCCGGCCCAGGCCAGCACCAGGCGCCGCACGTCCGCCGCTTCGCGCAGCACCGAGAAGACGACGAGGAGGGTCAGATACACAAAGAACTTGCGGATCTGCGGCCGGCCCGCCGCAGCGTCGCCCGACAGCGCCAGCGAGGCCACGGTCCCGGCCATGAACAGCGCCGCCGGGATCCACACCGGCGGCAGGCGGAGCTTCACCCCCGACATCAGCAGGGCCGCCAACGCCAGCGCCAGCAGGGTCTGGGAAACCGCGATCGAGAACAGCGCCGCCGCGGCCGAGCCGAGGGCGCAGTAATACGCTGTCCGCGTCAGGATGGGCTGCGCAGTATTCATCGCCGCGCGCCGCCGCCTACACCAGGTCGTACTTCTCTTGCTGGAGCGCAGGGTCGCCGGTCACCAGCACCGGCCGGCCCAGGATCTCCTCCAGCTCCTCCAGGTAGTCGTTGTCGCTGGACTTGAGCACCTTGGCCACCTCCGGGCTGACCCGCAGCACGACCTCCTTGCCCTCGATCGCCTGGGCAATCTTGTGCGCCTCCTGGATAATCTCGCCCAGGACGGTCTGAACGCTCTTGACGTAGCCGGCGCCTTCGCAGTACGGGCAGGGCGCGCACAGAGTGCGCTCCAGGCTCTGCTTGACCCGCTTACGGGTGATGGCTACCAGGCCGAAGTCGTTGTACTGAAGAATCTTGTTGGGAGCGCGGTCGGCCCGCATCGCCTCTTCGAGCACTTGCATCACCCGCTGGCAGCTCTTGCGCTCGTCCATGTCGATGAAGTCCACCACGATGATGCCGCCCAGGTCGCGCAGACGGATCTGGCGCACGATCTCTTTGATGGCCTCGGTGTTGGTCTTGAGGATGGTGTCCTCGAGCCGGTTCGACTTCCCCACGAATTTGCCCGTGTTCACGTCGATGGCCACCAGGGCCTCGGTCTGGTTGATGACGATGTAGCCGCCGGACTTGAGCCAGACCTTGGGCCGCAGCGCTTTTTCCAGCTCCGTGGTCACGTTGAAGGCGTCGAAGATCGGCGTTGGGCGGGTGTACAGCTTGATGCGGCCCACCGCGCTGGGCTGGAAGCGCTGGACGAAGCGCAGCACGTTTTCGTAGACCTCTTCGTTGTCCACCCAGATGGTTTTGAAGTTCTCGGTCAACTGGTCCCGGAGGATCCGCTGGACCAGGTCCAGGTCGTGATGGAGGAGCGCCGGAGCGGGCCGCGAATCGGCCTTCTGGCGGATGTCCAGCCAGAGATTGTAAAGGAACTGCATGTCCTGGGCGATGTCGTGCTCCGAGCGGCCCTCGCCGGCGGTGCGGACAATGAAGCCGCCGGGCATGCCGGCGCGGTGGGCTTGCAGGATGCGCTTCAGCCGCTGCCGCTCCTCGTCGGAGGCGACCTTGCGCGACACGCCCAGGTGCTCGACCGTGGGCATGTAGACGACAAAGCGGCCGGGCAAAGCGATGTGGGAGGTTATGCGGGCGCCCTTCTGTCCCAAGGGTTCCTTGGCAATCTGCACCAAAATCTCCTGGCCTTCCCGGAGCAGCTCGCTGATGGAGGGGTAGGGCGGTCTGTCCATCGGAGCGGCACGCTGGGCCTCGGGCTTCACCTCGGCGCCAACCTCGGCGGCCGGCGGGGCCGCCTCCGGCCGGCGCTCTGCAACCGCTTCCGGGAAGCCGCCGCCCCGCGTCCGGCGCCGCTCCCGGCGCGGGACCCGGTGCGGGTAGCGGTAGCCCTGCTCGCGCAGCGTCGCCGTCAGGCTGACGGGCATCCGGGCGGGTTCAACCTCTTCGGCCTGCGCCGGCTCAAGGGGGGCCTCTTCGGGCTCCGCCGGGGCAGTCTCAGCCGTGGCGTCGGGTTCGGCTTCGGGAACTGGTTCCACCGCCTCTACCTCGGCGGCGGCTTCCTCAGGCCCCGCGGCCTCCGGGTCGCTCATCGCCGGATGCACCTCGGTCTCGGCGGTCTGGGCGCCGGGCGCGCTCGGTCCGCGGTACTTGGCTAGAGACTCGCCCGGCAGCACCGGGAACTCCTCGGGGGTGCGGGCTTCGAGAGCCTCTCCAGCGGCTCTCGCCGGTGGGGGCGGCTCGAAAGCGTATTTGGACTCGGCGAAACCGCGGTCCCGCGGGCGCCGGCGGCGCGAGCGGCGTCCCCGCCGGTCTCGGGCCTCGGCGTCTTCACCTCGGTCCCGAACGGGCGGAGAGGCCGGCGCACCCCTCACCGAAGCGGGACCGGCGCTCGTTACGCCGGCAGCGGCCGCTTCCGCCCGGCTGGGCCGCGGCGCCCGGTCGTCGGAGGCGGTGGAAATCCGGTCGTACTCCTCGTTCTCCTCGAAGAAATCCGACACATACAGGAAGGCGTCCCGTTCCAGCCCGATGTCCACGAAGGCCGACTGCATGCCCGGCAGAACGCGCGTCACGCGTCCTTTGTGGATGCTGCCGGCCAGAGAGTACTCGTTGGCGCGCTGAAAAAAGAGCTCAACCAACTGGTCATCTTCCAGAATGGCCACTTTGCTTTCGTGGCGCGTGCTGGAAACAATCAACTCTTTTCCCATGAGGGTGCTCCTCAATGAGGTCGCTGAAAAAGTCCGCCGGCAAGCTGAAGCGTGCCCCACCTGGGCGCGCAAGTGTTTGACTTGGCGTTGTGGGACATGCTTTAGCTTGTCGCCTCCGTGTTCAGCAACCTCTCACCAGCGGCGAGGGCGGTGGCTGGGAGACCAGAGGTTAGGCCTACGGCAGGAAGTGCACGGCGCCGGCCCCATGCCGGGCGCCAGCACCACATCCTGCCCGTTATCTCGCGTCGGGCTCGCCGGGTGGAGTCACCTGGCTCAACACCTTCCGGCGCCCCGGGGGCCGATTGGGGCCCGCCTCTGCTGCTCGGCGTCCCAATCTGCCTGCCAGTTCAAACTCTCAGCTAACCTCGATCTCCGCGTGAAGCCGCTTCCGCCGCTTCAACTCGCAAAGCGCCAGCGCCTGACATTGTTCACCAGGCCCAGCACCAAAAAAAACGACAAAATACTAGAGCCGCCGTAGCTCATCAGAGGCAGCGGGATTCCGGTCACCGGCATGCGCCCCACCACCATCCCGATATTCACCAGCACATGGAACAGCAGCAGCGCGCCGGCCCCCATACAGATGTACATGCCGCCCCGATCCGGGGCCATCTGCGCGTTCTGCATGATCTGCATGAGCAGCACGAAATACAGCCCTAGCATCACCACGACTCCCACGAAGCCGTGCTCCTCGGCGAAGGCCGAGAAAATGAAATCCGTATGGGGAACGGGGAGGAACCGAAGCTGGGTCTGCGACCCTCGGGTCACTCCTTTGCCCCACATTCCGCCACTGCCAACCGCGATTTGGGACTGAATCACCTGGTAGCCGGAGCCCCGCGGGTCCCGAGTGGGATCCAGGAAGCTGGCCAGACGCGCCTTCTGGTAATCTTGCAGGACCAGCCAGCCCAGGGGCAGCAACAGAGCTGCGCCCAGCGCGATGGCGATCAGGTGCTTCCAGCGCAACCCAGCCAGGAAAACTCCGGCGCCCAGGATGGACAGGTAGGTCAGGGCGGTCCCCAGGTCGGGCTGTCTCATTACCAGCACCAGGGGGATGCCCACTAAGCCTCCCAGTTTCAACAGGTCGCGGATATCCAAGCGTTCCGTCTTCAGCTCGGCCAGATACCGCGCCATGAGCAATAATAGCACTATTTTGACGAATTCCGATACTTGCAGTTGCGCCGGGCCCACTCCCAGCCAGCGCCGCCCGCCGTAAGCCTGTCGCCCCACCAGCAGCACGGCCACCAGCGCCCCGACCGACAGGAAGTAGTACAGGAAGGCCTGCCCCAGCAGGGTGTGATAGTCAATCGAGGACACGGCCCACATCACCAGCACACCGGCCAGCACCCACAGGCTCTGCTTCCACCAGGCCTCATCCCAGCGGGTGCCCCGCGTGGCGCTGTAGATCTGAAGGATCCCTACGGCGCAGATCACCAGGGTGAAGACCAGCAGGGGCCAGTCCAGGTCGCGAACTGTGCGGTACTTGGCCATGTCCGCTTCTCAAGGCGCCGGCGGGGCCGGCCCCAGTTGCGGTACCGCGCGGCGCATCTCGGCCAGCGTCTGTGACCGCGCGTTCCGGGCTTTCTTGTCGAAGTACGCCTTGATAACATCCCGCACAATAGGGGCGGCCAGGGCGCCGTGCTCGCCCGATTCGTACAGCGCCGCCACCACAATCTCCGGGCTCTCGCAGGGCGCAAAACCCACAAACCAGGCGTTGTCCTTGGGGCGCTCGCTTGGCTTGAGAGTCTCGAGGTACTCGTTGGAGGTCAGTTGCGACGACCCGGTCTTGCCACACACGCTGATGCCTGGCAGGTACGCCCGCACCCCGGTGCCGCCCTCATTCACCGCCCCGTACATGCCGGCCACCACCTTGCCGGCATTGGCCGGGTTTATGTTAGCGATGCGTGGCGGCTCGGTCCGCGCGGGATCCTTCACCAAGTGCGGCCGATACCACACCCCACCCATCGCCAGGCCGCCGATGGCGTGGGCCAACTGGAGCGGCGTGACCGTGAGGGCGCCCTGACCGATGGCCACCGAGATGGTCTCGCCGGCGTACCACTTCTGCCGGAAGTTCCGCATCTTCCATTCCGACGATGGCACCACGCCCTCGGCTTCGGCCGGCAGGTCTATGCCGGTCTTCCGCCCGAAACCGGCCTCCTGGGCGTGGCGCGCGATGGCGTCGATGCCGACGCGGTTGCCCACGTGGTAGAAGAACACGTCGCAGGACTGGGTGATGCCCTTGTGCAGGTCCACGGCGCCGTGGCCCCCTTTCAGGTGGCACTTGAAATAACGCCCGTAGAAAGTGGCGCCGCCGTTGCAGTACACGTTGAAGGAGTCGTCGATGGCGCCGCTTTCCAGAGCCGCGAGAGCCACCACCGGCTTGAAGGCCGATCCCGGCGCAAGTTGCGCCTGAACGGCGCGGTTGAGCAGCGGGACGTCCGGGCTGTCCACCAGCAGGCGCCAGTCCTCGGAGCGGATGCGGCCGGCGAACTTGTTGGGGTCGTATGCCGGCGTGCTCACCATGGCCAGGACCTCGCCGTTGCGGGGATCCAGGGCCACCACCGCCCCCTTGCGGCCCTCCAGGGACAATTCGGCCACCACCTGTAGATCCAAATCCACGGTGAGCTGCAAGTTCTTCCCCGGAACGGCCGGCTTCATGGCGATGACCCCCCGCTCGCGGCCCCGGTTATCGACCACCACCCGGCGCTGGCCGTCCACGCCCATCAGGATGTCGTTGTATTGCCGCTCGACGCCCGCTTTGCCGATGACGTCTCCCTGCTCGTAACGGGCGAACTCCGCCGAGTTCAGCTCACCCTCGCTCACCTCGCCCACGTAGCCGATGACGTGAGCCGCCAAGCCGTTCTGGGGATACAGACGGCGCTGCGCCGGGATCAGCTCCATCTCCGGGAAGGTCTCCGGATCGCGATGCGCCTCGACGAAAGCCAGTTCGCCGGGGTCCAACTCGTCCTTGATGATGATGGGCTCGTAGCGCGGCCGGGACTGGAAGCGCGCCAGGCGCGCGCGGAGGCGCTCGTAATCGAGGCTGAGGCCGTCCGCGATCGGGCGCAGGTGCTCATCCTTGAGGTTCTCGCGCGACAGAATCAGGCTGAAGGAGGCGTGATTATCGACGATGAGCCGCCCCGCGCGGTCCAGGATCTTGCCCCGGGCTGCCAGGAGGGGCTGGGACTTGATACGGTTGCGCTCGGCCTGCTCGGTGTAGTACTCCGGGTTCCGCACCTGCAAGTTCCAGAAGCCGGAGATCAGAAACAGGAAGACCGCCACCGCCAGGTACTGGAAGACGGCGATCCTGCCGGAGGCGAACTTGGTGTCGTCCCGCAGGGAGTGGGGCCTGGGACCCCGATCGTCGCCCGGCTCGTGGGAAGAGAAGCGAACACTCACGACCGCAACGGCCTTACGGCCTCTCCTTAAGTTTATCCAATACGTGGAACAGCGGCACCGCCACCGCAGCGTTCAGCAACCCGACGAAAAAGGTTTGCTGGACCTGGAAAGTCACTTGCTCCCCCAGCAGCGCCCGCGCCAGCACCCAGTAGAAGAGCTGGTGGAACACGAAGAAGAAGAACCCCAGCACGAAGCGCACGACGGCGTGGTCCACCTCGAAACGCATCCCCACCGAGGCGGCGAAGTAGCCGACCAGGGTCTTGACGATACCGAACATGCCCAGGGGCTGGTGAGAGAGCGAGTCCTGGAGCAGGCCGATAGCCGCGCCCGTGAACATTCCTCCAACCGGGCTGGGTCGGAGCAACGCCAGGTAGACCGTGACCAGCAGCGGCAGCTCCAGATAGGCCAGAAACTGCACCCACAACGGGACATAAACCTGAAAGAGGATGGCCCCCAGGGGGACGACCAGCAGGCCCCACCAGCGGAACCGGGGCGACCGGGGGGCCCTGGGTCTGCCGCTCAGGATCCGGTCGCTCAGCTCGGTCATGGTTTGGGGGCCGCACCGGCAGCGTTGGCCGGCGGGGCGGCGGGGGGGCTGGGCCGGTAGTTGAAGTCCGGGGGCTTGGCGCCGGGAGCACCCGCGCCATAGGTGTGGCCCTGCGCGGCCCCGATCGCCTTGTACTGCTCGCGCAAGCGGTCCGCATCCGTGCCCGGGGCGCGCTGCGCCTCTACACCCCCTGCCGCGAGCCCCGCCTCAGCGGGCTCGGGTTTCGGAGGCGGCAACACGTATATGCCCGTCGCGGCCGGCTGGCCGTTGGGAATCGGCTGGTGCACCGGCTCCAGGACGACCAACACCTCCTCCAGGCCCCGTTGCAGCCCGGTGGGCGTCACGAAGATCTGCTTGAACGTGTCGCCGGGGCGGGAGGAAGTCACCGTGCCCACCGGCAGGCCCTTCGGGAAAACCCCGTCATCGCCGGAGGTGTAGAACCACTCGCCGGACTCGACCAGTTGCTCATTCTGGATGTAATCAACCAGGCACGCGCCGTATCCCCGGCCCTTTAGCGTGCCATGCACCCTGTGCTTCTGCGAGATCACTCCGGCCGCAAAGCTGGGATCGGTTACCAGCAGCACCTGGGAGGCGGTCGGGTAAGCGGCGATGATCTTGCCGACAATGCCATCCGGAGTGACCACGGCCATCCCCTTCATCACGCCCGAGGAAGACCCCCGGTCCACGAACACCACCTTCGAGCTGGCGCCGGTCCCGGTTCCGATTACTCGGGCGGCCAGAGTTCGTGACGGCGTGCGAGGCTGGAATTCGCTCAGCACGCGCAGCCGGTCTGCCGTCTCCAGCTCCGACCGCAGACGCTGGCTCTCCATCTTCAGCCCGCCCAACTCGCCCTTCAGGCGCCGGTTTTCCTCCCCCTGGTGGCGGAGCAGGACGTACTGCTCGAGCAGGTTCGTCGTCCCGAGGCGCACGCCCTCGACAAACCGGGCCAAAGGGGTCACCGCCGTGACCGCCCAGACCCGGACCAGCCGCACGTCCTGGCTGGTCTTGACCTGGTAGGCCAGCAGCAGGAGCTGTGCGAAGATCACCAGCAGCAGCACCGTCAGGTTGCGGTAGCGGCCCATCAGAGATTCCATGGCGATTCGCGCCAGTTGACCAGGTATTCAGAAGTCAGAATCGGCGAGCCTTCTGACTCTCGACTCCTGACCTCACAACGCTGTATTGTAGCGAAGGTTTCGGCTCAGAACCATACACCCCAGCGGCTGGGGCCGGGCACGCTCCGGCTGGTGCAGTCGTTTCCCATTCGTACCCAACTGGCGGGCACGTCGATTCGTGTCACCGGAGGAGGAGTGACCGCGGACGCCATCATGATCTACACGTCTGCGGGCCAGGCGGCGGCGATCCTGTCCTCCCGGGCTCCGCCGGGCGACGCGACCATCACGTTGACCTACAACAACCAGACCAGCGCGCCGGTGCCCTTCCGGGTGGCGCGCAGCAGCGTGGGCGTGTTCACGCGCAACCAGGCCGGCAGCGGTCCGGGCATCGTGCAGAACTACGTCTCGGCGACCGATCAGCCGGTGAACGCGCTCACGGATGTGGCCCGTCCTGGACAGGTCATGATCCTGTGGGGCACCGGGCTGGGGCCGGTGGATTTCGACGAATCCCGGCCGCCCGAGGTGCGCGACCTGGACGTTAACCTCGAGGTGCTGGTAGCCGGCAAGAGCGCCCGTGTGCTTTACAAGGGCCGGTCGCCGCAGTTTCCCGGGATCGATCAGATCAACTTCGAACTCTCCGCCGACGTGCCGGAGGGCTGCCAGGTCCCGTTGGTCCTGAGGGCCGGGGGCGTGGTAAGCAACTTCACGACCATCTCGATCGCCGCCCGCGGGCGCGTCTGCTCCGACCCGAACTCCTATTCCGCTGCCGATATGGAGACCGCGCGCTCCAGCGGCTGGTTGCGATTGACTCTCATCACCCTATCGAAGCTTAACTTTCTGAACGTCTTTCCCGGGGTGTGGGATCAAGCCAACAGCCGCTCCAACCGCTGGCCCCACGCAACGCTGTTGAAATTGAATCGCATCGAGACCTACGCCCTACCATACGGAACCTGCACCGTCGTATCGAGCGGCCTCGACCCTAACGATCCTTTTGACATCACAGAAAACCCCGGCTCAGACGGGTCCTCGGGTATCGACGGCGGCGCGGCCCTGAACCTGAACGGCCCGCGCGGTTCGAAGCAGTGGCAGAACGGCGGCGGCACCGATCTGGGCGGCGGCATACCACCCATCAGCGGTTCATATGGGCCGGAATACCTCGTGCCGGGCGTCTACACCGTGGACAATGGGAACGGCAGCCCCAATATCGGCCCGTATCGGGCCACGCTGACGCTGCCCGCGCCACCGATCTGGACCAATCACTCGAGCATCACGGCAGTCAACCGCTCCCAGGATCTGACCGTCACCTGGAGTGGCGGCGACACGGCTAAGGAGTCCGTGCTCATTTATGGATTGTCGACCAACACGAACCTTGGAGTCGGGTCGCTGTTTGCCTGCGTCGAACGCTCCGCGGCGGGCCGGTTCACGATTCCAGCGCTCGTACTATCGGCTCTGCCTGTGTCCGGCACGGCAATCCCCCCTGGGGGCGGCCAGTCTCTGTCGACCGGAATACTTCAGGTGAACTCTGCCTCAATTCGCGAGCTCAACCGGTTTCAGGTGCAAGGGTTGGACGCTGGCTCCTTCGGCTACGTGATGTCGAACCGGAAGTTCGTGGGCTATCAGTGAGAAGAGGGCGGCCGAAGGCTTGGGAGTCCTCTGATCCTGGACTACGACTTCCTGCCACTGCCCATGAATGAATAAACAGCTTTCCCTTCTTGATTCAGATGAAGAAGATCCCGGAGGCCATCGCGATCTTCAAGCTGAACGTGGAGGCCTTCTCGAACTCGTCCAACGTCCACGACAGCCTGGGGGAGGCCTATATGGCGGCCGGCGACAAGGCCCTGGCCATCCAGAACTACGAGCGCTCCCTTCAGTTGAACCCCGACAATCAGGGCGCGCGCGAGGCTCTAAAGGCAGAATGCCGGGATGGCTTTTGACTAAGAACCGCAAAATCGCGCGCGTTTCTCTGGTTAGCCTCGGACTTCCGACGAGCGCCGCCGTGGATGAGAGAATAGGCCAAACCCTACCAGGGTCAAAAGCCAGCTAGCAGGCTCAGGAACCTCAGTGCCATTCACTTGCAGGGTCACGTCTGCAAAACCAACGTAGGCATTGAAATTGAAACCCGGTAGTGTGTCCATCCACAACGAGGTCTTCACATAGCCGTCCGAGAAGTCAGCCAGAACCCCAGGGGTGAGCGGTACGGGGGAGTTAATCGTCGCTCCCGGTCCGACATTCGGAAAATAGAAGGTTCCCAGATGTCCCAGCGCAAGCAGCACCTGGGAGGCGGTCGGGTAAGCGGCGATGATCTTGCCGACAATGCCATCCGGAGTGACCACGGCCATCCCCTTCATCACGCCCGAGGAAGACCCCCGGTCCACGAACACCACCTTCGAGCTGGCGCCGGTCCCGGTTCCGATTACTCGGGCGGCCAGAGTTCGTGACGGCGTGCGAGGCTGGAATTCGCTCAGCACGCGCAGCCGGTCTGCCGTCTCCAGCTCCGACCGCAGACGCTGGCTCTCCATCTTCAGCCCGCCCAACTCGCCCTTCAGGCGCCGGTTTTCCTCCCCCTGGTGGCGGAGCAGGACGTACTGCTCGAGCAGGTTCGTCGTCCCGAGGCGCACGCCCTCGACAAACCGGGCCAAAGGGGTCACCGCCGTGACCGCCCAGACCCGGACCAGCCGCACGTCCTGGCTGGTCTTGACCTGGTAGGCCAGCAGCAGGAGCTGTGCGAAGATCACCAGCAGCAGCACCGTCAGGTTGCGGTAGCGGCTGAGCAAGAAGTCCATGGTCGGCCCCTGCGCTGTACGGGCGAGGCATGCCTCGCCCCTACTCCAGCGAGATCTTTCGCAGCAGCTTGAAGTCCGAGAGCATCTTGCCGATGCCCAGCACCACCGAAGCCAGCGGCTCTTCGGCGATCGAAACCGGCAACCCGGTCTCCTCCCGGATGCGCCGGTCCAGGTTTTTCAGCAGGGCGCCTCCGCCGGTCAGCACGATGCCTCGGTCGCTGATATCGGCGCTCAGCTCGGGCGGCGTGCGCTCCAGGGCCACGCGGATAGCGTTCATGATGGTGGCCACGCACTCCGACAGGGCCTCCCGGATCTCGCTGTCCTCCACGGTGATGGTCTTCGGGATACCCTCGATCAGATTGCGCCCTTTGATCTCCATGGTCAGCGGCTTGTCCAGCGGGTAGGCCGAGCCGATCTGGATCTTCAGCTGCTCGGCGCTGCGCTCGCCCACCAGCAGGTTGTACTTGCGCTTGAGGTACTGCATGATGGCGTCGTCCATCTCGTTGCCGGCCACGCGCACCGAGCGCGAATAGACGATGCCGGAAAGCGAGATGACGGCAACATCCGTGGTGCCGCCGCCGACGTCCACCACCATGTT
>CAYGVJ010000076.1:0-25183 GCA_964353255.1 uncultured Solibacteraceae bacterium | reverse complement strand
AGCTGCTTCAATGGGTTGAGGGTCGCTCACTTTCAACGGAGATCCGGACATCCTCCGCGCCGTTCACGTCCCCCGGAAAACTCTAAGTCGTTTGTACTTAGGCGCTCACCCGGCAGGCGCGGCCCGCAGGCCACCCTCGCAGGCTAGTTTCAAGACGGAGGACCGACAGTGCCTGCCTTACCCTACCCCAAGTACGGGCTGAAAAGCCTTTACCTGTTTCCCTACTACCAGACCCGCGAAGACTATCGCCAGAGTACCGGCCAGGAGTCGCCCGCCTGGGACTCCCGCCGGGCGCCCAAGTATTGGTGCGACCCAAGCGCCGGAGCCAGCGTCCGGCGCAACGTGATCTACGACTTGGTGCTAGCCACCGCGCCGAACGGCACCCCGCTGCCCGGACCGGACGGCAAGCCCCAGCTCGACGTTTTGGTGCTCAAGAAGGAGGAGGCGGTTACGGTGAACATACCGCCCGATGGCACCAACATACCGGGAGCGGACGTGCCGGAGGTGCCTTGCCCCCTGCGCTCGCTGGAATCCGGCGAGGAGTTGTTCTTCGACATCGGCGGTGTGGTCGCGGTCAAGAATGTGGCTCTCTACGCGGCCCTGGAGGTGGGCTTCACGGCGCAAGACCGCCTGCTGCTTAAGGCCATCGGCCGGAAACTGGGAGTCCAGAGCTGAGCCGGCCTACGCGGGCGGCTCCGTACTGTCGCCCAGTGCTACAGAGCGCGCAGCAGGATTTCGCGCAGCTCCTCGGGCGTCAGCGCGATGGGATTGCCCTGCATGCTGCTGGCCTGCGCGGCCTTCTCCACCAGGGCTGGCACATCCTGCTCCTCGATCCCGTAGGAGCCGAGCGGAGGAATTTGCAACTGCCGGCAGGTCCGGCTCACCCACTCGACGCCGTCCTCGGCACACGCCTCGGGCCGGCCGGTCAGGATCTGGGCGATGGTCTCGTAGCGGCGCAAGCGCTCGCTCTCCGGAGCGCGTGCGCGCAGGGCGCGGATGTTCACGTCCATGACGCCGGGCAGTAGGGCCGCACAGGCGGCGCCGTGCGGGGCCGGGAACATCCCTCCGACGGGCGCTGCGAACCCGTGCACCGCCCCCAGGCCGGCGTTGGCCAGCGAGAGTCCCCCCAGAAGGCTGGCCAGCGCCATGTCGCAGCGGGCCTCGCGGTCGCGTCCATCCAGGAAGACCCGGAGGAGCGCGCCCGCAGCCCGGCGCATGCCTTCCAGGCAGAACATGTCGGTCATGGGGTTGGCGCGGACGGACACGTAAGGCTCGATGAGCTGGGTGAGCGCGTCCAGCCCGGTGCTGGCCGTGATGGAGGCCGGCAGCTCGAGAGTCAGCTCGGGGTCCACTACCGCCAGCCGGGGCAACATGAACGGGCTGCGCAGGCTGGCTTTGACGTGGTGCTCGGGCGAGCCTAAGACCGCATTGCGCGTGACCTCCGCGCCAGTGCCGGAAGTGGTCGGCACAGCGATTAAGGTCGCCGAGCGCAGGCGCAGGCGCTCGCCGCGCCCGATGACCTCGAGGTAATCCAGCGGATCGCCGCCGTTGGCCAGCAGCGCGGCGATCGCCTTCCCGGCGTCGATGGCGCTTCCGCCGCCCAAGCCGATGACCATGTCGGCCCGCTCTTGCCGGGCTAGGCGTACGCCCTCGCGGACCACCGCCAGGGTGGGCTCGCCATCCACGGGGAACGGCAGGCACGCCACGTCGGACGCCTTGAGACGAGCCATGAGTCCCGCGGCCAGTTCCTTCGGGCAGCCTGTGACCAGCAAGGCGCGGCACCCCATGGCGCCGGCGGCCGGTCCGACCTGCTGCACGCTGCCCTCGCCGAACACAATGCTCGTGGCGGTGGCGAATTCGAAGCGCATGGTCTGCCTACCGGCCTTCGTCGGCGGCAAAGACGTTGGAGTACTTGACGCCCGAGCGGGGTTCGGCCATCATGCCGGCCACGCGGTCCCGCCAGATCTGGTAGTGCGCAGTCTCTTTGTGCTGCGCGGGGGCCTCGGGGGTGCGGTAGACCTCGACCAGAATGAACCGTGTCGGGTCGTCGGCCTGCTGGATGACGTCGAACCGGGCGACGCCAGGCTCTCGCACGCTCTGGCGCGCGTTCTCGACGGTGGCATCCTTGAAGGCGCCGATAAACTCGGGTTTGACGCGGGCGTGGACGTGAACGATCAGCATAGGCTTTCCTCCTAGAGGTTTCGCTACGGCCTCGCGGTCAAGTCGCTTCGCTTTCCGAGCCGCCCGACAACTCGTACTCGCGCTCGGCCTCCTCGGCCGCCGCCGGGCCGGCTTCCTCGGCCGCCTGGAGCGCGGCGCGGGCTTCCTCCAGCCGCGCCCTGGGGACGCGAATCTCGAACGGCAAACTTGGAAACTGTGAGCCGCTCACCAGGAGCGTAGGGATCCCCTGCGCCTCCAAAATGCTGCGCACTCCGGTGGCCAGCATCTCAGCGTTGTGGGCGTCGGAGATGAAGACCGTCTCCATGTCCAGGTCATGCGAGGTGTCCAGGGGCTCGCCAGTTTCCGGCTCCTCTGATTCGTCCGCGAAGTCCGCGTATTCCTCTAACATGCTTCCAGCATAACGCGACGGGGCTCTTCAGATAGAATGGAACGAGCCCTATGCCACAGTTGCCAACTTTCGTTAACGAGCCATGGACGGATTTCTCGGTTCCGGAGAACCGCCGCGCCATGGAGGAGGCGCTCGCGCGGGTGCGCGGGGAGTTGGGGCGCGAGTACGACCTCTGGATTGACGGCGCCCCGCTCCGGACCACCGGGAAGTTCGAGTCGCGGAACCCGTCCCGTCCGCGCGAAGTGGTTGGAGTTCACCAGAAGGGGACGCCGGAGCTGGCCAGGCACGCCGTCGAGGCGGCCTGTTCGTTCTTCCCCGAGTGGAGCCGGACGGCGGCGGAAACACGGGTGTCTATGTTGCTGCGGACGGCGCAGATTCTGCGCGCCCGCAAGCTGGAATTCGACGCCTGGCTGGTTTACGAGGCGGGGAAAACCTGGCCGGAAGCGGAGGCCGACGTTAGTGAGGCGATCGACTTCTGCGAGTACTATGCGCGAGAGATGCTGCGCCTCGGCGGGCCGCAGCCGGTGGTGCAGTTACCCGGCGAGCGCGATGAGCTGTTCTACCTGCCCCTGGGCGTGGGGGTGGTGATCCCGCCGTGGAACTTCCCACTGGCCATCCTGGTGGGCATGACTACCGCCGCGCTGGTGACGGGGAACACGGTGGTGCTCAAGCCTTCGAGCGACACCCCCACCATGGCCGCCCTATTCTGTGAGGTGCTGCGGGAGGCCGGCTTTCCGGAGCGGAGCTCGAACCTGCTGGTGGGCAGCGGCGCCGTGGTCGGCGACGCGCTGGTCGAGCATCCCAAGACGCGGTTTATCGCCTTCACGGGCTCCAAGGAGGTAGGGCTACGCATCAATGAGCTGGCGGCCAGGACGCCGCCCGGCCAGATCTGGATCAAGCGCGTGATCGCGGAGATGGGCGGCAAGGACGCCATCATCGTCGATCGGGAAGCGGAGGTGGCCAGGGCGGTCGAGGGCGTGCTGGTGTCGGCCTTTGGTTACCAGGGGCAGAAGTGCTCGGCCTGCTCGCGCGCCATTGTGGACCAGCCCGTTTACGAGGAGTTTCTCGAGCGGCTGGCGGCGCGGGCGGAGGCCCTCACGGTCGGCCCGGCGGACGATCCCGGAAACTACATGGGACCGGTGATTAACGAGAACGCGCTGCGCTCGATCCTCGCTTACATCGAGATCGGGAAACGGGAAGGCCGGCTGATCTGCGGCGGCGGGCGCGCCGAGGGCGAGGGCTACTTCATCCGGCCCACGATCTTTGCCGAAGTGCCCCCCGAAGCCCGCATTTTCCAGGAAGAGATCTTCGGGCCGGTGCTGGCGGTGAGCAAGGCGCGTGATTTCGAGCATGCGCTGGAGCTGGCCAACAACTCCGAGTACGGGCTGACCGGCGGGGTGTTCAGTCGCAACCGGGAGAAGCTGGAGGCGGCCCGGCAGCGGTTCTTCGCCGGGAACCTCTACCTCAACCGCAAGTGCACGGGGGCGATGGTGGGGGCGCACCCCTTCGGCGGTTTCAACATGTCCGGGACGGACTCCAAGGCCGGCGGCTCCGACTACCTGCTGCTGTTCCTGCAAGCCAAGGCGGTGGGGGAGAAGCTCACTTGAGGCGAGTGGGGGCTCCGAGGATCAGGCGCTCGATGGTCTTCATCGGCAGGAACAGGCGGCTGGGGTGCGCGGGGAATGGGTTGAAGCCGTATTTGGCGTAGAAGACACGGGCCGCCTCGTCCTTAGCCTCGACTACCACCGCCAAGGACGCCACGATCCGGCTCTGCCGGAAGCTGACTGCCAGGGCGTCCATGAGCAGGAATTCGCCGAGTCCTCTGCCCCGGTGGGTGAGGCGCACGGCGAGCCGCCCGAGCAAAGTGGCGGGGATATTCGGGTATCTCGGCAGGCGCCCGGCGACCTGGGGCGGGAGGTCCTTCAGCGGTATGATCGTGCTGGAAAGGGTATAGAATCCGAGGACGGTGCAGCGGCCTTCCGCTGCCACCAGGACACGGGCGCAGGTGACCCCGCGGCGAACATCCTGGCCGATGCGGTGGCGGAGGTAGTCGTCGAGTTCCGGGACCCCGCAGGTGAAGCCCGCACGAGCATGATGCTCCGCCAGCGGCTCGACCACGCAGTCCGGGGTTGGCCGGCGAGGCGTCACCGGGGCACACGCCTCCTGTATCGCCGCCAAGCCGTACGCAGGCGCGGGCTGGGAGCCGGCGGATGGAGCAGAGCCTCGACGAAGGCCTGCTGATCCCCGGCTGCCAGAGCGGTCACCGTGTGCCGCTCTATGGTCTTGAGGGCGGCCTCTTGCGCGCTGGCGACAACGAAATCGGTCAGGGTGCGTCCGGACAGTTCGGCGGCCCGGCGCAGGAGGTGTTTCTGTTCCGGGGTGACTCTGGCCTCCAAGCGCTGGAGTCCGGCCCCGGGCGCGGCTGTGCGGTGGAGCATGATACTACCCTCTCTTAAACTGTACGGCAAATGGCCGTACGCTTCAACTGCCGTAATCCGTACGTAAGAATCTGTCCGGCTAGGAGGCCGGACGCGGACGGGGGCGTCCGCCTTACAACGGCGCGCCGTAGGGCGGCTCCCCTGAGCCGCGAGCCAGCCCCCCGGCTGGCTCACCCAACCAGTGACCACCCCATGAACTGGCACACTACGCCACTGGGCGTCTCGCCGGGGCAATCCCTCGCTACGTACGGATTACGGTCAACTGCCCCTCCCCTTGGTGAGGGACGCGGAACAGGTTGCACCGTCCACCGGCGGACGGTGGGGGCTGTACCGGGCCCGGCCCAGCGGGCAAGCGGCGCCGCTGAAGCTGTGGTAGTATGGGGGAGCCCCGAAGAGAAGGGGACCAGAAAATTCCAGATTCAGGGTCAAACTTTTTTGACACGGCAAAGGGGCGCGTCCCGCAGGCCGAAGGCCTGCGCTACGGGCGCGCCCCTTTTTGCTGTCAGCGCACCAATCGCACGCGCGGCGGGCCGCGTTCCCTGACGATAGAATGGATATTGTGATCGAGAGACGCAAGCTTGGCAACGAACTTTCGGTGTCGGCCCTGGGCCTGGGTTGTATGGGGATGTCGGAGTTCTATGGCCGCGCCGACGAGACCGAGTCCATCGCCACCATCCACCGCGCCATCGATCTCGGCGTCAATTTCGTCGACACCGCCGACGTATACGGGATGGGGCGCAACGAAGAGTTGGTGGGCCGCGCCCTCCGCGGGCGCCGCAGCGAAGTGGTCCTGGCGACAAAGTTCGGCAATGTGCGCGGGCCCGGCGGCGAGTTTCTGGCCGTCAACGGGCGCCCCGAGTACGTACACCAGGCCTGTGAGGCGAGCCTTCAGCGCCTGGGGATCGAGGTCATCGACCTGTACTATCAGCATCGGGTTGACCCGAACACGCCCATCGAAGAGACGGTCGGCGCCATGGCGGAGCTGGTGAAGGCGGGCAAGGTCCGCCACTTGGGGCTGTCGGAAGCCGCGGCCGCCACTATGCGCCGCGCCTGCGCCGTGCACCCCATCGCCGCCCTCCAGACGGAATACTCCCTGTGGTCCCGCGACCCGGAAGGCGAGATCCTGGCCACTTGCCGCGAGTTGAATGTGGGCTTCGTCGCCTATAGCCCGCTGGGGCGCGGCTTCCTGGCCGCGCGGTTCAAGAAGGTCGAGGATTTCTCCCAGGACGACTTTCGGCGCCATCATCCACGCTTCGAAGGCGAGAACCTACGGCGCAACCAGCGCCTCGTTGAGACAGTGGAGCTCATGGCTGGTGAAAAAGGCTGCACACCGGCACAACTTGCTCTGGCCTGGGTGCTGGCGCAGGGCGAAGACATCGTACCCATACCCGGCACCAAGCGCGTCCGCTACCTCGAAGAGAACGTCGCGACGCTCGAGGTTCGCTTGAACGCGGACGAGCTGCGGCGTCTTGAGGAGGCTTTCCCCTTGGGTGCGGCCGCGGGCGAGCGCTACCATGCCCCGGGCATGCGCGCCATCAACCGTTGACCGCCGCGCGGTTTCTCACGTACTGGCGCAGAGTGACCACCTTGCCAGCGCGGTACTCCCGGGCGGCGATCTTAAGGCTCTGCCGGAATTCGGGGTCCAGTTCCTCGAGCATGTCGTCGAAGTCAGATATCGACAACAGCACCGCGGCGGGTTTGCCGCTCCTGGTGATGACAAAGCGCGCACGCTTCCGGGCGGCCTGCTCAAGCAGCGCGCCCAACTGAGTGCGGACGATATGCGCGGGGACGACAGTAGCCATGACGCATTCCTAGCTTAGCACTCTTGCTTACGGCAGCCGGACCAACTGGCGGAAATCCAGGTTGCGGCGGGTGTCGGTCTGGGTGCCGACGATCGAGCCGCGGTGGTCGATCCAGTAGTAGTCCGAGCCGCTTTCGATCTTGATCTGGCGGCCGGTGGCCGGGTCGATGACGTCCTCGACGCCCAGAGTGGCGTTCGAGCGGCGCCGGCTCAACTCGTCCATGACGCCCTGGCGGTTCCAGTAGGTGTCGCTGATGGTTTTCGAGATCTCCTGCTGCGTGCGGCTCACGATCTGCGAAGTGTTCGCAGCGATGCCCTGCTGCATGGCGGCCCACTGTGGGTTGAGCGAGAGGCGTCCCTGGGGTTGCGGTTCTCGCGGATACCCGGCCACCGTGGGGAGTGGCCGGCATCAAAACCCCAAGGTCGGCTGGGCCTCCGCCTCCATGTCCCGGATGCTACGAGTAAGGAACTTCCAGAAGCGCTCAGTCAGATAGCGAACGAGCAGATCGCGTAAGGGCTGCGCCTCGAGTACCATCTGCACCTGCCGAGCGAAAGCCCGATGCGGCCACACCGCCTCGTAAGCCGGGAAGGAGTTGGCGATGTCGGTGGCGTCGAACAACAACTCCAGCATCGGCTTTTGATTGTAGCTTAGTGCCGCCCTCCAGATGAACCTCGGGTGGTCGCCTACCAGCAGCCTTTCAAACGCTTTGCGTTCGGGTGCGGCGAGCGAACGCACCATCTTCTTGTACTCGTTCGAAAAGCCAAGGTGTATGTCCCATTCAACGGCGGCCCGTGCGGGGAATACCAGATCGAGCACCAGGTGTAGCCGGGTGACCCATTTCTGAACGTCCAGGAAGGTCAGGCGAATCTTGTGATAGACGGGGATGATGACAACGTGGGGGTAGAGCGCGAGCTTCTTACCAGTGTTCTTGTCGACCCACGAGCTCTCGAAGCAGGCGGGGTACCTGGTGCTGCCAACAGTGGCAGGGGGCATCACGTCCAGGCGCGCGAAGGGCCCAATCTGGTCGTCATGGCCGTAGAAACCGTCGATGCGCAAGCCCACCATCGGCACGGACGGGACCGCGCCGGCAGCCTCCTTGCGATTCGGTATCGGATTCGGCTGGAGGGAGTAGCCGGTAAGAGCGATTGCGTGGCCCCCGACGCCTTCGACTCTGACTCCGAGAATGACCGGTAGTCCCATCTTCAGGTAGCTGTACAACAGCGAAACCAGAGGCAGGTTTGGCGTGACGTCAACGTCCACGAGTTCCGGCTCAAGGCCAGCACTCCTGATCGCCAAGCACATCTCGCGCACCTCAAGACCGTGCGAGGGAATTGGGCGCCCATAGTGCGCCGACTGGCTCGCGGCTTGCGTAATGACAACCGGGCTGAGAACCGGGGTATCGAAGAGGTCTGCGGTTTTCTGGAAGGACGACCACAGTGCCACCGTTGCGCATGCGGCCAGCACCGTGTCTTGTTCTTGAAAGGCGAGGCTTTTGCGGACGGCCAACTCGATGCCGAACAGATTGGCTTTGTAATCGCACGTGGCAGTGTAGTTCCTGCGCTGGCCGTCCTTTTCGAACGTGCGAAGCACCGTTCGTCCAACGACGGACCGCGGCAAGGGGCGTGCGACGATGAACCCGAGGTAGTCCTCCTGCAGGTTCTCGTCGCGCTCGGGCCCCCCGCGGACGACCGAGAGAAGTTCGCTCTCCGAGAGTTCGCGCCTGAAAAAATGGAGTCGCTTGCATCGGCTCTCGTAGGGCCGATAGCACTTCACGTAGTAGGCGGCGAAGTCGTCTAGGTAGTCGCGGTCAGTATAACCGTGCTCGACCACGATTGACTTCGCTCGGAGCCTGTCCAAGTACCTGAAGAGGTAGATGGCTCGGTCGTGTTGCTGCGCTTCTGTCGGCGTGAAGTGTTTATTCGCCAAGCCGGCGTAAAAGCTGTCCGCGCCGAAACTGTGAACCTCGAAGCGTGGAGCCACTGTTGAACTGGAGTAAGGCTGCTAGACGCTGAACTTGAACTCCAGGGCCTCCTGCCTGACGACTCGTGCTTCGTCGAGGCTCGCCAGCGCCAAGTGGACATCGGACTCTCGTAAGCGAAGTTCTGCCTCTGCGGTGGACAGGTCGAGCTCCCGGAATCCCTCTGCAGCCAGAGGTTGCGTTCCTGGGCTGACACTGACCGCCGGTCGCTGATTCCTTTCGGTCTTCATCTTCCTAGCTCGCCTTCCTGGCCCGGCTGGACCGGGCCGAGAACACACACGCCTAGATCACTACCCCACTGCGGGACGTGGTCTGGGCCGAGAGGACTGGTTGCTGCTTAGCCGAGCGGTGCCCGGCACGCGGGAGCCCGGCGACACCGCTGGAGCGCGAAACATCTGCATCCATGGGCAGAAGCAGTGCGAACCTCGTTCCGTGGCTCTACATGTTAAGCGTACCATCGGCCCTCTTTCGGGTCAAGCGAAATTGTGACCTCCAGAACTACTATCACTGTCCGGGGGGTTCCGTCAAGCGGCCTGTCGTGGGAAGCTGGACAGGGCTTCAACCCAGGGGCCGCGATGATGTGGCCCTACGGCAGCCGGACCAACTGGCGGAAATCCAGGTTGGGGCGGGTGTCGGTCTGGGTGCCGACGATGGCGCCGCGGTGGTCGATCCAGTAGTAGTCCGAGCCGCTCTCGATCTTGATCTGGCGGCCACTGGCCGGGTCAAGGACGTCCTCGACTCCCAGAGTGGCGTTCGAGCGGCGCCGGCTCAGCTCGTCCATCACGCCCTGGCGGTTCCAGTAGGTGTCGCTGATGGTTTTCGAGATCTCCTGCTGCGTGCGGCTCACGATCCGCGAAGTGTTCGCGGCGATGCCCTGCTGCGTCGCGGCCCACTGAGGGTTGATCTGGATGGAGCCGATGACGTGGTGGAGCACGGATTGGGCCTCAGCCACGCGCGGCGCCGCCGCCAAGAAGCCGAATAGGTACTCGAGGTACCATTGGGCGACGCCCGGGGATTGGTTCAACTTGGTGCCGGCGAAGTAGTAGCCGCTCATGGGCTGGTTGTTCTGGCGGCAGGTGAAGGCGACCTCGCCGGCGGTGAGGGTCGAGACGACATAGCCGGCGGACTGCGCGTAAAGGGCGTTAAGGGCTTGTACAGCGTCGGGGCGCTCGCGGGTTTCCGTGAAGGTCAGCTCGGCGCAGTCCCGCGGCGCCTTCCGCTGGACGTACTCGCGGGCGAAGACCACGCCGGGCAGGTAACGGCGGACCATCATGTTGAGGCCGTAACCGGGCGAGTACCAGGAACCTTCGTAGAAGCCGCTCGTGGCAAGGGTCGGGGTGAGAACAGTGAAGGGGGGCACCTCGGCATCGCCCCCGGTGATGCGGACCTGTCCATCGGGCGAGCTCAACTGCCAGGCCGTGCGGGTATCCACGGAGGCGAAGCGAAACAGGCCGCCGGCCGCGTTCCAGCCGGTGGGCACCTCGAAACTGAAGGCGTTCTCCTTCGGATCCTGCCAGCGGACCCAGCTCAGCGCGGGCTGGCCGCCTCCCGATGGCGTGCCGGTGATGCGCACGCTGACCAGGATCCTGGCGAAGGCGTCCTCGAGCGGACGGAAGCTTGCATCCGGCGCGGCCACGGCATAGAGGTAGCCGGCATTGCCCTTGAGGCTCGCGATCCAGGTCAGGGCGGCGACGGTGGCGCGGTCTCCGGCGCGTCCGCGCGCGCGCACGGCGGTGGCACTCAGCGGCTGAGGCGCCTCCCAGCGTGCGTCCGGCCACAGCCCTGAAGCCAGCTTCCCCAACACCGCCGGGGCGGAGCCGGCATCCAGCGTTCCCGGCACGAACACGGGCCAAACGATGACCTGCTCGCGGGCAGTGCCCTGAATGTCCAGCCGGCCCGTCTTGGGTTCGGCGCGCACCGTCCAGCCAGGCGGGGTTTCCAGCGTATAACCGGCGCCCTTGTGGGCTACCCAGCCTCCGGCGCTCTGCCCACGGCCCGCCTGGTTGGACCCGCAGCCGGTCGGGCAGAGGACCGACGCTACCAGCAAACCAGCCACCGGCAGTCTCATATGCTTGCTCCAACTAACTCTACCACCCATGATCGGCGGCTGGCGCCGTTTTCGTTACGCATCCGGGGCGTAAGCCCGCAAGCTGGAACAGATCCCCGCTGGCGTCACGCCTTGCTGACCTGTAGATTGTTCGTTACCGAGAACACTCCCGGAACACCGTTGGCCAGGATGGTGGCGACGTCCTTGTCCGCCTGGCGGTTCACGACGCCCTCCAGCGTGACGTGCCCGTTGCTGACGATGATGTGGATGGCAGGGAGCGCGCCCAGGCCGTAGCGCCACAGCATGGGCTGGCTGTAAATGGCGCGCAGCTCGGCCAGCCGGATGCGGTCGTCAAGACTCGAGAGCGGCAGCACGGTAATCTGGTTCGTCACCGCGGTCACCCCAGGGATCCTGGCCACCACCCGTTCGGCGTCCGTCTTCAGGGTCGGGCGAACAGCCTGCCCCGTCAAAGTGACCTTGCCGCCACTAACCTCGAACGACAGGTTGTCGAACACGTTGTAGTAAGGGAGCATCACCAGTTCGTGCCGAACCTGTTCCTCCAAGGTCTTGGGAGCCCCTCGGGTGGAGGCCTGGAGAAACATCGGCACAGCCAGCAGAGCGCCGGCCGCTACTAGCGCGATCCTTCGAATCTGGCGTTTCATTTCTCTTTTCCTCCTTCCATACAGCCAGATGCATTCCGGAGGATGCAAGTTACGGCGATTATGAGGTCTCACACGGCCCGTAACCAAGGGGGAGGGGTGGAGCGGGGCCGTCGGAGATTACCTGGCGCATCGGATCCGTTGTGGTGTCCCCAGGGGGATTTGAACCCCCGTTACCGCCGTGAAAGGGCAAGTCGGTCGCTGAGGCGGCTTTGTTTTCAATCGGCTGTAACCTGCCGCCTATGCTGATTTCGCCCTTTGCGTTACCAGAGCGTCACCGCCTCCGCCTCTGGCGGTCCTCAATGGCGTTCCTGTGGCCCAGGACGGGCCGAAAACCGGACGGAGATAGCCAGGTAGCGGGCTGCCCCAGGCAGCCAGAGAGACCCCCGCCGCTCACCCCCCATCCCGCCCGTGGGACCTCCCGGCATGACACCCCTAACGGAACTCGGCGAGGGCGAAGCCGCAAAAATCCGCCGTCTAAGCAGGTGATCCTTTCAGCTTCACCGCAAGGACGGGACCGCCGAGCAGTGGACCAAAGAAGGCAAGCAGGCCGTCAAGACGACGCGCCTGAGTTGCCATCGGTTCCGGTCCAACGAGGTGCGGCTCTGGCTGAGCGTGATGGCCTACAACCTGGGCAACGTGTGGCGGCGCCTGGTGCTGCCCAGCAGGATCGAGCAGTGGTCGCTGACGAGCTTGCAGCAACGGTTGGTGAAGACGGGCGGGTGCCTAATCAAACATGCCCGCTATTATTGGCTGCTCCTGGCGGAGGGCCATCTGACGCGGCGGCAGCCTGCGAATGACAGCGCCACAGGAGCAAGGCATAGGCCCTCAAGAAGGATACAAGGTGTCAGCGTTGGACTTGAAATGCTCTGCAATCTCGCTAAAGAAAGACTCTACACCTTCAACGTACATCTTCAACAGCTTCTCGCTTACAAAGAGGTCCTCCCCCGAAAGTGGGGCGAGCACACGGCCCATCGTCGGCGGTATGCCGGCCTCCGCGAGTTCCTTATCGATTTCAGCGAAGTCAGGGTTCCTGAAGAGTTCTGGACGAAACGCCCTTAGTTGGCTTGTTGCCGAACCCTCCCCATGTTTTACTGCGTTCGCCACGAGGCGAAGCTCATCGAATACTTCCCATGATGGAAGGCTCTTGAGATCCAACTGGAAATGGTCGCGATACCACTTGACGACGACTTCCCGATTTGTATCGCGAGGCGGCTTTACGTCAAACGAAGCATCGCGGCATGAATCGGCAAGCTGTTGCTCCGCCAGATGAGACAGACCGGATGCCAAGAGGTTGAGCATCGCCTGGCGGACCGAAATCATCATTTGATACCAGCCAAGGGAGTGATCATGCGCGGCTTCAGCGACATCCGCCATGTCCACGTCGGCACCCCACTCTCCGGCAGGCTGGGACCCAATGCGATTGTAGTAATCGTTGGCGACCTGATCCGCTCTCTTGTCCAGATCTGCAAACGGAGGAAGCACATCCCGAAATATGCATTGGCCAAAGGCCAGCAGAGGGCCAACGACGCGGCCTCGAATCTCCATGGCCAAATATGAGCCGGTGACTGCCATCTGAGCGAGCTTAACCAGGATTTCCCTTTTCGCCTCCTGGCCGCTATCGATTATACGTCCAACCGGCTCCGTCTGGGCGGCCCTTTCATCCCCTTCATCGGGAGCGGCTCCGACGGCGCGATCTCACTGCCCACGGGCGCTAGGGGCCTGAGTCCTGGCGTTGGAAAATTGCGCCTGGAAGTCTCCGAACATCCCCTGGGTGCTTGTTCGCTTCGGCCTGGCCCAAGGCTCACCAGGGGGTGTTCCATTGACCCCCCAGGGCCAACCTGCCCACCGGCTCCGAACCCACGGCCCCGGAAGACCCCACGGAAACGTGCTACAGAGACTAGTCAGAAGAACAGCCGGCTGAGCGCCCCCCGCCGCTACGATGCCCGCTCCCAAGGCGGAAACCGCCCTTCCTGCGGTCGGCGCGGGCGGCGAAGCGCTACCATTGCCAGCATGGGGAGGTGAACGACCATGGAACCGGGAGGACAAGGTGCCATAGCTGATCTGGTCCGGGCTAGGCGATTCGAGGTGGTGGACGGGGCGGGGAAGGTGCGGGCGAGTCTGGGCACACTCCCTGACGGAGACTCGGGTCTAGCCTTGTACGACGCCGAAGGGCAGTGGCGGGCGGACCTAGCTGTGGAAAGCGACGGACTCCCGCTCCTCAGGTTGCGGGACGTAGCGGGGGAGCTGCGGTTCGAGGTGGCCGTGCTCCGGGACGGAAGCCCGGCCCTGGCCTTGTACGGTGCGGAAGAAAAGCAGGCGATGCTGGCTGTGGACCGCGACGGAAGCCGCTTATGGTTGTACGACGCGGCTGGGGAGGAGCGGGCAGTCCTGGGTGTGCTCCCTGGCGGAAGCCCGCGCCTGGATCTTTACGACGCGGCGGGGCAGACGCGGGCCAGCCTCAACCTGGTCTCTGACGGAAACCCGAGCCTCGACTTGTACAACGCCGAAGGGCGGTGGCGGGCGAGCCTGGATGTGATAAGCGACCGGCTCTCGTTGACGTTGTGCGACGCGGCGGGGAACCCGCGGTTCGGGGTGGTTGTGCCGGAGGACGGAAGCCCGTTCCTGAGATTGTTCGGATCGCAGGGGAAGGTGATCTGGCAAGCCCCGTAGCGGTAGAATCCCCCGCCTTCCTGGGGAAACCGGGAGCGGTCCCTGGCGGATAGCCCGAATCCTCTCCACGGCGTTCCGATGGGGAAGGCGGCATTGTCGTGGGGCCGCCTCATCCGAAAATCGACCCGTTCCGTCAGGGCTTCTTAGGCTGCTAGCCTCGACACCGCCGTGTGGATAAGGCCATGAAAGCCGTGCCTAACTGAACAAAAGCAAACTGGCTTCAGCAGTAACTCAGTTGTTTGACACATACCACCCCTCTGTGGTATAACTTGACAAACATCCCCCTTTGTGGTACAATACAGAATGGAGGACGGGACCCGGCCACCAGATGGTTAGGCCGGGTGCTCCTGTTCTTCCGGGAGCGTGCTACCGCACGACACCCCGAGGCCCGGTTGCCCAGTTGGCGCAACCGAGCCGAACGGCCCGCCAGTTGGCCTCAAGCCGAGCAACACAAGCCAGGAATTCCAGCACCCGCTGAGATTCCCGATTGGAGGGGATATGACAAGCCTCGGCTTGAGGCAGTCCCGCGAAGCGAATCTCGGAAGTAACTGGCCTGCCTGTCGCCGGGGAGAATATCCAAGGAGTGCCAAATGAACGTTTTAACAGTCCCCGAAACCGCCGCGAGACTGCGCCTTTCAGCGCAGTGGGTTTACCGCTCCCTCAGGCGCGGGTATCTGCCGGGTCGGAAACTCGGCGGCGTCTGGAGAGTGCCCGAGCATCAATTGAAAGAGTTTCTGCAAGGTCAGCCAGGGTCAGTCAACGTCAGTCGTCCGATGCAGGGCAGAGCGCGGGTATCGCAATGACTACTGCCAACGAAACAGCCCTGGCCTATTTACGAACGCTTGCCGGAGAGCGGTTTTGGGGATTCATCGCCCTGAAATTCGAGGACGGCAAGGTTGTGCACGTCCGTCGAGAGGAAAACCTCAAACCCAGTGAACTGCCTGGAAAAATCAGGGGGAATAGCGATGCCAGAAGAGACGAATAATCCAATCGATACTGTGGGCAGCGAGCGAGACTTCATCTATGCCGATGTGCCGGAGGCACCGACTGTGTGCCCGGAGGGACGCGCGATGAACCCGAACGGTGAGACTCAATGGGACCCCGGAACAACGGTCAGCGCGGCGCAACGGGCCATCCAACCAGGGCCGATCCGGCCACCCCTTAGGCTTGTTAGCGGGTTGACTTCCTGCCGCACAGCCGAGTCAGGAGTTCAACGGCCACCTGCGGAAAGTCAGCCGGACGCAGCAAACAATCGACCCAGCGTGGCTTGGAAACGGGTCGAGGAGGCCATAGACGCTCACCATTACAAGCCAGACCTTGAGGCCGCCCGTGCCGTGTACGCAGCCATCGCAGCCCACAGCTTACCGGGGTTTCCTGCGTGGATGATGCATGTAGCGCCGCCGGGAACAATGAAGACTGAACTCCTTGAGGCCCTGGAGGGGCTTCGTGGGGTGTTTGTTATCGACCAAGTCACTTCCAGCACGTTCATCAGCGGGCAGATCAAAGACCCGGGGAAACCGACCAAGACGTCAGCAAGCCTTCTTCATCGAATTGGTGAGGACGCCAGAATCCTTTGCCCCGACTTCAGCACGGTGCTGTCGATGAAGCGGGACAGTCGCCCCAGCGTCCTAGCCGACATGCGGCGGATTTACGACGGACACCTGCACAAGGAGTACGGCACCAGTGATGGGCTGGGGGAGCGCGACTGGCGCGGTCGGATAACGTTCTCGGTTTGTGCCACGCCGGAAGTTGACCGGCACTACTCGATCTTCCAGACGTTGGGTGAAAGATTCCTGATGGTGCGGTCGCCCAGGGCAGAGGGTGAGGAGGCTGCTCTCTCTGCCATGAATCAGGACAACGCCGATGCGAAGAAGGCTTTGAAACAGGCGGTGCATGGCCTTTTCAATGGCCTGCCCGTAGTAGAACCTGAAGTGCCGTCGGAGATTCAGCGCAAGATTGCGGCCCTGACCGAAGTCGCCGTGCATGGTCGCACCCACGTACCCAGGTCTGGGAACGCTAAGGAGATTGTCTTCTACGTTCCCCAAGCCGAATCGCCCACTCGGCTGGCGCAGCAGCTTGTCCAGCTTGCCAAGGGTTCCGCTCGCCTGGACCGTCGTCGGGTCGTCAATGAAAAGGACTTGGGCTTGGTGCGGCGGGTCGCGTTCGACTGCATTCCCTCAATCAGGCGCGCGATCCTCGATGCCCTGATCTCCGGGGAGCTTCCTGATCCTAGCAAACTGAAGATCCCGCCCACCACATTCCACTACGCAGTTCAAGACCTCGAATTGCAGGGTCTCATTCAAACGGAAAAACACGGAAACAGGGAACTTCATCGGCTGTCAACACTTGCCGAGGACCTCCTCCGGAGGGCTGGCGTCGCAAGGTACGACAATTCCCCAGGGCCGACTTAGGAGTGCGGACGGCTTTCACGATTTGTCCCCCCTCCCACAGCTTGTACAAACCACTTTTCTCTCTCACTCGGTAGGGGGGGACATTTCGTGAAGCATATCTCAAGGCCCCAGGATGACCATTTCCTTGTGAGGCCCCTCTCGCTAAATGGGGCGTGTGGAGGGTTGCCGAAGACGTGCTGGACGGGTACTGCCACATGAGGCATAACACCAAGGAGGCAAAGAACGGCCCACGTCCTTCAACGTGAACGGCAAAATCGGCTTTAGCGCCTCGCTACGCCACCAAATCTAGCGAAGTGGCGCAGCGTGTGGCCGGCATGACCGCCGGGAGCCAGACGCATCTGGGAGAGGTTCGGAACGGATAGGAGACGGGTGCCGAGGGAACGCACACCAAAAAGAACAGCCGTCGGGGGCCGAGAGGCCGCGGTGTCAGTACACATACCAACTCATCACCTTTCCATCCTTTCGAGTAATAACGCTTAGCCGCCTGTTCTTGTAGTGATAGAAACGGGTACCATCGGGCTTCCTTTCCTCCCGAAACTCATCGCCCCACCACTGCTTGGCTTGCTGCCAAGTTAAGTCCCACGGAAATATGAATACGATCTCCATAGTCTTCGCCGCTCGGTTAAAACTCAACTCGAATTCCCGATGGAGTCGAGTTGGATCGGTGTAGGCGTAGATGTCGTAAGCCTCTCCGGTGGCACTGTACCAGGCACGGTGTCGAACCGGTTCGCCTAGAAGTGCTTTCGCGTCCTCTGCGGTCCAGTGACGAAGCTGCTTTTCGAGGAAAATATTGCTTGCCCGCTTGAATTCTTCCGGTAGCTGCTGACTAGTCTTCTGCGGAGTTGCTGAGGGCGCCGCAGCGGGAGCTTCCTGCGGTTTCGCAAGTGGCGGTGGTTCAGGCTCGTAAATCGCTGCCAGGGGCTGCGGCTGGGTGGATGTGAGCATTCCTCTCGCGTAGTCGATGGGTACCGCAAAGTTCAGACTCTGGCCTTCCTCCAGAAAGAACGTAACGATTCCAATCACCTCACCCTTTGCATTGAGCAACGGCCCGCCTGAGCTTCCTGGACTAATTGCAGCAGTAGTCTGGAAATATCGGTAGCCGGGTCCCTGCGGCTTGCCGCTGATAATCCCCTGGGATAGTGTGTTTTCCAGCCGACCGAGCGGGTTGCCTAGGGAGAAAACAGTGTCGCCTACCTCTACCGTACTTGAACGACCGAAGACAAGAAAGGGCAGTTCCACCGCCTTTATCTTCAAGAACGCGATGTCTTTGCGTTGATCCACATCGAGCACTTCAACCGTATCGTAGGCGTCTCCGTTTGCCAGCACAACGGTCGCCTGTTTGGTATGGGCAACCACGTGGTAGTTCGTTAGAATCCTGCCGTCCGCGCTAACGAGGAAGCCGCTGGCTCGCGCTGACGGTTGGCCTTTCAGATCGTGGGTTTCTATAAGCACAACCGCTGGCGCGGCTTTCTTGTAGATCTGGCCCGCGTCAAGGGAACTGGACTGGGGTTGGCCGAATAGCAGGCCCACCGTGAACGCTGGACCGATGAGAGCTCGTTTCATACCGCCTCCTGCCTGGACAGGTGTCCGTCTGCCGATGGCTGCACGGTCTGACGGTCGCCCCGGCTACTGACTAGAAAATAGCACCGGAGCATTGCTTGGTCAAGGGGTTTGATCGGAGAGGCGGGTTGAAGCGGGAGGCTGCTCTGGAGGAGGGTCCTGGCACCCAATTGCCTGGGGAGCTCTCCGGAGCAATCCCCCGATGGTCCACCAGGTGCACGAAGTATAGCTGATCGTCGCCGGCCCGCACACGATGGGTTATTTTTTCCTTGGAAAACCCAAGTAGTTGGGTTATAATGAGGTCGTGACAGTTCCACGCTGCAAGATCCACAGGGTCCGCCTTGTCTGTCTGGCCTGCCGGGGAGCCGTGGGGGGGGCGGCCAGGAGCGAGCGAAAGGCGGCAGCCTCGCGGGCCAATGGGCGACTGGGTGGGAGGCCCAAGGGCAAGCCCCGCAAGGCAAGAAACGGAGGTGCCGATGCCGAACAACGCTGATGGCGTGTTCACTCGGAAAGATCGCAAGGGGTATTGGATCAGTTGGACCGACGCCCAGGGACAGCGCCACTTCCGGAAGACCAATGCCACGAGCCTTGCCCAGGCACGCAGCTTGCGGGCTGCGGAACTGCTGAGAGCGGAGCAGACCAGGGCCTTGGGGGTCGGCCCGCCGCGCCGGTCCCCTACCTCCAGCCCACGGAGCTTAGGGCACTAATGGAAGCGGCTCCCGAATGGCTGCGGCCAGTCGCGGGACTGGCAGTCGCCACTCGATGCAAAGGTCAGAGATCGTATTCCACGACCTTCGCCACACGGCGGCAAGCTGGCTGAGGATGCAGGGGGCCGACATCCACACCGTAGCCCAGTTGCTGGGGCACAAGGACCTTCGGATGGCGGCCCCCTGCCAGCACCTGTCCCCGGCATTCCTGGCCGATGCGGTGAGACGGCTGGACGTGGTTTTTGGCGATTTGCGTTGCCCAGGCGTTACCGCTCCCAAGGCTCTGCCGGAGCCAATTCCCGCAAGTGCTTGATTTAGCGTGGTGTCCCCAGGGGGATTTGAACCCCCGTTACCGCCGTGAAAGGGCGATGTCCTAGGCCGGGCTAGACGATGGGGACATGCTGAAAGAGCCCGGCGGCTCTTATACCAATCTAGCGACGGCGCACCGCTGGCGTCAACCGCGCTGCCGGCTCGGCTACAATGGAGAGCCGCAGCTTGAAACACACAAGCGCCGATCTGCTGGAATTCGACGAGCTGAAGCGCCTGCTGGCGCGCTACGTCGCGAGCCCGTTGGGGCAGGCTGAATTGGAGAAGCTCGCGCCGCTCGCGGATCGGGCGGCAGTCGAGCAGATCCTGGCCGAGGTGGCCGAAGCCATCGAGTACTGGCAGACCGCGGCGCGGCCTCAGCCCGCGGCCCGCGGGGCGGCGGTGCGCATCCGCTTCAGCGGCCTGACCGACCCCGGCGAGGCGCTCCGCAAGCTGGCGATCGAGGGCGCCTCCCTAGAGCCCAAGGAGATCTTCGCGCTCATCGCACTGCTCGACCGCGCCACCGACACGCGCGCTCTGCTGGTGGCGGCCGCGGCGCGCTTTCCCAAGCTGGCTGCGCGCGGGGCGGCCATCGGCGAGTTTCGCAACCTGTTGCGCGACCTGGCCGGCAAGATCCTGCCGGATGGAGCCGTGGCCGATCACGCCAGCCCGGGGCTGGCGCGGCTGCGACGCGACATCGAGCGGCAGCAGCAGCTAATTCAAGAATCGCTGGAGCGCTTCCTGCGCCTCCACCGCGAGGAGGGCGTGCTTCAGGAGGAATTCGTCGCTATCCGCAACGAGCGCTTCGTGGTGCCGGTGATCGCCGGGCAGCGGCGGCGCATCGAGGGGGTCATTCACGCGGCCAGCGGCACCGGGCACACGCTGTTCGTCGAGCCGCTGGAGACCATTGAGCTGAACAACGAGCTGGTGAGACTCAAGGAAGAGGAACTGGCCGAGGTGCGCCGGATCCTGCTGGAGCTTAGCGACCGGCTGCGGCAGTACCTGGAGGCCATCGCGCGCAGCGTGGCGCAACTGGCCGAGCTCGAGCTGCTTTTCGCCAAGGCCTCCTTTGCCGCGGATTTCGGCGGTGTGGTGCCCCGCTTCAGCCCCCGCGACGGGCGCCGCCTGAGCCTGCGGGAGGCGCGGCATCCGCTGCTCGAAGACGTGCTCAGGAAGCAGCGGAAAAGCGTAGTGCCGTTCTCGCTGGCGCTGGAGGGCGACACCCGCACGCTGCTCATCAGCGGGCCTAACAGCGGCGGCAAGACCGTGACGCTGAAAACTGTGGGGCTGCTCGCCCTGATGGCTCAAGCCGGCCTGCCGGTGCCCTGCGCCGAGGCCGAGTTCCCGTTCTTCGATCAGGTGCTGGCAGACATGGGCGACAAGCAGTCCATCCAGGAGAGCCTCAGCACGTTCTCGGGGCACATCTCGCGTATTCGTGAGATGGTCGAGCACGTCACGCCGGAATCGCTGGTGCTGCCCGACGAGCTGGGCCGGGCCACCGACCCGGAGGAAGGCGGGGCGCTGGGCGTAGCCATCCTGGAGACCTTCCGCGCCTCGGGCGCCTTCACGCTGGCCGCGACCCATCTTGTGGCGCTGAAGGTCTACGGGGCCACGACGCCCGGCGTGCTGAACGGCTCGATGGGCTTCGACGAGCAGACGCTCGAGCCGACCTACGTTCTGCGGGTCGGGGCTCCCGGCAAGTCGGCAGGGCTGGACATTGCCCGCCGGCTGGGCCTGCCGGAGAGCCTGCTCGGGCGCGCCCGCGCCAGCCTGGGCAGCCGGGAGCAGGATGTTTCGAGATTCTTGAGCGAGCTGCACCAGCGCATCGAAGAGGCGGGCCGGCTACAGGCCGAGCTCCAGGTCGAGCAGGAGAAGCTGGCGGCGCGGCAGCGGGCGCTCAAGGCGGAGTCGGAGCGGCGCGAGGCAGCCAAGCTCAAGGAACTGGAGCGCCGGTGCGATTTGGTGCTCGAGAAGTTCGAGTCGCAGGCCCGCGAAGTGATTGAGAAGATCGCTTCAGCCGGTGAGCAGAAGAAAGCCCTGCGGAGCGTCGCGCGGGCCAAGCGCGAAGTGCGCGAGGAGTTCGACGTCACGGTGCTCGCCACGCAGGCCGAGGCGCGCCAGGGGGAAGTGGCTCCGCCGGCCCTTGCCGAGGGCGTCAGGGTGCGTCTGCGAGGTATCCGCGAGCCGGCGCGCGTGCGCCGGCTGATCGGCGCGGATGCCCTGGAGGTTGAGGCCGGGCGGCTCAGGATGCAGGTTTCCCGCGATGACGTGCTGGAGGTGCTGCCCGAGGCGGGCGAAGGGCCGCGGCTGCCCAGGGGAGTCTCTTTCGAGTCCGCGCCGGAGGCGGCAGCGAGTGCGCGGGAGATCAACGTGATCGGCCTGCGCGCCGAGGAGGCCGTCGCGCGCGTGGACAAGTTCCTGGACAGCGCCGTGCTGGCCGGGCTCGAGCGCTTGCGCATCGTTCACGGCTTCGGCATGGGCGTGCTGCGCCGGGTCATCGGCGAATTGCTGGGCGCCAATCCCAACGTCGAGAAGTTCTACCCGGCGCCGCCAGGCGAGGGCGGCGCGGGGGCGACCATCGTGGAGCTGAAGGAGTGAAGCGCGAAGCGCTGCTCGTTCGCCCCGCCCAGCATTGTGCGTTTCCGGAAGGCACAGACGCTCTGGAGCTGTGTGCGGGGAGGCAGGGTGGCTCGAAGGCGCCGTCACGGCACTTTGCGCCTGGACGCAGAGCATCTGATCACCGATACCGTCCGCTACCGGGTGACGGGGAACTGGGTCGCGAGCGCCTCGAGCGCAGGAGCCGTCCCAGTGGAGAGCACGCCGAACTGTACTCGGAAGCCGCAGATATGCGGCTCGGACTCACTGCTTGGACCCTGTTCAATCGGACCTTTGACCAGGGCATCATTGAAAGTGATGTGGCGTCCAGGGCTAACTTCTAGCACCACCGTAGCCTTCGTCCAGGGCTGATCCGAACTTGCCAGCCAGCCCGGCTCTTTGTTGGTTGTGACCCACGCCCCGGGCCTCCACGGGCCAGACTCAAACGAGAAATTCTCGACTCCCCCGCTCAGCGGCTCGCTGGGGCCGCTACCGCTCACGAGGGTGATCCGGGCCCTCACGGAAACCTGACCCCGCACAATGTGTCTGTTCCTGCGCCTAAGCGAGCGCACCACGCCAAGGTGGCCGTCAATCGCGACCAGGATCCGACAAAGCGTGTCGTACTCTAGGTCCCGGCGCGAATTCTCCAAGAGGTCGATTTCTTGGGAACGAATACGGCGCTTCACGACGGGCCTGAACTCGCGCAGTTCGGGTTCCAGCAGCCGGCCACCCGCAAAGGCACGGAACACTGCCTCCTGCCAAGCCTCGCCGAGCTTCTCCCACTGCTGCGCGTTGCGCGGGAGACCGGCCTTGAGAAGCAGTAAGAAATCAGGGGAACTGAGTGTACGCAAACGGTGTAGCCCCCATAAGAGAGCCCCCACCACCCTGCGGTCCTCCCGTGTAAGCTGCCCCTCCACGGAGCGGAGCCATTCCAAATATAGGGTAAGAAAAGCCTCGTTTTTTGGGTGAGCACTGAGCAGAAGCGGCAAAACGTTGCGAGCGACCTCCGTCCGAAGCCTCTCCCTGCCCTGCCTCGGGAGTAACCACTCCCGACAGCGTTGGGCCGCTTCATCTTTCTGGACGTCGGTGACCAGCCCTGGAGCCAGCAGCCCGTAGCACTCGATCGCCTTGTTCCTTATTGTATCTTCGGCCACTTGGGGCGACGGCCAAAGCACGCCTTCTGCAGCCCTTCGCAGAGCATACTGAACCCAAGAAACACTTGTCGGAAGTGGCTTCACGGTGTTATCACGGGGGTCACTCAGCGTCGCCTTCTTCAATACCTTGTGCAATCTACTGAGTTGCGCGGCGGCACACTCAGGAGTCGTACAGTGCTCCAGACACAAGACCGGGCCACAGACAGAACGACCACTGCAGTCGCAGCGTTTAAGTATTCTGTGGATCAATTCAGGGGTGATTTGTTGCTCTCGTGAACCCTTCAACGCCGCTTCGGCTTGCCTTAGCTGAATCCTTGCTGTCTCCAGTTCGGTCCGCGCCCTCTCGAGGTTTGTTTCTGCTGTCGCCCGTTCTGTCTGCGCTGTCCTCAGATCCTCCTTTGCCTTCTCCAGTCGCCTCCGCGCAGCCCAAGCACGCCAAAAAGCCGCAGCGGCCCCCAAGAGTGCGCCGATGGCCACAAGCCAGGGCACTGTGGCTCCCCCAGCGGCAATGCCGGGCAAACTCGGCGAGCGGATCTGTTGGTTGGCAACGGCTTGCGCGAGGACGCCAGTCGGGCCTTGGCTCGAAGCTGCGTATACAACTCCGCAGACGAGCGCTGGCAACAGTATTAGACTGCGGCGTGCTCCAGACACTGCTGTGTGGAAACCTCCGCGGCTGTCATCTCCACCACGAACCCGTTGCAGCGCCTGCCTTCAAGGCACCAGTGCTCGCTGTCTGAGTTGTCTGCGACGAACCAACGGGTGCATGACCTGAGCTCCCCTGGCGGGACGAATTGGCAAGAGAGGTTTTGACTCAGCGCCGTCGTCTCCCACCGAAGCTCAGTGCCGATCGGAGACACAACGAGGTGCTCAAAAGTGTCCGGCACGACGTGATCGGCAGCCTGGAACCGGTCGAAACCGCGCCAATACGATTCCGTATCCGATTCTGCACAGTGAGGCAGATCTTCCTGTTCGATGTTGCGCAATAGAATTGCCTCCCCATATGCGTCGAAGAATCCGCGGTTGCCCACCTGCTTCTCAAAGGTCTCCTCGGCCATCGAAAGGCGGACTCTGAGGAGATGCCTCTGTCCAGGGGTAAAACCCCCGACATCCCACATGGTGAAAGGCACATCGGTCCCATCTCTATCTCCCACAACCACTGGGAGTTCTTCGGGGCCCTGCCAGACGCGGTACTCGTGTCCGGCCACAGCAACCGTTCCCTCCTGTGGGAACTCGATTGGATCGAAGTTCTCGTGGAGCGAAATGATCCGAGTCGTCAGTTCACGCTCGAAGCTCTCCTGGGAGGTCTCGGCGAGAGACCAGGATTTCGCACTCACGTTCAGGCCGCAAAGGCTCCCGCGATGGAGGAGAAGTAAGCGTCGCTCGCGGTCGGAAAAATTGTGGAGAAAGACGTCCACCCAGATGGTGCACGGGGTACCGTCCGGCCAAAAATACTCGATGACCCGTTCGACGCTAATGCCGGGATTTGGCTCGGCGGCGATCGATATGCAGCCTGTGGCTCTTCTCATTGCGGTCCTCCTTATCTGACTTCGGTTCGCCTTCCTAACCGCACGATCTGTCCCTCGCGCTCGAAGTCACCGGCCGCGGCCGAAGGCGGCTGTCTCTCGTGGCATGGCTGCGCTTGCTGACCCTGCAGCAGCCGTGGGCTCAGCTCGCACCTGCCCTCGCGTAGGCTTGACCAAGCCGGCCTCGGCACCGCTTGGGACATCACAGGCCAAAGACGAGAACGAGGCGTTCCACCACCCGTGGTGCACAGCGCGGGCCGAAACCACCGGCGGGTGATCGCCCAGCTGTTCACCATGTTGTATGCCCAATCTCCAGGCACTGGTACCCCAGCTGGTCCGAAACCGCGTGACTCATGGGTGACCGGCGGGAGGCTACTCGACCCTCAGCAGTCGCCAACGCATGACCCCTCTGACAGCAGCTCAAGCTTGGCGAGCGGAAACACATGGTACGAGACCGACGGCCACAACCCGTGGCGGCCGCGACCATTTGCTCTGGCTTGATGATCCCTTGGAATGACCACCCAAGGCGGGTTACAAGGAAATCCGACAGCGCGGCACCTTCCCCTTTGCAGAGGCAGCCAAGCAACATTGCGGCCACTTTACGTGGAGGCGACGAGCCGTGTCTAGCGGAGACCTCACTTATTTTTGTCCCTTGCGGTTTCTGCAAGGAACCGCCGCCTGCTGCTTTCCCCACCCTTTTGTGAGATCACTGCTGTCCGGCTAAAATTTCCTAGCGGCTCGTAAGGCTCTTCAGAGCAATA